>NZ_JBHJSJ010000095.1:0-19329 GCF_042268845.1 Kitasatospora sp. NPDC056273 | reverse complement strand
CGATAAAACGAGCACGCCGAATAAGCACCAGGTCACAGCGCCGAAAAGCGCAAACGACCGGCACGAACCGGAAGTGGTGTTTCAGAGGATTGGCCACCGCGGGACCGTCCGCGCAGATGCGTGTCCGGTGCTCCCTGCCAGGCAGCTCGAAGAACTGTACGCGCTTCCACGCACCGATGCAAACGTCGTGCAAAGACGGCCGGCCGGACCCCGGGGAGAGGGGTCCGGCCGGTAGTGCCGTGCGGATCAGCTGTTGGTGGGGAAGCCCAGGTTGATGCCGCCGTGCGACGGGTCCAGCCAGCGCTGGGTCACGGCCTTGCCCCGGGTGAAGAACTGCACGCCGTCCGGGCCGTACGCGTGGGCGTCGCCGAACAGCGAGGCCTTCCAGCCGCCGAAGGAGTAGTAGGCGACCGGGACCGGGATCGGCACGTTGATGCCGACCATGCCGACCTCCACCTCGAACTGGAAGCGCCGGGCCGCGCCGCCGTCGTTGGTGAAGAGGGCGGTGCCGTTGCCGTACGGGTTGGCGTTGATCAGCGCCAGGCCCTCCTCGTACGAGTCGACGCGCACCACCGAGAGGACCGGGCCGAAGATCTCGTCGTTGTAGACGGACATGCCGGGCTTGACGTGGTCGAACAGCGTGGGGCCGAGCCAGAAGCCGTCGGCCGTCGGGGAGCCGTTCCGGTCCTCGGCGGTGACCGGGTGCTTGCGGCCGTCCACCGCGAGCTCGGCGCCGTCGGCGACCCCGGACTCCACGTAGGAGGTGACCTTGTCCCGGTGCTGGCCGGTGACCAGCGGACCCATCTCGGACTCGCCGTTGCAGCCGGGGCCGACCTTCAGGGTGGCGATCCGCTGCTTGATCTTCTCGACCAGCTCGTCGCCGATCGGGTCGACCGCGACCAGCACGGACACCGCCATGCAGCGCTCGCCGGCCGCGCCGAAGCCCGCGTTGACGGCGGCGTCGGCGGCGAGGTCGAGGTCGGCGTCCGGCAGGACCAGCATGTGGTTCTTGGCGCCGCCCAGGGCCTGCACGCGCTTGCCGTAGCGGGTGCCGGTCTCGTAGACGTAGCGGGCGATCGGGGTGGAGCCGACGAAGCTGATGGACTTGACGTCCGGGTGCTCCAGCAGGCGGTCGACGGCCACCTTGTCGCCGTGCACGACGTTGAAGACGCCGTCCGGCAGGCCGGCCTCCTTCCACAGCTCGGCGAGGAAGTTGGCGGCGGACGGGTCCTTCTCCGAGGGCTTCACCACGACGGTGTTGCCGGCCGCGATGGCGATCGGGAAGAACCACATCGGCACCATGGCCGGGAAGTTGAACGGCGAGATGATCGCGACCGGGCCGAGCGGCTGGCGGATCGAGTAGACGTCGACGCCGGTCGAGGCCTGCTCGGTGAAGCCGCCCTTGACCAGCTGCGGGATGCCGCAGGCGTACTCCACGACCTCCAGGCCGCGGGCGATCTCGCCGAGCGCGTCGGAGTGCACCTTGCCGTGCTCGGCCACGATGATCGAGGCCAGCTCGTCGCGGCGGGCGTTCAGCAGCTCGCGGAAGGCGAAGAGCACCGTCGTCCGCTTCGCGATCGAGGCGGTGCGCCACTCGGTGAAGGCCGAGGCGGCGGCGGCCACGGCCTGGTCGACCTCGGCGATCTCGGCGAAGTCGACCTGGCCGGCGACCTGGCCGGTGGCCGGGTCGAAGACCTCGCCGCGACGGGGGGCCGCACCGGCGGTGGCGACGGGCTTGCCGCCGATCCAGTGAATGATGTGCTTGCTCAAGGTCCGTCTGCCTCCGAAGTCCCGGGCGGCGTCCTGCCACCGGTCCGGTCTGGCGCCGCCCGCACGTGGGCCGGGCGACGGGAATCACGGGGCTACCGCGCTCGTCTCCCAGTCTGGTGGCCGCTCCGGCGCAGCTCAACGAACAGGCTGACGGGGATCGTGGATTCAGCCTTACAGGTCGTCCGGTCACTCGCCCGAAGGTGTGAACCCACCACGAATGCCCCCAACGGCACGGGCACCCAAACACCGCGGACACCCGCGGGACCGAGGGGTTAGGACTCCCCGTCCTCCGGCTCCTCCAGGTACGGGTCGTGCAGCCCGTCCGCCGCCTCCCGGGTCTCCAGCAGGTCCAGCCGCAGGTCCTGCGCCCAGGCCAGCGCCCACCGCTTCAGCTCGGCCACCTCCCCGGCCGGCACGCCCCGGGCGCGGAACCGCCCGTCCGCCGCCTCGGCGAGCGCCTCCAGCCGTTCGGCCAGCGCCGCGGGCTGGAAGTCCGGGTCCAACTCGGCTGCCAGCGCGAGCAGTTCGCCCTCCCGGTAGCAGCGGGTGAGGGCGTGCACGTCGATCAGGTCGCGGGGCATGCCCCGGTCCACGAGCAGCGCGGTGGTCAGTGCGGCCGCGTCCTCCAGGGCGACGGCCGGCAGCACCGCCGGGGGCTCGTCCGGTCCGGGCGCACCGAGGTCGAACCGGACCGGCCGGTGTCCCAGCGGTTCCTTGCGCAGTTCCACCGAGTGCGACCGCCCGCCCAGCGCCAGCCGGACGGTGAGCTGTTCCAGCCGCGGTGTGCCCGGCCGCTCGACGGCCCCGCCGCCCGCCGTCCGGTACGCCTCGCCCAGCGCGGCGGCCACCTCCGGCAGGTCGGCGCCGCCGGTCGCCAGGGTCAGCCCGTCCTGCGGGCGGGCCGCGACGCCGTGGGCGCGCAGCGCGTGCCCTCCCGCCAGGGCGAGGCCGTACCGGTCGCAGACGGGTGCGGCCAGCGCGGCCAGGCGCAGCTGGGCGGGGCCCGGGCGGAGGGACGCGTCGACGGCGTGCGGGACGGTGGTCACGCCTCCAGTCTGACGCGACCGCCCGCTCCACGCGCCAGTTGCCGGGCGCCCGGAGCGCTACCGGGCGCCCCCGGGCACCTCCTCACGCCCCCGGGCCCCCGGTTCCGCACGAGACGGCGCGGCTCACCAGCCGCCGAGCCGGGCCGCCGCCTCGTGCAGGGCGAGCTCCAGCAGCACCGGGTCGGTGAGCCGCCCGGAGCCGTCCGGCGGGACCAGCCAGCGCACGCCCCGACTGCGGCGCCCGGGGTGCGGGACGACGATCCAGGTGCCCTCCCCCGCACCGCGCACGCCGGTGCCGATCCAGCGGGCGGCGGTGCCGACGGGCACCAGGAAGCTGACCTGCCCGCCCCCGAAGTCGGTGAGGACCGGACCGCGGGTGCGCGGGTCCAGGACCTCCACGGCCGGGCGCCCGAGCCGTCCGGGGACGGAGAGGACGTCCCAACGCCGGCCGGCCGGCAGCAGCACCAGGCCCAGCCCGGTGCGCTCCCACTGGTCCCGGAAGGCCTCCGGGTCCGGTGCCGCCTGGGCGAGCCAGTGCAGTCCGGTGGTCTCCATGTCGTGTCCCCGCTTCTTGCCGTTCGTACTGTTCGGAGACGGCGGGAAGAGCGAGACCCGCCGTCACCAAGGAGAGGCGGACGGCGGGTCCCGATTACACGACTAGGGGCACCCGGCTACGGGCGTTCGTGGTTTCAACGGTTTCAACGGTTTCAACGGCTTCAGCCGTTTCGGCAGATCAGCGGTTCAGCATTTCAGCGTTCCAGTGGTTCAGCGTTTGAACGGTTCAGCTGTCGAAGCCGAGCCCCAGCCGGTCGAGGGTGCGCAGCCAGAGGTTGCGGTGGCCGCCGTTGCGGTCCGCCCGCTCCAGCGACCGGGTGGTGAGCTCGATCCCGGCCCAGCGCACCGGCTCGGGCGGGAACGGCAGCGGCTTGCTGCGCACCATCTCCAGCGAGGTGCGCTCGGTGCGCTCGCCGGCCAGCAGGTCGAGCATCACCTCGGCGCCGAAGCGGGTCGCGCCGACGCCGAGCCCGGTGTAGCCGACCGCGTACGCGACCTTGCCCCGGTACCCGGTGTCGAAGAACGCCGAGAACCGGCTGCAGGTGTCGATCGCGCCGCCCCAGGCGTGGGTGAAGCGCAGGCCCTCCAGCTGCGGGAAGCAGCGGAAGAAGTGGTTGGCCAGGGTGCGGAAGGTCTCCGGCCGCTGGTCGTACTCGTGCCGGACCCGGCCGCCGAAGTGGTAGACCGCGTCGTAGCCGCCCCAGAGGATCCGGTTGTCGGCGGAGAGCCGGAAGTAGTGGAACTTGTTGGCGCTGTCGCCGAGGCCCTGGCGCCCGCGCCAGCCGATCGCGGCGAGCTGCTCCTCGCTGAGCGGCTCGGTCATCAGCGCGTAGTCGTACACCGGGACGACGTACGGGCGGACCCGCTTGAGCAGCGACGGGAACACGTTGGTGCCGAGCGCGACCTTGCGGGCGAAGACCCGGCCGTACGGGGTGCGGACGGCCATGCCGCTGCCGTGCTCCCGCAGGTCGGTGGCCCGGGTGTGCTCGAAGATCCGCACGCCCTGGCCCAGGCAGGCGTCCTTGAGGCCCCAGGCGAGCTTGGCGGGGTGGACCATCGCCACGCCCTCCTTGTCCCAGAGGCCGCCGAGGAAGGTCGGCGAGTCGACCTCGGCGCGCAGCTGGTCGGCGTCCAGGACGGTGATGTCGAAGCCGTACCGGGCGACCGCCTCGGCGATCTCGTGGAGCTCCTCGACCTGGTGGGGCTGGGTGGCGACGTCGATCTCGCCGGTGCGCTCCCACTCGGCGTCGATGCCGTAGCGCTTGAGGGTGGCCTCGATGCCGTCGAGGTTGGCGGCACCGAGGCGTTCCAGCTGGGCCAGTTCGGACGGCCAGCGGTCCAGGCCGTTGCCGAAGCCGTGGGTCAGGCTGGCCGCGCAGAACCCGCCGTTGCGCCCGGACGCGGCCCACCCGACCTCGTTGCCCTCGACCAGCACGACGTCCAGCGAGGGGTCGCGTTCCTTGGCGATGAGGGCGGTCCACAGGCCGGAGTAGCCGCCGCCGACGACCAGCAGGTCGCAGGTGGTGTCGCCGACCAGGGCGGGCAGTGCCGCCGGCCGGCCGGGATCCTCCAGCCAGAAGGGGGTGGGCCTGGCGTCACTGAGTGCGCGGGCGGAGTCCATGCATTATCAGCCACTTTCTACGAATAGGTGATGGTTGTACTGGCCACCGTCGTCGACCGTATGTCAGGCGGTGGCCTTCCGGCGGTTGCCCAGCCACTGGCCGACGACGGTCAGCAGGACGGCGGCGAGGAACATCGCGGTGCCGATGACGTTCACCTGCACCGGGATGCCGCGCTGCGAGGCGCCCCAGACGAACATCGGGAAGGTGACCGTGGTCGGCCCCGAGTTGAACTGGGTGATGATGAAGTCGTCGAAGGAGAGCGCGAAGCTGAGCAGCGCGCCCGCCGCGATGCCGGGCGCCGCGAGCGGCAGGGTGACCCTCAGGAAGGTCTGGACGGGGGTCGCGTAGAGGTCCTGGGCGGCCTGTTCGAGCCTCGGGTCCATGCTCATCACGCGCGCCTTGACCGCCGTCACCACGAAGCTGAGGCAGAACATGATGTGGGCGATGAGGATGGTGGTGAACCCGAACGGGATGCGCATGTTGAGGAAGAGCGTCCCGAGCGAGGCGGCCATGACCACCTCGGGCATGGCCATCGGCAGGAAGATCATCGCGGTGGTGGCCGAGCGGCCGCGGAAGCGGTAGCGGGCCAGTGCGAAGGCGACCATGGTGCCGAGCACGGTGGCGCCGACGGTGGCGAGCACCGCGATCTGCAGGCTGAGCGAGAGCGACTGGCACATGTCGGCCACGCCGCAGGGGCTGGTCCAGGCGTCGGTGGAGAACTCGTTCCACTCGTAGTTGAACTTGCCCACCGGCTTGTTGAACGAGAAGGCGAGCACGACCAGGTTGGGCAGCACCAGGTAGGCGAGGGCCAGCAGGCCGGCCAGCACCACCAGGTGGGCGCGGATCCACTTGGAAATCCGGGACATCAGACCAGATCCTCCGTCCCGGCCTTGCGCATGTAGACCGTCACCATGCCCAGGATCAGGGCCATCAGGATGAAGCTCAGCGCGGCGGCCGTGGGGTAGTCGAGCACGTTCAGGAACTGCTTCTGGATGCCGTTGCCGACCATCTGCTCGCTCGGCGAGCCCAGCAGCTGGGCGTTGATGTAGTCGCCGGAGGCGGGGATGAAGGTCAGCAGGGTGCCCGCGACCACGCCCGGCAGCGAGATCGGGAAGGTGACCTTGCGGAAGGTGGTGAACGGCCGGGCGTAGAGGTCGCCGGCCGCCTCGTGCAGGCGCGGGTCGATCCGCTCCAGCGAGGTGTACAGCGGCAGGATCATGAACGGCAGGAAGTTGTAGGTCAGGCCGCAGACCACGGCGAGCGGCGTGGCCAGCACCCGGTCGCCGCTGGTCAGGCCGAGCAGGTTGGTGACGTCCAGGACGTGCAGCGCGTTCAGCGCGCCGACCACCGGGCCGCCGTCGGACAGGATGGTCTTCCAGGCCAGCGTGCGGATCAGGAAGCTGGTGAAGAACGGCGCGATGACCAGGATCAGGATGACGTTGCGCCAGCGCTTGCTCGCCTTGAAGGCGATCGTGTACGCGAGCGGGTAGCCGACGGCCAGGCAGAGCACGGTGGCGACGGCCGCGTAGGAGAACGAGCGCAGGAAGTGCCACCGGTACTCGACCAGGGCGTCCCAGTAGGTCGATATGTGCCAGGTGACCTTGAAGCCCTCTTCGAGCGAGCCGCTCTGCAGCGAGGTCGACGCCTGGTAGACCAGCGGGACGGCGAAGAAGACGACCAGCCAGGCGATGCCGGGAAGCAGCAGCCAGTACGGGGTGAGCTTGCGCCTGGGCTTCGGCGCCGGTCCCTCCAGCGGTATGACCTGGGGTGGCGCGGCCGGGGTGGTGGCGGTCATGCGGCCTCCTCCGCGGTGCCCGCGTCGATCGCCTGGGCGGCGTCGAGGGCGAAGGAGTGCGCCGGGTTCCAGTGCAGCTGGACGGCGGCGCCGGGGACGATCCGCGCGTCGCGCTCCATGTTCTGCTCGAAGACGGTGACCTCCTGGCCGCCGTCGGTGCGCACCACGTACTGGGTGGAGACGCCGATGAAGCTGGAGTCGAGCACCGTGCCGGCCAGCCGGTTGCGGCCGTCGGCGACCTGCTCGGAGGCGTGGGTGATGGTGATCTTCTCCGGGCGCACGCCCAGGTGGACGCGCTTGGCGTCGGTGGCGCAGCGCGCCTTCGGCACCGCGAGGCGGGCGCCGGCCGCGCTGAGCAGCAGGTCGCCGCCCTCGGTGCCGGTGACCTCGGCGGGCAGCAGGTTGGACTGGCCGAGGAAGTTGGCCACGAAGGTGGTGGCGGGGTTCTCGTACAGGTCGGCGGGGGCGCCCAGCTGCTCGACCCGGCCGCCGTTCATCACCGCGATGGTGTCGGCCATGGTCATGGCCTCCTCCTGGTCGTGGGTGACGTGCACGAAGGTGATGCCGACCTCGGTCTGGATCCGCTTGAGCTCCAGCTGCATCTGGCGGCGGAGCTTGAGGTCGAGCGCGCCGAGCGGCTCGTCCAGGAGCAGCACCTGCGGGTGGTTGATCAGTGCGCGGGCGACCGCGACGCGCTGCTGCTGGCCGCCGGAGAGCTGGTGCGGCTTGCGCCGGGCGTACTGGCCGAGCTCGACCAGCTCCAGCATCTCCTCGACCTGCTTCCTGACGTCCTTCCTGCCGCGCCGGCGCAGGCCGAAGGCGACGTTCTCGAAGATGTCCAGGTGCGGGAAGAGCGCGTAGCTCTGGAAGACGGTGTTCACCGGCCGCTTGTACGGGGGCAGGGCGGTGACGTCCTGGCCGCCGATCAGGACGGTGCCGCTGGTGGGCTCCTCCAGGCCGGCGATCATGCGCAGGGTGGTGGTCTTGCCGCAGCCGGAGGCGCCGAGCAGGGCGAAGAACGAGCCCTGCGGGGCGGTCAGGTCGAGCGGGTGGACGGCGGTGAAGGAGCCGTAGGTCTTGCCGATGCCGGTGAGCCGGACGTCGCCGCCGACGGCCGCGTCGCGCTGCTGGTCTGTCATGGGGTGGTGTCTTCCTGGGATTCTCTGCCGGGAGCGGGGGTCAGGCGCCGATGAGCTTGGAGAACTTCTGCTCGAAGTCGCTCTCCTCGCTCTCGGAGAGCGTGCGGAACACGTGCGCCCTGCCCGCCATCTCGGGGGTGGGTACGACCAGCGGGTTGGCCGCGGTGTCCGGGGCGATGCCAGCGAGCTCGTCCTTCATCCCGGTGACGGCGGAGACGAAGCCGATGCCCGCGACCAGCTGCGCCGCGATCTTCGGCTGATAGTAGAAGTCGATCAGCTTCTCCGCGTTCGCCTTGTGCTGGGCCCTGGCCGGGACCAGCATGTTGTCGGTCGAGGCGATGTAGCCCTTCTCCGGGATGACGAACTCGATGTCCGGGTTGTCGGCGCGCAGTTGGATCAGGTCGCCGCCCCAGGCGATGCAGGCCGCGATGTCGCCGGCGGAGAGCTCCTGGCCGTAGTCGTTGCCGGTGAAGCGGCGGATCTGCTTGCTGTCGACGGCCTTCTGGAGGCGGGCGACCGCGCCGTCGAAGTCGTCGGCGGTGAACCTCTCGGTGCTCCTGCCCTGGTCCAGCAGGACCATCCCGATGCTGTCGCGCATCTCGGAGAGGAAGGTGACCCGGCCCTTGAGGTCGGGATCGTCCAGCAGCTGGGAGACGCTGGTGACCTCCTTCCCCCTGGTCGCCTTCCGGTTGTACGCGACGACGGTCTGGATGCCGGCCCACGGGTAGGAGTAGAGCCGCCCCGGGTCCCAGTCGGGGGCGCGGAAGCGCGACTCGATATTGGTGATCGCGGTGGTGACGTTCGCCGGGTTGAGCTTCTGCACCCAGCCGAGCCGGATCAGCCGGGCGGCCATCCAGTCGGTGAGCACCATCAGGTCGCGGCCGGTGTCCTGGCCGGAGGCGAGCTGCGGCTTGATCTTCCCGAAGAACTCGACGTTGTCGTTGACGTCCTCGTTGTACTTCACCTTGATCCCGGTGGCCTCGGTGAAGGCCTCCAGGGTGCCGTGCTTCTCCTTGTCCTTCTCGTCCGTGTCCACGTACAGCGGCCAGTTGGAGAAGTCGACCTCCTTCTGCGTCTCCGAGAGGTCCTTGGCGGCGTTCGCGGTCGAGTCGCCGGTCGCCCGGGGGGCCGCCGGGATCCCGCAGGCGGCCAGGGTGCCCGCTCCGGCGCTCAGCGCGGCGGCGCGCAGCAGGGTGCGGCGGCCGAGCGCGGCCCGGCCGCTGGTCAGACTGCGTTCCCAGGCCCTTCGGACCGGTTCGGGCAGACCGTCGGTGAGCTCGTTGAACGCCATGGAACGGGCCTCCTGGGGGAGATGGGGTGTGGGGGCACCCGCGTGGTCCGGGGGTTATCTGTCTCCGAAGACGGTGCGGTGCCAGTCCTTGCGGGCCACCGCGGTGGTGTCGAACATGACGTGCTTGACCTGGGTGTACTCGTCCAGCGAGTACTGGGACATGTCCTTGCCGTAGCCGGACGCCTTGTAGCCGCCGTGCGGCATCTCGCTGATGATCGGGATGTGGTCGTTGACCCAGACGCAGCCGGCCGCGATCTCCCGGGTGGCGCGCAGCGAGCGGTGCACGTTGCTCGTCCAGGCGGAGGCGGCCAGCCCGTACGGGGTGTCGTTGGCCAGCCGCAGGCCCTCGTCGTCGCCGTCGAAGGGCAGCACCACCAGCACCGGGCCGAAGATCTCGCCCTGCACGACCTCGCTGTCCTGGGCCGCGCCGGTGATCAGGGTCGGCCGGTAGTACGCGCCCCGGGTGAGGTCGGTGCCGTCGTGGCCCTTCTCCGGGGCCCGGCCGCCGGTGACCACGGTGGCGTACGAGCGGGCGCGCTCCACGAAGCCGGCCACCCGGTCCCGGTGGGCGTACGAGACCAGCGGGCCGAGGTCGGTGCGCGGGTTCAGCGGGTCGCCGATCCGGATCGCCGCGTACAGCTCGGCCACCCCGGCCACGAAGGCGTCGTACAGCGGGCGCTGGACGTAGGCGCGGGTGGCGGCGGTGCAGTCCTGGCCGCCGTTGATCAGCGAGGCCGCGACCGCTCCGTGCACCGCGGCGTCCAGGTCGGCGTCGTCGAAGACCACGAACGGGGCCTTGCCGCCGAGCTCCAGGTGGGTGCGCTTGACGCCCGCGGTGGCGATCTCGGCGACCCGCTTGCCGACGCCGGTGGAGCCGGTGAAGGAGACCATCGCGACGTCCGGGTGCCCGACCAGGTGCTCGCCCGCGGTGCGCCCGGCGCCGGTGACCACGTTGACCACGCCGTCCGGGATGCCGGCGGCGGTGCAGGCCCGGGCGAACATCAGCGAGGTCAGCGGGGTCAGCTCGGCCGGCTTGAGCACGATGGTGTTGCCCGCGGCGATCGCCGGGAGGATCTTCCAGGCGGCCATCTGCAGCGGGTAGTTCCACGGCGAGATCGAGCCGACCACGCCGACCGCCTCGCGCCGCACGTACGAGGTGTGGTCGCCGGAGTACTCGCCGGCCGCCTTGCCCTCCAGGTTGCGGGCGGCGCCGGCGAAGAAGGCGGCGTTGTCGACGGTGCCGGGCACGTCGAACTCGGTGGCCAGCTTGACCGGCTTGCCGGTCTGCGCGGTCTCCACCCGGGCCAGGTCGTCGGCCGCCCCGGCCAGCACGGCGGCCAGCCGGGTGAGCGCCTCGGAGCGCGCACCGGGGGTGGCCGAGGACCAGCCGGGCAGGGCCGCCCTGGCGGCGGCGACGGCGGTGTCCACGTCCCCGGCGGTGGCCAGCGCGACCTGCTCGACCACGCTGCCGTCGGCGGGGTTGACGACCTGGAAGGGCTCGCCGCTCCCCCTGGTCTGGCGTCCCGCGATGTACTGCGCGCCCGGGCCGAAGTCGGTCAGGTCCATCTGGTTCCTCCAAGTGCCGTGGTTCGACCGCTGCGGGGTCACGCGTCCGCGGTGGGGGTCTGCGGTCCCGCTGACCTTGCCTGCTGCGGGGTTGGGGTGACAAGGGTCACTTCGACAACCTCGGCACGAAGGGCCTTACAGGGTGCAAGGGTGCGGGCAGGGCAACAGGTCGTCGGGGGGATGGATGATTTACCTGACACCCTGACTGCACGACCCTGACCGCACACCCCGACCGCGTCACCCTGACCGCGTCACCCGAAACCAGAACGCCCGGAGCCCCGGCTCCGCTCTCCACAGCCCCGGAGGCCCGCGATGCTCCCCACCGTCGCCCGAGTCCTCGACCTCGACGTGATGCGGCGCGGCCTGCCCCAGGTGGTGGCCGGCGCCGACCACCTGGAGCGGCCGGTCCGCTGGGTCCACGTCAGCGAACTGCCCGACGTCGCCGGGATGCTCCGCGGCGGCGAACTGGTGCTGACCACCGGCATCGCGCTGCCCGAGGACCGCGAGGGCCTGGCCCGCTACGTGCGCGAGCTGGACGAGGTCGGGGTGGCCGGCCTGGTCGTCGAGTTCGGGCGGCGCTACTTCGACTCGCTCCCCCGCGCCCTGGTCAACGCCGCCGAGCAGCGCGGACTGCCGCTGATCACGCTCCGCCGCGAGCTGCGCTTCGTCGCCGTCACCGAGGCCGTGCACGCCCTGGTGGTCAACTCCCAGCTGGAGCAGCTGCGGATCTCCGAGTCGGTCCACCAGGTCTTCAACGAGCTGGTGGTGGAGGGCGCCGAGCCGCCCGAGGTGATCCGCCAGGTGTCCCGGATGGCCGGCGCCCCCGTCGTCCTGGAGAACCTGGCCCACCAGGTGCTCGCCCACGACGCCGCCGGACGCCCGGAGGCCGAGGTGCTGGAGGACTGGGAGCGCCGCTCGCGCGGCGTCCGTCCGGCCGGGCGCACCGGCCACGACCCGCGCAGCGGCTGGCTGGTCACCACCGTCGGAGCCCGCGGCCAGGACTGGGGCCGGCTGGTGCTGGTGCAGGAGCCCGGCCCGCTGCCCGAGGGCGAGGCCCACCCGCACACCATGCTGCTGGAGCGCGGCGCCTCCGCACTGGCGCTCAACCGGCTGGTGGTGCGCGACCGGGAGAGCCTGGAGCGGCAGACCCACCGCACCCTGCTGTCCGGCATCCTCACCCATGCGCTGACCGTCTCCGAGGCGGCGCTGCGCGCCCAGGCCCTCGGCATCCCGCTGGAGGGCCGCCGGCTGGTCGGCGTGGTGCTGCGGCAGCGGCGCGGCCCGATCCCGGCCGCGCTGGAGGCGCAGGCCCGGCTGCGCGACTTCACCGAACTGGCCGCCGGCGCCGTCCGGGCCTGCCGGCTGACCGCCCTGGTCGGCGCGCTGGACGACGAGGCCATCGGGCTGCTGATCACGCTCGGCACCCAGCAGGACGAGCACGCCTCGCTGGACGCCCTCTCCGCCGCGCTGCGCCGGATGTCCGCCGAGGCCGGACGGGAGGGCGGCGACCCGGCGGGCCCGGTGGTCGCGGTCGGCTCCTCGGTCGGCTCGGTGCGCGACGCCCGGCGCACCCTGCTGGAGGCCACCCAGGTCGCCGACGCCGCCCTGCACGACGCGCCCGGCGGCCGCAGCTCCTCCTACTACCGCCTGCCGGACGTCCGGCTGCGCGGCCTGCTCCACCTGCTGCGCGACGACGCCCGGCTGCAGACGTACGTGGAGCGGGAGTTGGGCCCGCTGCTGGCCCACGACGCCGAGCACAACGGCCAGTTGGTGCAGATGCTGCGGATCTACCTGGAGCAGGGCCGGAACAAGTCGGCCGCGGCGGACGCCGCGCACCTGTCCCGGCCGTCCTTCTACGACCGGCTGCACAAGGTCGAGCGGATCCTCGGCGTCGACCTCGACCAGGTGGAGTCCTGCCTCTCCCTGCACGTGGCGCTGCTCGCCCTGGACGCCGTCCGGCGGTAGCGGTCACACCCCGGTGATGCGCCCCCAGACCTTGTGCAGCTCGGGCCGCTCGGCCGAGGTGACGTCGCGCATGGTGTGCAGCCGGGCGCGCATCCCGTCGGTCGGGAACACCAGCGGGTTCTCGGCGAGTTCGGCCTTCTCCTTGTCGCCGCTGGCCGCCAGCACCTCGCGGGCGGCCGGCACCGGGCAGATGTACTGGACGAACGCGGCGAGTTCGGCGGCCACCTCGGGCTGGTAGTAGTAGTCGATCAGCAGCTCGGCGTTGCGCTTGTGGGCGGCCCGGTTGGGGATCATCAGGCTCTCCGCCCACAGCTCGCCGCCCTCCTCCGGCACCACGAACTCGATGTCCGGGTTCTCGGCGGTGAGCTGGACGGCGTCGCCGGAGTAGGCCTGGCAGGCGAGCGCCGCACCGGAGGCGAGGTCGCTGGTGTAGTCGTTGCCGGTGAAGCGCCGGACGTGGCCGCTGTCCACCGTCTTCTGCACCAGGTCCATCGCCCGGCGCGCGTCGTCGTCGGTGAACTTCGCGATGTCCGCGCCCTGGGAGAGCATCAGCAGCCCGAGCGCCTCGTCCAGCCCGGCGAACAGCGTGACCCGGCCCTTGAGGTCGGGCGCCCACAGGTCGGCGGTGGACCTGATCTCCCGGCCGAGCGCCTTGCGGTTGTAGGCGATGCCGGTGATCCCGGACTGCCACGGCACGCTGCGCCGGCGCCCGGGGTCGAAGGCCGGGTCGGCCAGCTGCGGGTCCAGGTTGGCCGTGACGTTGGGCAGGTTGGCCCGGTCCATGGCCTGCACCCAGCCCAGCGAGACGTACCGCCCGGCCATCCAGTCGCTGATCACCATCAGGTCCCGGCCGGGGGCGGCGCCCTGGGTGAGCACCGGGCTGATCTTGCCGAAGAACTCGTCGTTGTCGTTGATGTCCTCGGTGTAGCCGACCGCGATCCCGGTCTTCTCGCTGAAGGCGTCCAGGGTGGGACGCCCGCCCGCGTCGTCGGTGTCGATGTACTGCGTCCAGTTGGAGAAGACGAGCCGCTTGTCGTCCTCCGAACGGTCCGGCGCCGAGCGGCGGTCCTCGGCCACGTACGCGGCCGGGATGCCGCAACCGGTCAGCACGCCGGCGCCGAGCAGCGCGGCCCCGCCGAGCACGGAACGCCGGCGGACGGGGCTGGAGGCGGGAGGACGGCGGGTCAGGGTGGAGCTGCTGGGCATGAGCGGCCTTCCGGAGCGTGGGACGGCCCCGGGCACGCGGGTGCTCGGGGCCGTCCTGGTTGGTACGTCAGACAGTGTGCGCGTCGGTGAGCGACAGCACCTCGTCCAGGACCGCGAGGCCGGTCTTGGCCTCCTCCTCGGTGACGGTGCACGGCGGGACGACGTGGAAGCGGTTCATGTTGACGAACGGCCAGAGCCCGCGCTGCTTGCAGGCCGCGGCCAGCTCGCCCATCGGCGCGTTGGCGGCGCCGGCCGCGTTGTAGGGCACCAGCGGCTCGCGGGTCTCCCGGCTCTTCACCAGGTCGAGCGCCCAGAACACGCCGAGGCCGCGGACCTCGCCGATCGACGGGTGCCGCTCGGCCAGCTCGCGCAGGCCGGGGCCGAGCACCGTCTCGCCGATGTGCTTGGCGTTCTCGACGATGCCCTCCTCCGCCATGGTGGTGATGGTCGCCACCGCGGAGGCGCAGGCCAGCGGGTGGCCGGAGTAGGTGAGCCCGCCGGGGAAGGGCCGCTCGGCGAAGGTGGCCGCGATCTCGGCGCTGATCGCCACGCCGCCCAGCGGCACGTAGCCCGAGTTGACGCCCTTGGCGAAGGTGAGCAGGTCCGGGGTGACGCCCCAGTGGTCGGCGGCGAACCACTCGCCGGTGCGGCCGAAGCCGGCCATCACCTCGTCCAGGATGAACACGATCCCGTAGCGGTCGCAGATCTCCCGCACCCCGGCCAGGTAGCCGGCCGGCGGGACCAGGATGCCCGCGGTGCCGACCACGGTCTCCAGGATGATCGCCGCGACGGTGCCGGGCCCCTCGAACGCGATCACCTGCTCCAGGTGCTCCAGCGCGCGCTCGCACTCCTGCGCCTCGTTCTCGGCGTGGAAGTTGGAGCGGTAGGCGTACGGCCCCCAGAAGTGCACCACGCCGGAGACGCCGCCCTCGTTGGGCCAGCGCCGCGGGTCGCCGGTGAGGGCGATCGCGTTGGCGGTGGCGCCGTGGTACGAGCGGTAGGTGGACAGCACCTTCTGCCGGCCGGTGTGCAGCCGGGCCAGCCGGATGGCGTTCTCGTTGGCCTCGGCGCCGCCGTTGGTGAAGAAGATCTTGTCCAGGTCTCCGGGGGTGCGCTCGGCGATCAGCCGGGCGGCCTCGCTGCGCGCCTCGACCGCGAAGCCGGGGGCGATGGTGCAGAGCTTCGCCGCCTGCTCCTGGATCGCGGCGACCACCTTCGGGTGCTGGTGGCCGATGTTGGTGTTGACCAGCTGCGAGGAGAAGTCGAGGTAGCGGTTGCCGTCGTAGTCCCAGAAGTACGAGCCCTCGGCGCCGGCCACCGCGAGGGGGTCGATCAGCGCCTGGGCGGACCACGAGTGGAAGACGTGCGCGCGGTCGACGGCCTTGACGGCCTGGCCGGCAGCTGAGTCAGCGGTGGGAATGCTCATGCCGGTAAGGCTAGGGCGGGCCCGTCCCCGAAGGGCAGTTCCATCGTGTCAGCCGGTCGCGCCAACCGTCGACAGGGTGCAAAGACACAGGGCCCGGGTCGAGAAGACCCGGGCCCATGGTCGGTTCATACGACCTGAATCAGATCGCGGTCATACGGCGTCCGACGGTCACGACCCGCTCAGATCGCGGTCATACCGCGTCCAACGGTCACGACCCGCTCAGATCGCGGTCATGACGTGCTTCACCCGGGTGTAGTCCTCGAAGCCGTACGCCGACAGGTCCTTGCCGTAGCCGGACTTCTTGAAGCCGCCGTGCGGCATCTCGGCGACCAGCGGGATGTGGGTGTTGATCCAGACGCAGCCGAAGTCCAGGCGGCGCGACATCCGCATGGCGCGGGCGTGGTCCTTGGTCCACACCGAGGAGGCCAGCGCGAACTCGACGCCGTTGGCGTACTCGACGGCCTGGTCCTCGTCGGTGAACTTCTGCACGGTGATGACCGGGCCGAAGACCTCGTTCTGGATGATCTCGTCGTCCTGGTTCAGGCCGGAGACGACGGTCGGGGCGTAGAAGTACCCCTTGTCACCGACCCGGTGGCCACCGGCCTCGACCTTGGCGTGGGCGGGCAGCCGCTCGATGAAGCCGGAGACCTGCTTCAGCTGGTTGGCGTTGTTCAGCGGGCCGTACAGCACGTCCTCGTCGTCCACGCCGCCGGTCTTGGTCTCGGCCGCGGCCTTGGCCAGCGCCTCGACGAAGGCGTCGTGGATCGACTCGTGGACCAGCACGCGGGTGGCGGCCGTACAGTCCTGGCCGGCGTTGAAGTAGCCCGCCACCGAGATGCCCTCGACGGCCTCGGCGATGTCGGCGTCCTCGAAGACCACGACCGGGGCCTTGCCGCCCAGCTCCAGGTGGACGCGCTTGACGTCCTTGGAAGCGGACTCGGCGACCGAGATGCCGGCGCGCACCGAGCCGGTGATGGAGGCCATCGCCGGGGTCTTGTGCTCGACCATCAGCTTGCCGGTCTCGCGGTCGCCGCAGATGACGTTGAAGACGCCGGCCGGCAGCTCCAGCTCCTTGAGCACGCCGCCGATGATCTCGGCCAGCAGCACGGTGGAGGCCGGGGTGGTGTCGGAGGGCTTCAGCACGACGGCGTTGCCCGCGGCGATGGCCGGGGCGAACTTCCAGACGGCCATCATCATCGGGTAGTTCCACGGCGCGACCTGGGCGCAGACGCCGACCGGCTCGCGGCGGATGATCGAGGTCATCCCGTCCATGTACTCACCGGCGGCCTTGCCCTCCAGCATGCGGGCCGCACCGGCGAAGAACCGGATCTGGTCCACCATCGGGCCGATCTCCTCGGAGAGGGTCAGCGCGCGGGGCTTGCCGGTGTTGCGCACCTCGGTGTCGACGATCTCGTCGGCGCGGGCCTCGACCGCGTCGGCGATCTTGAGCAGCAGCTTCTGCCGGGTGCTCGGGGTGGAGTCGCGCCAGATCGGGAACGCGGCGGCGGCCGAGGCCATGGCGGCGTCCACGTCAGCGGCACCGGACAGCGGCGACGTCGCGTAGACCTCACCGGTGGTCGGGTCGACGATGTCGAGCGTGCGGCCGTCGACCGCGTCGACGAACTCACCGTTGATGTAGTTGCGCAGCGTGCGAAGGTCGCTCACGGATCTCTCCTCGGTCTGGGCCTGCGGCGTTGCAGATTCCGGCGCCATGGTACGTCGGCGGGTCCGGCGTACGAAGGGTCCCGAGTGGCCGCACCCGGAGCGGCGCGGTCCACTGGTGGCGGTACGTGCGGCGGCCCTCGGGGGCGCGCGCGTACGGTGCCAGGGTAGCCGCACGACTGCTGGTATCGACAGGCGGAGTGCGCTCCGGCAATGAAATCCGCATACGTTTTCCAAGATCACGACGAAATCAGCAGTTTCCACGCTTGCGAACGCGCGAACGATCAGGCACAGTGGCCGCGTGGCCAACCGCGACCGGAACGCCAGCGTTCCCCTCGACGCCGCCTCCAAGGCGATCATCGAGCAGCTCCAGGAGGACGGGCGCCGCCCGTACGCCGCCATCGGCAAGGCCGTCGGCCTGTCCGAGGCGGCCGTGCGGCAGCGCGTCCAGAAGCTGCTCGACCAGGGCGTGATGCAGATCGTCGCCGTCACGGACCCGCTCACCGTCGGCTTCACCCGCCAGGCGATGGTCGGCATCCGGGTCGAGGGCGACATCGAACCCGTCGCCGACGCGTTGGCCGCCCTCGACGAGGTCGACTACGTCGTCTGCACCGCAGGCTCGTTCGACCTCCTGGCCGAACTGGTCTGCGAGGACGACGAGCACCTGCTCGAAATGATCAACAAGCGCATCCGCGCGCTTCCCGGCGTGCGGAGCACCGAGAGCTTCGTTTACCTGAAGCTCCGGAAACAGACCTACACCTGGGGCACCCGATGACAGCCGACCCGGCGCAGAAGGACCTTTCCAAGACCGCCTACGACCACCTGTGGATGCACTTCACCCGCATGTCGTCGTACGAGAACTCCCCCGTGCCGACGATCGTCAAGGGCGAGGGCACCTACGTCTGGGACGACAAGGGACGCAAGTACCTCGACGGCCTCGCCGGCCTGTTCGTCGTCCAGGCCGGCCACGGCCGTGAGGAGCTCGCCGAGGCCGCCGCCAAGCAGGCCAAGGAGCTCGCCTTCTTCCCGGTGTGGAGCTACGCCCACCCGAAGGCCGTCGAGCTGGCCGAGCGCCTGGCCAACTACGCCCCGGGCGACCTGAACAAGGTCTTCTTCTCCACCGGTGGCGGCGAGGCCGTCGAGACCGCCTGGAAGCTCGCCAAGCAGTACTTCAAGCTGACCGGCAAGCCGACCAAGTACAAGGTCATCTCGCGCGCCGTCGCCTACCACGGCACCCCGCAGGGCGCCCTGTCGATCACCGGCCTGCCGGGCCTGAAGGCCCCGTTCGAGCCGCTGGTCCCGGGCACCCACAAGGCGCCCAACACCAACATCTACCGCGCCCCGGCCTTCCTCGAGGGCCCCGACGGCACGGTCGACCCCGAGGCCTACGGCCGCTGGTGCGCCGACGAGATCGAGGTGGCCATCCTCAACGAGGGCGCCGAGACCGTCGCCGCCGTCTTCGTCGAGCCGGTGCAGAACGCCGGTGGCTGCTTCCCGCCGCCGCCCGGGTACTTCCAGCGCCTGCGCGAGATCTGCGACCGCCACGACGTGCTGCTGGTCTCGGACGAGGTCATCTGCGCCTTCGGCCGCCTGGGCACCATGTTCGGCGCCGACAAGTTCGGCTACCAGCCCGACATGATCACCTGCGCCAAGGGCATGACCTCGGGCTACTCCCCGATCGGCGCCACGATCATCTCGGACCGCCTCGCCGAGCCGTTCTACAAGGGTGACAACACCTTCCTGCACGGCTACACCTTCGGTGGCCACCCGGTCTCCTCCGCGGTGGCGCTGGCCAACCTCGACATCTTCGAGCGCGAGGGCCTGAACCAGCACGTGCTCGACAACGAGTCGGCGTTCCTGGGCACCCTGGACAAGCTGCGCGACCTGCCGATCGTCGGCGACGTCCGCGGCAACGGGTACTTCTACGGCATCGAGCTCGTGAAGGACAAGGTCACCAAGGAGTCGTTCAACGACGAGGAGGTCGAGCGCGTCCTCTACGGCTTCCTGTCGAAGGCCCTCTTCGACAACGGCCTGTACTGCCGCGCCGACGACCGTGGCGACCCGGTCATCCAGCTGGCCCCGCCGCTGATCTCCGACCAGTCGACCTTCGACGAGATCGAGCAGATCCTGCGGACCAGCCTCACCGACGCGTGGGCGAAGATCTGATCCCCTGAGCCTTCTTCCCCACCCTCCGCCGAAGGGCGGCCCCGCTCCCCGCGGGGGCGGCCCGGGGGGGCCCCCGGGGCCGCAAACAAACACGCCGAAGAACAAACACAGTGTCATATA
>NZ_JBHJSJ010000094.1:0-19785 GCF_042268845.1 Kitasatospora sp. NPDC056273 | reverse complement strand
GGCCCCGCACCGGATCCGGTGCGGGGCCCCTCCTCGTGGCGTCGGCCTCGGGTCAGGCGCTCTTCTCCCGGCGCTCGCGCTTGATCATGTCGCGCGGCACCAGGGTGGGGATGGCGTGCTTGGAGACGACGTCCCCGGTGACCACCACGCGGGCGACGTCCTGGCGCGAGGGGACCTCGTACATCACGGACATCAGCACCTCCTCCATGATGGCCCGCAGCCCGCGCGCGCCGGTGCCCCGCAGGATCGCCTGGTCGGCGATCGCCTCCAGCGCGTCCCGGGAGAACTCCAGCTCCACGCCGTCCAGTTCGAACAGCTTGCGGTACTGCTTGACCAGCGCGTTGCGCGGCTCGGTGAGGATCTGGAGCAGCGCCTCGCGGTCCAGGTTGTGCACGCTGGTGATCACCGGCAGACGGCCGATGAACTCGGGGATCATGCCGAACTTCACCAGGTCCTCGGGCATCACCTGGCGGAAGTGGTCGCTGGCGTCCGACTCCCGCTTGGAGCGGATGTTGGCGCCGAAGCCGATGCCCTTGGCACCCGCGCGGCCCTCGATGATCCGCTCCAGGCCGGCGAACGCGCCGCCGACGATGAACAGCACGTTCGTGGTGTCGATCTGGATGAACTCCTGGTGCGGGTGCTTGCGGCCCCCCTGCGGCGGCACCGACGCGGTGGTGCCCTCCAGGATCTTCAGCAGGGCCTGCTGCACGCCCTCGCCGGAGACGTCCCGGGTGATCGACGGGTTCTCGCTCTTGCGCGCGACCTTGTCGATCTCGTCGATGTAGATGATCCCGGTCTCGGCCTTCTTGACGTCGTAGTCGGCCGCCTGGATCAGCTTGAGCAGGATGTTCTCGACGTCCTCGCCGACGTAGCCGGCCTCGGTCAGCGCGGTGGCGTCCGCGATCGCGAACGGCACGTTCAGCATCCGGGCCAGGGTCTGCGCCAGCAGCGTCTTGCCGGAGCCGGTGGGGCCCAGCAGCAGGATGTTGGACTTGGCCAGCTCGATGGCGTCCTCGCGGCCGTTGCCCCCGCTGCGGCCCGCCTCACCCGCCTGGACCCGCTTGTAGTGGTTGTAGACGGCGACCGACAGCGCCTTCTTGGCGAGGTCCTGGCCGACCACGTACTGGTCCAGGAACTCGTAGATCTCGCGCGGCTTCGGGAGCTCCTCGAAGCGCACCTCGGAGGTCTCGGCGAGTTCCTCCTCGATGATCTCGTTGCACAGGTCGATGCACTCGTCGCAGATGTACACGCCTGGGCCGGCGATCAGCTTCTTCACCTGCTTCTGCGACTTGCCGCAGAACGAGCACTTGAGCAGGTCGCCACCGTCTCCGATGCGTGCCACGAGGTGCTTCCCCTTCGCCAGGGGCCCCGCAGGGGTTCCGGGGCCTGGTGCTGTGGACCGTCAACGCCGACGGCGCTCGGTCTCGCTATCCGACGGTACTCTGCCGGGCCCGTGATTCCGTCCTCTTCGCCAGGTCTGCCCTACGCCCTGGGCGAATTGATACCGAACAGATGCCGTCGCACGGGCCCGCCGATGGGCCGGGGCGGGGTGCGCACCCGTGTGCGCACCCCGCCCCGACGGGCCCCGCCGACCCGCTCGCGGGCCGGAGGGAGCCGACCTCAGGAGGTCAGCGAGGTCTTGCGGGTGGAGATGATCTGGTCGATCAGGCCGTACTCGGCGGCCTCCTCGGCGGTCAGGATCTTGTCGCGCTCGATGTCCTCGCGCACCTGCTCCGCCGTCCGGTTGGAGTGCTTGGACAGCATCTCCTCCAGCTGCTCGCGCATCCGGAAGATCTCCTTGGCCTGGATCTCCAGGTCGGACACCTGGCCGCGGCCGGTCTCGGTGTACGGCTGGTGGATCAGGATCCGGGCGTTCGGCAGCGCCATCCGCTTGCCGGGGGTGCCGGCCGCGAGCAGCACGGCCGCGGCGGAGGCCGCCTGGCCCATGCAGACCGTGGTGATGTCCGGCTTCACGTACTGCATGGTGTCGTAGATGGCCGTCAGGGCCGTGAACGAGCCGCCGGGCGAGTTGATGTACATCTGGATCTCGCGGTCCGGGTCCATCGACTCCAGGCACAGCAGCTGCGCCATGATGTCGTTCGCCGAGACGTCGTCGACCTGCGAGCCGAGGAAGATGATGCGCTCCTCGAACAGCTTGGCGTACGGGTCGTACTCGCGGATGCCCTGCGTGGTGCGCTCGACGAAGCGCGGGACGATGTAGCGGCCCTCGGCGCGCATGTCCTCGACGCGGGCCTGGGCGGCCGACAGGCTGGGGATGTTCATGGGGGTCCTTGTCCTCCGAGGCGTTGGGGCTGTGGTGTCGCGGGCCGGGCCGAGGCTCAGGCAGCGCCCGTGCCGCCGCCGCCGGGGACGTCCGCGGCGCTGTGCATGATCGCGTCGATGAGGCCGTACTCCAGGGCCTCCTCCGGGGTGAACCAGCGGTCGCGGTCGGAGTCGGCGGTGATCTGCTCGAAGGACTGGCCGCTGTGGTGCGCGATCAGCTCGGACATCCGCTTCTTGGTGCGGAGCAGCTGCTCGGCCTGGATCCGGATGTCGGTGGCGGAACCGCCGAGGCCCGCGGAGGGCTGGTGCATCAGGATCGTGGAGTTCGGCAGCGAGAAGCGCTTGCCCGGGGCGCCCGCGGTGAGCAGGAACTGGCCCATCGAGGCCGCCATGCCCATCGCGATGGTGACGACGTCGTTCTTGATGTACTGCATGGTGTCGTAGATCGCCATGCCGGCCGAGATCGAGCCGCCCGGGGAGTTGATGTAGAGGAAGATGTCCTTCTCCGGGTCCGCGGCCAGCAGCAGCAGCTGCGCGGTGATCTTGTTGGCGATGTCGTCGTCCACCGCCTGGCCGAGGAAGATGATCCGCTCGTTGAGCAACCGGTTGTAGACCTGGTCGCCAAGGCCGCCGAGCACGTCACCAGCGGCGGCGTGCGGTGCCATCGGGCCAGGCATCTGCATCTGCGGGAACGTCACTTAGCCACCTGCTCAGTCGATTTGGACGGTCGCTCCACGGCCGTCGCGGTGTCGCACAGCTTCCGGGTATCACGTCGTGATTGTTGCTGTCCAAGGACCCTAACGCGCAGGCCCGGCCGCAGAATCCCTCACGCAGAACTGTTCGCTGTGAGCGCAGGGTCGCGGCGGCCGCCGGGCCGGACGACAGCGGGCCCGGACACCGTACGGCGTCCGGGCCCGCTGCGGCCGGAAGGGGCTACCGGGGCGCTCAGGCCTCGGTCTTCTCCTCGGTGGCGGTCTCCTCGGCGGCGGCCTCGACGGTCTCGGCCGTCTCGTCCTCGTCGTCGAAGTTGACCTCGTTGCCCTCGGTGTCGACGACCTTGGCGGCCTCGACCACGGTGGCCAGCGCCTTGCCGCGGGCGACCTCGCCGACCAGCAGCGGAACCTGGCCGCCCTGGACGACCTGCTGCGCGAACTGGTCCGGGGTCAGGCCCGAGCCGGCGGCGCGGCGGATGAGGTGCTCGGTGAGCTCCTCCTGGTTAACACCCAGCTCCTCGTTGGCGACGATCTGGTCCAGGACGAACTGGGTCTTGATGCCCTTCTTCGCCTGCTCCTCGATCTCCGCGTCCCACTCCTCGCGGGTCTTGCCCTGGGTCTCCAGGTACGCGTCGATGGTGAGGCCCATCGGCTGGAGCTGGTGGTGCTCCACGTTGTGCTTGCGGGTCTCGACCTCGTCCTTGAGAAGCTTCTCGGGGTACTCGATCTCAACCAGCGCGAGCAGCGCGTCCAGGACCTTCTCCTGGGCCTGGGTGGCCTGGTCGTACTCCTTCATGCGCTCCAGGCGCTTGCGGGAGTCGGCGCGCAGGTCCTCCAGGGTGTCGAACTCGCTGGCCAGCTGGGCGAACTCGTCGTCCAGCTCGGGCAGCTCCTTCTCCTGGACGGCGGTGACGGTGACGGAGACCTCGGAGGTCTTGCCCGCCTGGGTGCCACCCTTGAGCTCGGTCTCGAAGGTCTTCTCCTCGCCGGCCGACAGGCCGATGACGGCCTCGTCGATGCCGTCGATCAGACGGCCCGAGCCGATCTCGTAGCTGACGCCGTTGGCGGTGCCGTCCTCCGGCACCTCGCCGTCGACCTTGGCCACCAGGTCGACGACCACGATGTCACCGGCGGCGGCGGCGCGCTCGACGTCCTTGACCGAGGAGAAGCGCTCGCGCAGCTGCTCCAGCGACTTCTCGATGTCCTCGTCGGAGACGGCGATCGGGTCGACGGTCACCTCGATGGAGGAGAACTCCGGCAGGGTGACCTCGGGACGAACGTCCACCTCGGCGGTGAACTTCAGGTCGCCGCCATCGGCGATCTTCTCGACACCCTCGATGTTGGTGATGTCGGGCTGTCCGAGGACCTCGATCTTGCCCTCGTCGACGGCCTGCGTGTAGAAGCGCGGCAGGGCGTCGTTGACGGCCTCCTCCAGCACGGCGCCACGGCCGAAGCGCTGGTCGATGACCCGGTTCGGGATCTTGCCCTTGCGGAAGCCCGGGACCGAGACCTGCTGGTTGATCTTCTTGTACGCCGCGTCGAGGCTGGGCTTGAGCTCCTCGAAGGGCACCTCGACGGTGAGTCGAACCCGGGTCGGGTTCAGAGTCTCGACGGCGCTCTTCACGGTTAGGTCTCCTAGGGGCTTGCGGTCAGGTTGTCTCCGCCCGTCCCCGTCGTCCGGACGGAGCCGGAAGGGGGGTCGGACGAGACGGGCGATGGGCGGTTGGAGCTGCATCTCCCGTGGGGTGGACGGTGAGCTTGACTCCTCGCCCTCGTGCGGTTGACCTGGGTTGACGCCACAGGGACTACCGCCAGCGCCCCATCCTACCGGTACCACCAAAGGCGGACGCCAGGCGCCACCGTACCGCCGTCCGGGAGCGCCGAGACAGAACAGGGCCCCGCCCCTACGGACGAGACCCTGCCGCACTGTCGGGGTGACCGGATTCGAACCGACGGCCTTCCGCTCCCAAAGCGGACGCGCTACCAAACTGCGCCACACCCCGTGGTGCCGAGAGGAAGCGTACACGCCGGGCCTGGGCGGCTCGCCGACACAATCCGCCCGGGCGCGACGCGGGATATACCGCGCGGGCGCGCAGGGGGTGTGCGCGATCCGGTGTGCACGCGGGCGGCCGGACCAGGTAGGCTGTCCCCCGAACTTCCGGCCGGTGACGGCTGGGAAGGTCGTGCGGGCGTAGCTCAATGGTAGAGCCCTAGTCTTCCAAACTAGTCACGCGAGTTCGATTCTCGTCGCCCGCTCTCCGGTCCGGCCCCGGTGTGCCCAGCACACCGGGGCCGTCGACGTTTTCCCATCCGGAAGCCCCCGGGAGCATCGCGGGGCCTTCCCGGAGGCGTCTCGGGGCCTCAGAGCCCGAGCCGGGCGGCCCGGGCGGCGGCCCGGTCCAGCAGCTGGTGGACGTCGCCCTCCCGGGTGGTCGGGCGGTCGTTGTACTCGTCCGGGGAGCGCGCCGGGCGGCCGGTGGCGTGCAGCACCTCCATCAGCTGGACCCGGGCGGTGCGCACGGTGGCCGGGGTGCCGTAGCCGTGCGCCAGGACGGCGGCCTGCGCGCCGAGCAGGCAGACCCGGCCGGCCTCGTCCCACATCGCGCCCTGGAGCCAGCCGTGCGCCCCGATGTAGCGGGAGGCGAGCCTGAGGTGGTCGGCCGCCGCGACCGGGACGGGCCGGGCGGGCCGGCCCAGCGCCCGGTCGAGCAGGGTGGCCCGGGGCTCGGGGTGGCCGGCCTGCCAGGGCCGCATGGTGCTGCCGTACGGGCAGACGTACGGCACCGGGGTGCGCGCGGGGGCGGGCAGCGAGGCGAGGTAGGCCTCGATCTCGGCGACCAGTCCGGAGTCCGCGGGGCCGAACGGCGGCGGAGCGGGGGCGAGGAGGACGGGCGGGGGCGGGGCGGCGCTGCGGGGCATGCGGGTCCTCCGGGCGGACGGCCTTCAGGTTCCGCTGCCCAAAGTGGGGCATGCCGGACATTTCCGCGACCGGAGGGCCGCGGGGTCCGCACGGTTTCCCGGTGGGCTGCCAGGCCGATAGCCTCGGCGGCGTTCGAGCGGAGTTCGAGCGCGACCTCATCCGCGCGCTCCCGAGGTGGAGGAGTCCCGGTGGGTCCTCAGGAGCGGCTGGCCGTCATACAGCGCTGTGTGGTCCGCGAGATGGCGCGGCTGGGCCAGGTGTTCCGCCCGGACGGCGAGGTGGTCCGCGGCCCCGGCACCACGGCGGTGGCGGTCCGCGAGCACCCCGGGGACGACGGCGCCGGGCACGTGGACCTCGGCTTCGTGCTGCACCTGGGCCGGGCGGACGCCCCGGTGGTGTGGGACTGCGCGGCCGGCCTCGGCAAGACCGAGGAGGAGAAGCTCGCCAACGCGGTGAAGATGTGGGCGACCACCACCGCCCCGGTGCTGGTCGAGTTCGCGGAGGGCCGCGGGGTGCACGCCGACCGCCCGGCCCTGCCCGAACTCCCGGGCTGGCGGGCGGTGCAGGGGCCGGCCGCGGTGTTCGGCTTCGGCAACGAGCACCTGGCGGGCTGGCTGGCCGAGCACCGGGTGCTGCCGGCGCTCGCGCCCGCGCTGCGCGCGGAGTTGACCGGGACCGGGCCGGTGGGCGTCAAGCTCTTCCTGGGCGGCAAGGCGGGGGACGACGTCGCCGAGGTCCGGGTGGGCGGCGAGGTGTCGGAGGCGGCCTCGGCGGCGCTGCGCGCGCTGGACTGGCCGCGGGGTGAACGACTGTGCTGGGCCCGGCTGTTCGTCCTGCTGACGGCCGAACCCCCGGCGTCGGGGCAGCACACGTCGGCGGGTGCCGTGGCACCCGCACCGATGCGTCTCCCGGCCCCGGCGGCCGCGCGCCCCCGGGGACTTTTCGCTCGCTGGCGGGAAGCCAGACGGGCCGGCCGGTAGCCCCGCGGCGGGGGTGCGGACGGCCCGGCCGGATCAGCCTCCGGTGATGCCGGAGATGCTGTGCGCGAGGTTGGCCAGCAGGGAGTTGATGGAGGTCGCGACCGTGGTCTCGTGCAGCATGAAGCCGAACAGGGCGGCGACGATCGCGTGCGGGATCTTCATCTGCTTGTTGCGGATGAAGATGATGCACAGGATCGCGAACAGGACCAGTGCGGAGACGGAGAGTGCCACCCGGACTCACTTCCTCGTTTTCATAGCGTGGTGCCGCCGCCCGGCGGCACCTGCGAAAGCCGGACCCCGGCCTGTCCGACGGTCCCGAGGCGGAATCGCGGACCGTCCGGCACACCGCCGGTGAGGGAGCCCGCGGTCGACCGCTGTCTGTCGTGCCGCACGTGACGCCCCCTATCCCCCGAATCCTGAACAGTCCCGCCCGGACTCAGTGTGGTCGACCGTGCCGATTGCGTAAAGGTCTGAAAGTCAGCCCAACGCCGATATCCTGCGATGCGAGACGAGTTTCCGCCGACCGGGACGATAGCGGAGCCGTCCTGACGAATCGTCGGCGGGGCCGTGCTGAGCGGCCGGGAAACCGTCGGGGGCGGGTAACGGAAGCCAGTGGTCCGGTCAGTCGACGGGGCGTCCGATTTGGCTGAAGATCAGCTGCCAGGCTTGACAGCCGCGGCTGCCTCCGGCATGTGCCCCGGCGACGGGGGCCGGGCGGGCGTCGGCGGGCGTCAGTCGCGCCAGAGCAGCAGCACGGCGCGGTCGTCGTTGATGTCCCGGGCGACCGTCTCGATCAGCGCGCCCGCGGCGCCCGCGCCCGTGCCGGGTCCGCCGCCGGGCACCAGCCGGTCCGCCTCCCCCATCAACCGGTCCATGCCCTCCCCGAGGTCCCGGCCCGGCGCCTCGACCATGCCGTCGGTGCACAGCATCAGCACGTCGCCCCGGTTCAGCCGGCCGCGCACGCCCTCGAACTTGGCGCCGTCGTAGATCCCCAGCAGCGGGCCCTCGGCCTGCTTGACCTCCCAGCGCCCCTCCCCCGCCAGCCGCTGCATGCCCGGCAGGTGCCCGGCCGAGAGCAGCTCGTACTCGCCGGTGTCCAGGTCCAGCACCAGGTGGACGGCGGTGGCGAAGCCCTCCTCCCAGGACTGGCGCAGCAGGTAGCCGTTGGCGGCGGGCAGGAAGTCGTGCGCGGGCAGCGAGCCGACCAGGCCGCCGAAGGCGCCGGAGAGCAGCAGGGCGCGGGAGCCGGCGTCCATGCCCTTGCCGGAGACGTCCGCGAGGACCACCTCCAGCAGCCGCTGGCCGGGGCCGGTGCGCGCGGCGACCACGAAGTCGCCCGAGAAGGACTGGCCGCCGGCCGGGCGCAGCGCCATGTCCGCGTGCCAGCCGTCCGGCAGCTCGGGCACCCGGCTCTGCACCCGCAGCCGCTCGCGCAGGTCGAACAGCATGGTGGAGCCGCCCCACCAGGGCACGCCGACCCGGGCCCGGAACTGGGCGAGCAGCAGGCCGCCCACGCCGGCGGCGCCGACCACCAGGGCCGCGCCCGGGGTCACCCCGTAGAGGTACGCCTCGGGGTTGTTGCTGGCGACCCGCTGGCCGGTGTGGATCACGGACTCGGAGGAGAGGCCGAGGGCGGCCAGCGCGTAGAGCACCACCAGGCTGCCGGGGCGCAGCAGCAGGGCGCCGGCCAGGATCGGCAGGACCAGGGAGGTGGGCGGGGCCCAGCCGGGGATCCAGATGTTGAGCATGATCAGCAGCGGGACGAGCAGGGCGAGCGCGCAGAGCACCGGCCAGTCGGCGGCGCCGCCGCGGAAGTAGTCCACCCCGGCCGTGCGCAGCCTTCGGCGGACCCGGCGGAGCCTCTTGCGCAACCGGGCCGTCACGGACTCGGACGCCGGGGCGGCGCCGGGCCTCGTCGCAGTCGTCTGGGGCGGTGTGCCCGGCGCTCTGCCAGCCATGGGGTCCGACCCTATCCACGGGCACCGCCCGGCGTCGACGGGACGGGGGCGGGCGGTGGCGCCGGAGCGCGGGGCGTCCACCGGGTTTCGGCCGATCGGAACGGTTGCGGGCGTGCCGTCAGGAGGCCTGCGCGGGTTGGGCGTACGAACGCCCCACCTCCAGGGTTGGCAGTCTGAAAATCATCCAGCCCCCGGAGCGGCCACCCCCGGAGCCACCCCCGGCCCCCACCCTCCCGAAAGCCCACCCCCACAGAAGACCCCCGCAGGGCCCCCTCACCCATCCGTCCGCACGATCAGCAGCAACAACGCGTCGTCCCGCAACTCCCCACCCGTATGCGCCAGCAGGTCCGCGTACACCCGCCCGACCGCCGTCTCCAGCTCCCCCTCCGAGCGCGCGGCCCCCCGCACCAGCGGCCCGACCCGCTCCGCCAGCGGGTAGAACTCCCCGCTCGTCCGGTGCCGCGCCTCGATCACCCCGTCCGTGCAGAGCACCAGCACGTCCTCCGCCCCGAACGGCTGGGCCCAGGTGGTCGGCTCCCCCGCCGCCAGCCGGCCGAGCCCCAGCGGCACCCACGGGTCGGGCGCGTCCAGCACGTGCGCCCGCCCTTCGTAGTCCACCCGGATCGGCGGCACGTGCCCGTACTGCAGCAGCTCCATCGCCCCGGGCGTTCGGAACTCCGCGAACAGCGCCGTGGTGAACTCCCCGTCCGGCACATGCCGTTCGACGCTGGCCTCGATCCGCGCCGCGACGCCCCGCAGCCCGGCCTCGTCGTACGCCGCCTCGCGGAAGGCGCCCAGCACCACGGCCGCGGTCTGCACGGCGGCCAGTCCCTTGCCCCGGACGTCCCCGACCGCGACCCGGGTGCCGTGCGGCGTCTCCAGTACGGAGTACAGGTCCCCGCCGATCCGTGAGGCGTCCGCCGCCGAGACGTACCGCACCGCGAGCCGCAGCGGCCCGACGGTCGACCCGGGCAGCTGCAGCAGCGCCCGCTGGGCGGCCTCGGCGACGGAGCTGACGGCCGCGAAGGCCGCCGCGCGCCGCATCCGGATCTTGGCGACCCAGGCCGAGAACAGCGTCAGGACGACGTAGCTGACCATCGCCCCGTACAGGAAGCGGGCGTCGTTGATGTTGTCGACCTCGTCGTGGTGGCTGAGCCCGAACACCGTGAGCAGCCCGAGCGAGCAGACCAGCAGCAGTTCGCGGGGCTTCAGGGTCAGTGCCGCGACGGTCGGCACCACGGTCATCAGCGGGGCCAGGTAGCGGTCCTTGCCGGAGAGGAAGTCCGCGAGCCCGACGAGCAGGACGGCGATCAGCGCCGGGGTGGCGCGCCGCCAGAAGGGCACGTCCTGGAGGTCGGCGGCGAGCAGGGCGCCGCGCTGCCGGTCCGGCGGCAGTCCGGCTGCCGTGGGAGCCGAGGGAGACTGGGCGCGGCGGAGCGGAAACACATACCGAACATAAGGGACGATCACCGCGGAAGCCCGACCGGCCCTGGCCCCCGGCGTTCCCGGGCGATCCGGGCGCCCCACCCCCACCACTCCCGGAATACCCTGGAGGGGTATGGTGTTGTCACAAGAGTCGTTGCCAGCGCCGCGCCCCGGGCGAACACCCGGGCCGCCCGGACCTCCCGGAGGCCCCCGATGTCCAGCACCATCACCTACACCGTGTCCGGCATGAGCTGCGGCCACTGCGAGAAGGCGATCAGCGAGGAGGTCTCCGCCCTGGCCGGGGTCACCGGGGTCGCCGCCGACGCCACGGCCGGGACCGTGACGATCTCCTCCGCCGCCCCGTTGGACGACGAGCAGGTGCGCGCCGCGATCGACGAGGCCGGCTACGAGCTGGTCGGCCGCAGCGCCTGAACCACCCGGCACGGCGGGGCCGCCGCGGCGCCCCGCCGGCCACCCGCACCGAGGAGCTGATCCGCATGAGCACGTCCGCCCCGGACCTCGGGGCCCGGGACCGGGTCGAGCTGTCGATCGGCGGGATGACCTGCGCCTCCTGCGCGGCCCGGATCGAGAAGAAGCTCAACCGGATGGACGGCGTCGAGGCCACCGTCAACTTCGCCACCGAGAAGGCCCGGGTCGACTTCGGCCCCGGCACCACGGTCGAGGACCTGATCGCCACCGTCGAGCGCACCGGCTACATCGCCGAGCTCCCCCCGCCCCCGGCCGCCCCCGAGCCCGCCGACCCCCTGCGCGACCGGCTGCTGACCAGCGCCGTCCTCGCCGTTCCGGTGGTGCTGCTGTCGATGGTCCCGGCCCTCCAGTTCACCGACTGGCAGTGGCTGGCCTTCGCGCTCACCGGCCCGGTCGTGGTCTACGGCGGCCTGCCCTTCCACCGCGCCGCCTGGACCAACCTCCGGCACGGCGCCGCGACCATGGACACCCTGGTCTCGCTCGGCACCCTGGCCGCCTTCGGCTGGTCCTGCTGGGCGCTGTTCGGCGGCCACGCCGGGCGGCCCGGGACGCACCACGACTTCTCGCTCTCGGTCGGCGACACCGACGCCTCGGCCACGCTCTACCTGGAGACCGCCGCCGCCGTCACCGTGCTGATCCTGCTCGGCCGCTACCTGGAGGCCCGCTCCAAGCGCCGGGCCGGCGCCGCGCTGCACGCCCTGCTCGACCTCGGCGCCAAGGACGTCGCGGTCCTGGAGGGGGAACGCGAGGTACGGCTGCCGGTGGACCGGCTGACGGTCGGCACCCGCTTCGTGGTCCGCCCCGGCGAGAAGATCGCCACCGACGGCACGGTGGTCGAGGGTGCCTCGGCGGTGGACGCCTCGATGCTGACCGGCGAGTCCGTCCCGGTCGAGGTCACCGTCGGCGACGCCGTCACCGGCGCCACCGTCAACGCGGGTGGCCGGCTGGTGGTCGAGGCCACCCGGGTCGGCGCGGACACCCGGCTGGCCCGGATGGCCCGGCTGGTCGAGGAGGCCCAGAACGGCAAGGCCGCCGCCCAGCGGCTGGCCGACCGGATCTCCGCGGTCTTCGTCCCGGCCGTCATCCTGATCGCCCTGGCCACCCTGGTGGTCTGGCTGCTGGCCACCGACAGCTCCACCGAGGCCTTCACCGCGGCCGTCGCCGTGCTGATCATCGCCTGCCCGTGCGCCCTGGGCCTGGCCACCCCGACCGCGCTCATGGTCGGCACCGGCCGCGGCGCCCAGCTGGGCATCCTGATCAAGGGCCCCGAGGTGCTGGAGACCACCCGCACGGTGGACACCGTCGTCCTGGACAAGACCGGCACCGTCACCACCGGCCGGATGGCCCTGGTCGCCGTGCACACCGCCGAGGGCGTGGACCGGGCCGAGGCGCTGCGCCTGGCGGGCGCCGTCGAGCACGCCTCCGAGCACCCGGTCGCCCGGGCGGTCGCCGAGGCCGCCGCCGAGGCCGGCGCCCTGCCCGCCGTCGCGGACTTCCGCAGCGTGCCCGGGCGGGGCGTGGAGGGGGTCGTGGCGGGGCGCGCGGTGGTCGCCGGGCGCGAGGCCCTGCTGGCCGACCGCGCGCAGCACCTGCCGCCCTCCCTGGCCCGCGCCAAGGCCGCCGCCGAGGCGGCCGGCCGCACCGCGATCGCGGTCGGCTGGGACGGCGAGGCCCGGGCCGTGCTGGAGGTCGCCGACGCGGTCAGGCCGACCAGCGCCGAGGCCGTCGGCAGGCTGCGCGCCCTGGGCCTGACCCCGGTGCTGCTCACCGGCGACAACCGGGCGGTGGCCGAGGCCGTCGCCGCCGAGGTCGGCATCGCACCGGAGCACGTGCTCGCCGAGGTGCTCCCCGAGGAGAAGGTCGCCACCGTCAAGCGGCTGCAGGCCGAGGGCAAGGTCGTCGCGATGGTCGGCGACGGCGTCAACGACGCGGCCGCGCTCGCCCAGGCCGACCTGGGCCTGGCGATGGGCACCGGTACGGACGCCGCGATCGAGGCCGGCGACCTCACCCTGGTCCGCGGCGACCTCCGCTCGGCGGCCGACGCGATCCGGCTCTCCCGCCGCACCCTGGCCACCATCAAGGGCAACCTGTTCTGGGCCTTCGGCTACAACGTGGCGGCGATCCCGCTGGCCGCCGCCGGCCTGCTCAACCCGATGGTCGCGGGGGCCGCGATGGCCTTCTCCTCGGTCTTCGTGGTCACCAACAGCCTGCGGCTGCGCCGCTTCCGGCCCGCCTGAGCCGGCCGACGCGAAGGCCCCGGACCGGTGTCGGTCCGGGGCCTCGACGCGTACGGGGTGCCCCGGGGCGTTCGGGGCGTTCGGGGCCGGGGCTCAACGCCCCAGCAGCTCGCCGCCGTTGCAGTGCAGGATCTCGCCGGTGATGAACCCGGCCTCGGGCGAGGCCAGGAAGTACACCGCCGCCGCCACCTCGCCGGTCTCGCCGATCCGCCCGAGCAGGGTGCGGGCGGCCCGGCGGGCGACCTCGGCCTCGTCCAGCCGCGGCCCGAAGAACTCGGTGCCCGCGACGGTGCCCGGCGCGACGATGTTGGCGGTGATGCCCGAGGTGCCCAACTGGGCGGCCAGGAAGTGGTTCCAGGCGTGCAGCGAGGCCTTCGCCGCGCCGAACGAGCCAGCCCCGCGCAGGGCGGCGATGGAGCTGATGGTGACCACCCGGCCGGAGCCCGGGGTGAGCCGGTCGCGGACCGACTCGGTGAGCAGCACCACGGTCAGCACGTTGCGCTCGAAGTCGCCGCGCCAGCGCGCCAGCAGGGCGTGCGGCCCGCCGCCGACCACGGTCTCGCGGCTGCCGGCGTTGTTGACCAGGACGTCGATCCGCTCGGGCAGGTCGGCGAGCGCGGCCTCGACGGCGTCCGGGTCGGCGAGGTCGCACACCAGCGGGGTGACGTTCGGCCCGAGTCCGGCCGCGGCCTTCTCCAGGACCTCCCGGCGGCGGCCCACGATCACCACGTGGTCGCCGGCCTCGACGAACCGCCGCGCGACCTCGTACCCGATTCCCGTGCCACCGCCGGTGACGACGACGTTCCTGGCCATCTGCGCACTCCCTCCCCAGTTCCGCCGTCGCGCGGCGAATGTGCGCGACGGTCCGTACCGGAATGCCACGATTCCTATCACGCTCGGTTGCCGTGACTGCGGGGAGGGTGACGTCCGGCGCGAGCGAAGGTGTGATATGAGCGTGGTACGACGCGCACACGGAGCGTGGCGAGAGGCAGCTCACACCCCCCGGGCGTAACTTCTCGCACCCTGATACGTCTTAGGTTGGTAGTGCGGCAGTTTTTCCGGTGGGCGGGGACACGCTGAACGGCAACGTGTCCCCGCGCTTCCAGCGGGCTGTCGCCGACGGGGCTCCGGCGGGCCCCGGGACGGTCGTCGACCCTGACGGCCTTCGCGCACGACGCCGGGGTTCTGGCGGGCCTGGGACGCTTTGAGCGGCCGTCCCCGGCTGCGGCCGACCCCGGAGTCGTGCGCCGTACGGTTCCGTCCCCGCGCGGGCCCTCGGGCGCGCCACCGGGACGCGAAGGGGCCCGGCCGCTCTCGCGGTCGGGCCCCTCTCAGCTTCCGTGCGGGCCGGTGGTCGGCGCCGCTGCGGTCAGCGGGCGTCCAGCGGGACGTAGTCGCGGATCGCGGTGCCGGTGTAGATCTGGCGCGGACGGCCGATCCGGCTGGTCGGGTCGTTGATCATCTCGTGCCAGTGGGCGATCCAGCCCGGCAGCCGGCCGAGGGCGAACAGCACGGTGAACATGCTGGTCGGGAAGCCCATGGCGCGGTAGATCAGGCCGGTGTAGAAGTCCACGTTCGGGTACAGCTTGCGCGAGATGAAGAAGTCGTCCTTGAGGGCGTGCTCCTCCAGCTTGAGCGCGATGTCCAGCAGCTCGTCGCTCTTGCCGAGCTGGCCGAGGACCTCGTGCGCGAGCAGCTTGACCTGGGCGGCACGCGGGTCGAACGCCTTGTAGACCCGGTGGCCGAAGCCCATCAGCTTGACGCCGGCTTCCTTGTTCTTCACCTTCGTGATGAAGGCGTCGACGTCGCCGCCGTCCTTCTGGATGCTCTCCAGCATCTCCAGCACGGCCTGGTTGGCGCCGCCGTGCAGCGGGCCCCACAGGGCCGAGATGCCGGCCGAGATCGAGGCGAACAGGTTGGCGTGGCTGGAGCCGACCAGGCGCACGGTGGAGGTCGAGCAGTTCTGCTCGTGGTCCGCGTGCAGGATGAGCAGCTTGTCCAGCGCGTTGACGACGACCGGGTTGAGCTCGTAGTCCTCGGCGGGGACGGCGAAGGTCATCCGCAGGAAGTTCTCGACGTAGCTCAGGTCGTTGCGCGGGTAGACGAAGGGCTGGCCCATCGCCTTCTTGTACGCGTACGCGGCGATCGTCGGCAGCTTGGCGAGCAGGCGGACCGTCGACAGGTGGCGCTGGGCCGCGTCGAACGGGTTGTGGCTCTCCGGGTAGAACGTGGACAGCGCGCCGACGACCGAGGACAGCATGGCCATCGGGTGGGCGTCCCGCGGGAAGCCCTGGAAGAAGCGCTTGACGTCCTCGTGCAGCAGGGTGTGCTGGGTGATCTCGCGGTTGAACTCGGCCAGCTGGTCCGCGTTGGGCAGCTCGCCGTTGATCAGGAGGTACGCGGTCTCGATGAACCCGCCATCGGAGGCGAGCTGCTCGATCGGGTAGCCGCGGTACCGCAGGATGCCGTTGTCGCCGTCCACGAAGGTGATCGCGGACTTGTACGCGGCGGTGTTACCGAAGCCGTTGTCCAGGGTGACCAGGCCGGTCTGCGGGAGCAGCTTCGAGATGTCGAAGCCGGCGTTGCCCGCAGTGCTCTCGACGACGGGGTACTCGTACTCGCCGTCCTGGTACCGCAGTACTACCGAGTTGTCGCTCACGTCTTCCTCACCGACGAAATGAATCCTCTTCCAAGGTGCCCTGACTGTCTCTACCATCCCCCATCCGGAGGACAGTCGCGCACCCGGGGTGGCCCGAAAGGGCCCGCCCCTACAAAACCTGCTGCCGCAGCCGGTACGAACCGGACAAGATCGGCACCACCCTAGGCTCTGCCGTAAATCTCTTCACGTCAAGAGAACATTAGAGGCAACCATCCCGTTGGATAATCATCCAGCTGCGAGCCGATGGTCGAGTCCGGTATGCCTCCGACCTGCACTGACGGCCCGGACGGCCTGTCCGATCGCCTTGCGTGACCCCACCAGCACCACGAGTTTCCGTGCCCTGGTCACAGCGGTGTAGAGCAGGTTCCGCTGGAGCATCGTCCAAGCGGACATGGTGACCGGAATCACCACGACCGGGTACTCGCTCCCCTGCGAGCGGTGGATCGTCACCGCGTACGCGTGGGCCAGCTCGTCCAGTTCGTCGAAGTCGTACGCCACCTCCTCGTCCTCGTCGGTGAGCACCGTCAGCCGCTGGTCGTCCACGCTCAGCGCAGTCACCACTCCCACTGTGCCGTTGAAGACGCCGTTCCGCCCCTTGTCGTAGTTGTTGCGGATCTGGGTGACCTTGTCCCCCACCCGGAACGTCCGGCCGCCGAACCGGCGTTCGGCCAGCCCCTCCCGGGCCGGCGTCACCGCCGCCTGGAGCAGGGTGTTCAGGTTCCCCGCGCCGGCCGGGCCGCGGTGCATCGGCGCCAGCACCTGCACGTCCCGGCGCGGGTCGAAGCCGAACTTCTGCGGGATCCGGCGCGCCACCACGTCCACCGTGAGCCCGGCCGCCCGCTCCGCGTCGTCCTCGGCGAACAGGAAGAAGTCCGCCAGGCCGTCCGTCAGCGGCGGCCTGCCCTCGTTGATCCGGTGCGCGTTGGTCACCACGCCGGACTGCTGCGCCTGCCGGAAGATCCTGGTCAGCCGCACCGACGGGATCGGCCCGCCCTCCGCCAGCAGGTCCCGCAGCACCTCCCCGGCACCCACCGAGGGCAGCTGGTCCACGTCCCCCACGAACAGCAGGTGCGCGCCCGGCGGCACCGCCTTGACCAGCTTGTTCGCCAGGATCAGGTCCAGCATCGAGGCCTCGTCGACCACCACCAGGTCCGCGTCCAGCGGCCGGTCCCGGTCGTACGCGGCGTCCCCGCCCGGCTTCAGCTCCAGCAGCCGGTGCACCGTCGAGGCCTCCACCCCGGTCAGCTCCGCCAGCCGCTTCGCCGCCCGGCCGGTCGGCGCCGCCAGCACCACCTTGGCCCGCTTCGCCAGCGCCAGCGTCACGATCGACTTCACCGTGAACGACTTGCCGCAGCCCGGACCGCCCGTCAGCACCGCGACCTTCTCGGTCAGCGCCAGCCGGACCGACTCCTCCTGCTCCGGCGCCAGTTCGGCCCCGGTCCGCTTCGCCAGCCAGTCCAGGGCCACCGGCCAGTCCACGTTCCCGAACCACGGCATCCGGTCCGCGTCCGAACGCAGCAGCCGCACCAGCTGGTTGGCCAGCGAGATCTCCGCCCGGTGGAACGGCACCAGGTACACCGCGGTGACCGGCTCGCCGCCCTCCCCCGGGACCGCCTCGCGCACCACGCCCTCGGCCGCCACCAGCTCCGCCAGGCAGTCGATCACCAGCCCGACGTCCACCTGCAACAGCTTCACGCCGTCCGCGATCAGCCGCTCCTCCGGCAGGAAGCAGTGCCCCTGGTCGGTGCTCTGCGACAGCGCGTACTGCAGGCCGGCCTTCACCCGCTCCGGGCTGTCGTGCGGGATCCCCACCGCCTGGGCGATCCGGTCCGCCGTCAGGAAGCCGATGCCCCACACGTCCGAGGCCAGCCGGTACGGCTCGTTCCGCACCACCCCGATCGAACCGTCGCCGTACTGCTTGTAGATTCGCACAGCCAACGAGGTGGACACCCCGACCCCCTGCAGGAAGACCATCACCTCCTTGATGGCCTTCTGCTCCTCCCAGGCCGCGGCGATCTTCTTGGTCCGCTTGGGCCCCAGCCCCGGCACCTCGATCAGCCGGCCCGGCTCGTTCTCGATCACCTCCAGGGTGTCCGCCCCGAAGCGCTCCACGATCCGCTCGGCGAACCGCGGCCCGATCCCCTTGATCAGCCCCGAGCCCAGGTACCGCTGTATCCCCTGGATCGTGGCGGGCAGCACCGTGGTGTAGTTCTCCACCGTGAACTGCCGCCCGTACTGCGGGTGCGAGCCCCACCGCCCGTGCAGCCGCAGCGACTCGCCGACCTGCGCCCCCAGCAGCGCGCCCACCACCGTCAGCAGGTCGTTCGCGCCCCGGCCGGTGTCCACCCGGGCCACCGTGTAGCCGGTCTCCTCGTTGGCGTAGGTGATCCGCTCCAGCACGCCCTCGACCTGCGCGAGCTGGCGCGGCACCTGCTGCCCGGACTGCGCCGCCTGCTTGCTCACCGGACCCCCTTCGACCGGTACGGGTGGACGATTCCGCTACGCACCGTACCGCCCCGCCCCGACACCCCGCCCCCGCCGGTGCGGCGGCGGCTGCCGTGCACCGCCCCGGCCGAGGTGCCAGGCTGGGAGGGACCGAGGGGGACCGCCGTCGACCGCGCCCGCCCGGGCCCCGTCCGAGGAGCAGTGCCGCCATGCTCAACACCGACTTCCGCCCCGGTTCCCCGGACTGGCTCGACCTGAGCAGCCCCGACACCCGCGCGTCCGTCGACTTCTACACCGCGCTGTTCGGCTGGACCTTCGACTCGGCCGGCCCCGAGGCCGGCGGCTACGGCTTCTTCCAGCTCGACGGCCGGACCGTCGCCGCCCTGGGCCCGCTCGCCGAGGAGGGCACGCCGCCCGGCTGGACGCTCTACTTCGCCACCGAGGACGCCGACCGCACCACCGCGCTGGTCGAACAGGCCGGCGGCCGCGTCCGGTTCGCCCCCTTCGACGTCTTCACCGCGGGCCGGATGGCCGCCTACACCGACCCGACCGGCGCCGACTTCGCCGTCTGGCAGCCGCACGGCACCCGCGGCCTGGACGTCGTCACCGAGGAGGGCAGCCTCTGCTGGGCCGAGTGCTACAGCGTCGACGCCGAACTCGACAAGTCCTTCTACCGCTCCGTCTTCGACTGGCAGGAGCAGGACGTCCCGCTCGGCGAGGTGATGTACACCGTCCTCACCCCGGCCGGCGGCGGCAGCGACGACGCCCACGGCGGGATCATGCAGCTCGGCCCCGAACACACCGCGCGCGGCACCACTTCGCACTGGCTCCCCTACTTCGAGGTCCCCAACGCCGACGCCAGCCTCGCCATCGCCGACACCCTCGGCGCGACCGTACGGATCCCGGCCATGGACGTGCACGGCGTCGGCCGCCTGGCCCAGCTGGTCGACCCGCACGGCGCCGTCTTCGCCGTCATCACCAGTGCCAAGCCCGGGGACTGACGCCGAAAGGGTCCCACGGCCCTTCAGAAGGCCCGGGAAGGGGTGCTACGGGCGTAGACAAGGCGCGGTGCGCCAGACGGGGGCCTCTAGTCTCTGATCATGACTGAAACGGCTGTTCTGACGATCCGGCGGGCCACCGCCGACGACCTGCCGGCGATCGTGGCCATGCTCGCCGACGACCCGCTGGGCGCCACCCGTGAGAGCCCCGACGACCTCACCCCCTACCGCACCGCCTTCGCCCGCATCGACGGCGACCCGCACCAGCACCTGATCGTCGCCGACCGGGCCAGCCGCACCGTCGGCACCCTCCAACTCACCGTCGTCCCCGGCCTCTCCCGGGCCGGCGCCACCCGCACGATCATCGAGGGCGTCCGCATCCACGCCGACGAACGCGGCAGCGGCCTGGGCACCGAACTGATCCGGTGGGCCGTCGACCGCTCCCGCGAACTCGGCGCCGACCTCGTCCAACTGACCTCCGACGCGACGCGCACGGACGCACACCGCTTCTACGAACGGCTGGGATTCGTGGCCTCGCACGTCGGGTTCAAGCTCAAGCTCTGAGAACGCGCTCAAAAGCCCGGAAAACGCGAAGAACCCCCATCCGGGACCCGGATGGGGGTTCTTCTGAAGAATTGTTCGGCGGCGTCCTACTCTCCCACAGGGTCCCCCCTGCAG
>NZ_JBHJSJ010000093.1:0-21189 GCF_042268845.1 Kitasatospora sp. NPDC056273 | reverse complement strand
CAGCCCGCCCCCGGAAGTCCGGGGCGGGCGGCCTCTCGCATACGTGCGGGGACCTCAGGCCTTGGCGTCCGCCGGAGCGTTCCCCGGAGCGTTCTCGGGGAAGTGGCACGCCACCTGGTGCCCGGTCTCGAGCACCGCCAGCGGCGGCTCCTGGCTCGCGCACACGTCCTGCGCCTTCCAGCACCGGGTGCGGAAGCGGCAGCCGCTGGGCGGGTTGATCGGCGAGGGGACGTCGCCCTTGAGCAGGATCCGGTCGCGGCCCGCGCGCTGGCGGCGGCGCGGGTCCGGGACGGGCACGGCGGACATCAGCGCGTTGGTGTACGGGTGCATCGGGCTGCGGTAGAGCGAGTCCCGGTCGGCGATCTCCACGATCTTGCCGAGGTACATCACCGCGACCCGGTCCGAGACGTGCCGGACCACCGAGAGGTCGTGCGCGATGATCAGGTAGGTCAGCCCGAGCTCCTGCTGGAGGTCGTCCAGCAGGTTGACCACCTGCGCCTGGATCGACACGTCCAGCGCGGAGACCGGCTCGTCCGCGATGATCATCTTCGGCTTCAGCGCGAGCGCCCGGGCGATGCCGATGCGCTGGCGCTGGCCGCCGGAGAACTCGTGCGGGTAGCGGTTGTAGTGCTCGGGGCTGAGCCCGCACAGCTCCAGCAGCTCCTGGACGGCCTTCTTGAGGCCGCCCTCGGGCACCGCGTTCTGGAGCCGGAACGGCGCGCCGACGATGGTGCCGACGGTGTGCCGGGGGTTCAGCGAGGAGTACGGGTCCTGGAAGATCATCTGGATGTCGCGGCGCAGCGGCCGCATCGCCCCGACGCTCAAGTGGCTGATGTCGGTGCCCTCGAACTCGATGGTCCCGCCGGTCGGTTCGTCGAGCCGGGTGACCAGTCGGCCCATGGTCGACTTGCCGCAGCCGGACTCGCCCACGACGCCCAGCGTCTCGCCGGCGTTGACGGTGAAGTCGATGCCGTCGACGGCCCGCACCGCGCCGGTCTGGCGCCGCAGCAGCCCGCCGCGGATCGGGAAGTGCCGGGTCAGGCCGGCCACCTTCAGCAGCGGCTCACGGCCGGGGGCGGGTGCCGACCGCGGGGTCGGAGCCGCCTGAGTGTCCGTCATCGGTTCTCTCCAGAAAGGTGGTACGAGGCCGGGCTCACAGCCGGGGCGCGATCTCTTCGGCGAAGATGCGGTGCCGCTCGCCGGCCGCCAGGTGGCAGGCCGCGAAGTGCCCGGGCACGGCCTCGGCCAGTGCCGGGACCTCGCTCGTGGAGCGCCCGTCGGTCAGGGCGGCGTACGGGCAGCGCGGGTGGAAGGCGCAGCCGGACGGCACGTTGATCAGGCTGGGCGGGGTGCCCTTGACCGGCACCAGCCGGTCCTGGAGTTCCCGGTCCAGTCGCGGCATCGAACCCAGCAGGCCCCAGGTGTACGGGTGCTCGGGCGCGTCGAAGAGGGTCTCGGCCGGGCCGCGCTCGACGCACTTGCCGCCGTACATGACCAGGATGTCGTCGGCCAGTTCGGCGACCACCCCGAGGTCGTGGGTGATGATGATGACCGCGGAGCCGAACTCCTCCTGGAGGTCGCGGATGAGGTCCAGGATCTGCGCCTGGACGGTGACGTCCAGGGCGGTGGTGGGCTCGTCGGCGATCAGCAGCGAGGGGTCGTTGACCAGCGCCATGGCGATCATGGCGCGCTGGCGCATGCCGCCGGAGAACTGGTGCGGGTAGTCGTCCACCCGACGGTCCGGCTGCGGGATGCCGACCCGGTCGAGCATCTCGACCGCGCGGGTCCGGGCCTGCTTCTTGGTGGCCTGGGGGTGGTGCACCCGGTAGGCCTCGACGATCTGCTGCCCCACCGTGTAGTAGGGGTGCATCGCGGTCAGCGGGTCCTGGAAGATCATCGCCAGTTCGCGGCCGCGCAGTTGGCGCACCCGGTCCGGGCCGGCCGCGATCAGGTCCTCGCCGTTCAGCCGGATCTCGCCGCTGATCCGGGCCCGCTTGGAGCGGTGCAGGCCCATGATGCCGAGCGAGGTGACGGACTTGCCGGAGCCGGACTCGCCGACGATGCCGAGGGTGCGCCCCTTGTGCAGGTCGAAGCTGACCCCGTCCACCGAGCGGACCAGGCCGTCGTCGGTGTCGAAGTGGATCCGCAGGTCGCGCACGGAGAGGAAGGGGTCGCCGGCCGGGGCGGGAGCGGCCGCCGGGTCCTTCTGGAGGTCGGTCACGAGAGCCTCACCCGGGGGTCGACGAGGGCGTACAGGAGGTCGACCACGAGGTTGCAGGCGACGATGAAGAAGGCGGCGAGCAGGGTGACGCCGAGGATCTTGGGCAGGTCGTTGTCGGAGATCGCCTGGACGGCGAACTGGCCGACGCCCTGGAGCGAGAAGACCTGCTCGGTGATCAGCGCGCCGCCGAGCAGCAGCCCGAGGTCCATGCCGAAGATCGTGACGATCGGGGTGAGCGCGGCGCGCAGCCCGTGCCGGGCGACGACCTTGCGCTCGACCAGGCCCTTGGCCCGGGCGGTGCGGATGTAGTCCTCGCTCATGGTCTCCAGCATCCCGGCGCGGGTGAGCCGGGCGTAGAGCGCGGAGTAGAGGAAGGCCAGCGAGATCCACGGCAGGATCAGGTTGCGGGCCCACATCAGCGGGTCGTCGGTGAAGTCGACGTAGTGCAGGTTGTCCAGGATCGGCCACTCGTAGCTGAACAGCGTGAGCAGCAGCGCGCCGGTGAAGAAGACCGGCAGCGAGACGCCGGCGAGCGCGACGCCCATGGAGAGCCGGTCGAAGATCGACCGCGGCTTCAGGGCGGAGACGACGCCGGTGGCGACGCCGGAGACCAGCCAGAGCACGGCCGCACCGGCGGCGAGCGAGATGGTGATCGGGATCCGCTTGGTCAGCTCGGGCCAGACCTCCAGGTGGTTCTTGAAGGAGTAGCCGAAGCAGGGCACGTGACAGGTGGCCGGTTCCGGTCCGAAGTGGTACTCGGCGCCGCTGACCAGCCCCTTCAGGAAGTTCCAGTACTGGGTGTACAGCGGCTGGTCGAGGCCGAGGTTCTGCTTGACCGCCGCGATCGCGTCCGGCGACGGGTTCTTCCCGATGTACTGGGCGGCCAGTTGGTCGGCCGTCTCGCCCGCGAGGCGCGGGAGCAGGAAGAAGATCGCGAAGGCGCCCCCGCTCACCACCCGCAGAAAAAACCCCGCCGCTCATAACCTGGGGATTTTGTCGCCACACACCGTTGGGGGGCTCGGGCGGCCCCCCCCGTCGGGCATCTTCCGGACGGCGGCGGGCGCCGCTGCCTTCACCTGCCTTCAGGGATGCGGAGCCAGGCTCTTACTTGACGCCGATGTTCAGGTAGTCGTACTCGCCCGAGAACGCCGAGGTGGAGACCACGTTGGTGGCGTTGTCCGGGCGGTACAGGAAGACCTTGAAGTAGGTCAGCGGGACGTAGACCGCCTGGTCCATGACCTTCTTGTCGACGTCGCCGTAGATCTTCTCGCGGGCCGTCTTGTCGGGGTTGATCGCGGCGTCGTCGAGCAGCTTGTTGACCGCGGGGTTGTCCAGCTGGGCCAGGTTGTTGTTGCCGGACGGCTTGATGGTGCGGCCGTCGACGATCTGCTGGAGGAAGCCGTAGCCGGTCGGCCAGTCGGCACCCCACTGCATCATCATCAGGCCGATGTTGTGCTCGGCCGCGAACTGCGGGGAGCCGGCGCTGTCCTGGAGGTACTTGCCCTGCGGGTACTGCTGGATCTCGGCGTTGATGCCGACCTTCTTCAGCGCGGCCTGGATCGAGGTGGCCGCGGCGACCTCGGTGGCGCGCTCGGTGCGGGCGGAGAGGACGGTGTTGATGCCGCCCTCCTTGCCGCAGGCCTTCAGGGCCTCCTTGGCCTTGGCCTCGTCGCCCTTGTTGTCCTTGGTCTCGTACGTGTTGAAGTCCTGGTGGCCCGGGATGTCCGGCGGGAGCACCGTGTTGGCGATCTGGCCGCGGATCGGGCCGCCGAGGGCGGTCTGCACCGAGACCTTGTCGACCGCGTACTGCACGGCCTTGCGGCACTCGATGTTGTCGAACGGCGCGAGCTTGGAGTTGATCGCCATGTAGACCAGGCGGCCGCCGTAGGCGTTGTCGGTGCTGGCCTTCAGCTTCTGGTTCTGGAGGATCTGCGCCTGGGTCTGCGGGTCGACGCCGCCGCCCACCAGGTCGACCTGGGCGTTGCCGGCCAGCAGGTCCTTGTCGATGGTGGACTGGTCGATGTTCATCCGGAGCACGATCTTGTCCGCGAGCTGCTTGCGGATCGGGTCGGTGCTCGCGTCCCAGTTGGTGTTCGGGACCAGGACGGCCTGCTTGCCGTCCTCGTAGGACTCGAACTTGTAGGAGCCCGAGGAGACGATCTTCTTCACGTACTCCGAGCCGGTGTCCTTGGCCTGCGGGACCGGCGCGGTCTGCGGGGCGCTGACCAGGTAGTCGAAGTCGGCGAAGGGCTGCTTCAGGTGGAAGACGATCGTGGTGTCGTCGGGCGTCTCGATCGAGTCGAGGCCGCCCTCCTTGTCCTTGTACGGGCCGGCGTACGGCGTGGCGTTGTCCACCAGGTGCTCGCGGAAGTAGACCGGGCCGTTGGAGTTCACGTCCAGCGCGTAGTTCGAGCGCTCGACGGCGTACTTGACGTCCTTCGAGGAGATCGGGGTGCCGTCGTCGTACTTCAGGCCCTTGCGCAGCTTGTACGTCCAGGTCAGGCCGTCCGCGCTGACCTGGCCCATCGACTCGGCGAGGTCGGGGACGAGCTTGTTGCCCTCGTCGCCCGGCGCCGGGTTGAAGGTGGTCAGCGAGCGGGCGTACAGGCGCGAGAAGTTGTAGATGTACGCGTAGTACGTGTTGCCCGGGTCGAGCGAGTCCGGGGTGCCCTTCATCTCGTAGGTGACCGTCCCGCCCTTCTTGTCCGAGGCGTTGACGATGCCCTTGGTGGCGGCGTTGGCGCCGGAGCCGCCTCCGGTGCCGGAGGACGAGGCGGAACCGGTGTCCTTCGACGAGCTGGTGCAACCGGTCACGACCAGGACGGCGGCGGCTGCGGCCGCGGTCAGGGCGACGGTACGGGACCTACGCATGGGTGAGATCAACCCCTTGGGGATGGGAGGCGGTGAAGGAGAGCCTTGACGGCGCATCACATGATGCGTGGTCATGTGCGGCGGGATCAGTTGCTCTTGGGATCGAGGGCGTCGCGAAGACCGTCGCCGAGCAGGTTGAAGGCGAGCACGGTGACGAAGATCGCCAGACCGGGGACCACCATGTACTGGGGGTCCACCTGGTAGTACCGGATCGCGTCCTGGAGCATCCCGCCCCAGGAGGCCTGCGGCGGCTGGATGCCGACGCCGAGGAAGCTCAGCCCCGCCTCGAAGAGGATGTTGGTCGGGATCAGCAGGGTCGAGTAGACCAGGATCGGACCGACCAGGTTGGGCAGCAGCTCCTTGAACAGGATGAACGGGCCGCGGGCGCCGAGGCTGCGGGCCGCGTGGACGAACTCCCGCTCGCGCAGCGAGAGCGTCTGGCCGCGCACGATCCGGCCCATGTAGGGCCAGTTGAAGAAGCCGATCACGAAGATCAGCACCAGCATGTGCAGCGGCAGGCCGTGCAGGCCGAAGGCTCCGCCCTGGAGCGAGGTCGAGATCGCGATGGCGAAGAGCAGCAGCGGGAAGGCCAGGAAGACGTCCATCACCCGGCTGATCACGGTGTCCACCCAGCCGCCGTAGTAGCCGGCCATGATGCCGAGCACGGTGCCGATGGTGTTGGACAGCAGGGTCGCGCCGAAGGCGACCAGCAGGGAGACCCAGGAGCCCTCGATGACGCGGGTGAGCAGGTCACGGCCCTGCAGCGGGTCGATGCCGAGCGGGTGTTCGAGGCTCATGCCGCCCCAGTCGCCGAACGGCAGACCGCCGAGGTCGGCGTCCAGCAGGTCCTGGTGGAGGGCGTCCGGGTCGAGCCCGAACATCGACTCGATCGGCTTGGCCAGCACGGCGAGCATGATCAGCAGGATCACCACGACGCCGCCGGCGACGGCGGCCTTGTCCCGCTTGAAGCGGGTCCAGGCGATCTGGCCGAGGGAGCGGCCCTCGATCTTCTTGGCCGGTCCGGCGGCGGCTGCTGCCTCCGGCTCGTTCCCGGCGGTGGTCACGGATGTCATGGTCAGTTGGTCCCCTCGCCGACGGTGGCCGGCCCACGGGTGCCGGTCGCCGTCTTCGGCGGTGCGGCTGCGGACGTGCGGAGGTGCTTAGGAGGAGCGGGTGTTGACGGCAGTGCGTCGTGCACAGGCACTGCCACCACGCGGGATGGGCGTCGCGTGGACGGGCTTGTCGGCGTGCGCGCTCACCTTTGTGGGGTTCCAGCACGCGCGGTGCGTTGCGCAGAACTCTCTGCCATCCGAACTGGCTTGCGCCAGCCCTGACAACCGACAGATGCCCAACTGTGATCTGCGTGCATGCACCTCCCCGATCTTCGGCATATACCTCTTCACATGGCTGTAACTGCCATGTCAAGATGACCGGGCCGCACATCCGGAAATTCGTCCGGAAAGCATCGAAGCCGACTTGACGGACAATCAAGTCGGCTTCGGAGAATGGGTTTTGGGATTCAGCGCCCGGGGTAGCCGGGCCACGGCCGCTGCGGCTGCTGCTGCCAGCCCTGCGCCGGCGGCTGGGTGCCGTACGCGTAGCCCGGCATCGACTGCCCGGGGTACGGCGGCGGGGGCACCGGCGGGTACGGGCCGGTCGGCGGGCGGCCCGCCTCCCGGTCGAAGAACGGCCGCGCGTTGGCGCGCATCCACAGCGCCACCGGGTCGTACTCGTCCGACATCGCCACCGTGGACACCGCGAGCCCCTCCGGGGCCACCGCGATCGCGCGCTGCATCAGCGCCCGCACCGCCTCCACCGCCGGCGGCGAACTCTCGTAGAGGTCAAGGCCGATGGCCAGGTACGGCTCCCCCACCGCGGGCTGCACCCAGGCCCGGCGCAGTGCCCGGACCGCGCGCACCTCGGCGGCCTGCCGCTCCAGCAGCGCGAAGAACGGCTGGGCGTTCAACTGCGGCTCGCTGAGCTTCAACGGCCCGGCCGGCAGCCGGTCCAGGCCCGCGGCGACCCGCCGGAGGTCCGCCCAGGGCACGCCGACGCCGCCGCCGGGGGCGTGCGGGTTGAGCCACAGGCCCCAGCGGGTGCGGTACAGCGAGGCCGCGATCTCCCGGCCGGAGACGACCTCGTGGGCCCGCGCCCAGCCGGAGGCGGTCAGCTGCTCGGGCGAGGTGACGGCCGGCGCGTAGCCGTGGCCGCTGATCTCCATGTTCCCGTACTGCGCGTCCGGGCTGCCCGGCGTGCCGTGCCACAGCAGCATCCAGACCCGGCCGTCCGCCAGCGCGTGCAGCAGCCGCTCGTACGCGTCGTAGCGCTCCGGCGCGACGTCGCGCAGGGCGCGCTCCAACGCGCCGGGATCAGCTCCCGGGCGCCCGGCCGGTGCCTGGCCCCAGGGCCCCGGCACACCGCCCGCTCCCGTTCCCGCACTCATGCGCCCACCTCGCCGCGCCTCTTTCCCTCAACCCGCCGACCCGTCGGCCGTCTGCACGCACCCTATGGCGCGGCACCGGCCACCGCCACGGCGACGTGCCTCTGATCCGGACCCGCTCACGCCCGCGTGTGGAAAGGCAGTACCCGGGTGAGCAGCCACTCGACCACCGGGTCGTCGGCGAGGTCGAGCAGTACGAGGTGGACGCCCCCGGGCAGCGGCGCGGTTCCCAGCGCTCGCCCGAGTGCCTCGTTCACCGCGGCCGGGTCGGCCGGGGCCGCCGGGTCCAACTGGACGCCCACGAACATCACGGTCGGTTCGCCCTCGATGCTGGCCAGCGCCCTGCGGGCGGTCAACACACCGGGCAGCGCCGACAGTTCGCTCCGGCAGGCGGCCAGGAAGTGCTCCGGGTCCTCGCCCGGCACCGGCTCGCGCAGCGCCACCCGGCCGCCGGTCGGCTCCGCGGCGCCCTCGGCCTGCTCCCAGCGGTCCTCGCGCGGGCCGCGGCGCAGCTCGGCGACCCCCTGCGGCGGCACCGGGAGGCCCACCGGCGCGTCCGGGTTCACCGCGATGCCGAGGCCCAGCGGCAGCCCGCGGGCGAACTCCCACACCGGCGCGATCGCGAAGGCCATCCCCGGCGCCTGCTGGAGGAACACCTCCTGCGAGGAGAACACCGGCACGTACGGGTCGCCGCCCAGCTCGATGGTCGGCAGGTCGAGCGCCTGGCCCTGCGGGTCGGCCCCGGCCGGCAGCGGCACCCACACCTGGCTGCGCGCCAGCACCTCGAACACCCGTGGGGTCGCGCCCGGGTCGCCCAGGGCCGCGGTCAGCACCTGCTCCAGTTCGTTGGCCGGCCAGGAGCCGCCCGCCGGCGCCTCCTCCGGTCCGCCCCACCCCTGCTGCTGCTCCACCGGGTACCCCATGCGCCGCCGATTCCGCCCTCTGCCGTCGGCCGCCCACTGCCGCACCGACGCGCAGCAGTCTAGAGGCGTGCGGGGGGTGCGGTCAGGACTCGTGTTCGGGTCCCGCGCGGTGTGACCGGGTCCCCCCTCCCCTCGTCGTCCGGGACGTGCCATGATGTGCCCGTCCGACGGCATGCGCCGCGGGCCCCCACAACTCCATACCGGCCGCTCGAACCCGCGCGGGAGAGCCCGGAGTGCCGTTCAGGCACAGCCGGCGCCGAAGGAGCAAGTCCTCCCCGGAATCTCTCAGGCACCCCTACCGCACGGGTTAGGCACATCTGGAAAGCGGCGCCCGGCCCTGTCGTGCGCCCACCCACGGTGCAAGCCGTCATGCTGTCCCCCAAGCTGGAAACGGCTGCGGGCGGCGGGGCGGTGAAGCTCTCAGGTTCGACGACAGATGGGGAGACCCACGCCGCCGCATGCCCGCGCGCAGGGTCGGCCCCCAGCGGGTCCGGTCCGGTGCGTGCACCCCTGAGTGCCCCGACCGAGGAGTTCCTGGCCATGTCGTCCCTCCGCCTGACCGCGCTCGACGCGCTGCACCGCGCCCTCGGCGCGACCATGACCGACTTCGCCGGCTGGGACATGCCGCTGCGCTACGGCAGCGAGCGCGAGGAGCACCTCGCCGTCCGCACCAAGGCCGGCCTGTTCGACCTCTCGCACATGGGCGAGATCACCGTCACCGGCCCGCAGGCCGGCGAGATGCTGGACCACGCCCTGGTCGGCTTCGTCTCCGCGCTGGGCGAGCTGCGCGCCCGCTACACCATGATCTGCGCCGAGGACGGCGGCATCCTGGACGACCTGATCGTCTACCGCCTGCGCGAGGACGCCTTCCTGGTCGTCGCCAACGCCTCCAACGCCCAGCTGGTCCTCGACGAGCTGATCGCCCGCGCCAAGGGCTTCGACGCCGTCGTCACCGACGACCGCGACACCTACGCGCTGATCGCCGTCCAGGGCCCGGAGGCCACCGGCATCCTGGCCGACACCACCGACGCCGACCTGCCCGGCCTGAAGTACTACGCGATCCTCCCGGCCTTCGTGGCCGACCGCGAGGTGCTGCTCGCCCGCACCGGCTACACCGGCGAGGACGGCTTCGAGATCTTCTGCCACCCGGCCGACGCCGAGCCGGTCTGGCAGGCGCTGACCGCCGCCGGCGCGGACCGCGGCCTGGTCCCCTGCGGCCTGTCCTGCCGCGACACGCTGCGCCTGGAGGCCGGCATGCCGCTGTACGGGCACGAGCTGTCCACCGACCTGACCCCGTTCGACGCCGGCCTGGGCCGGGTCGTCCGCTTCGACAAGACCACCAACGAGGGCGCCTTCGTCGGCCGCAAGGCCCTGGAGGCGGCCGCCGCCGCGGCCGAGACCAACCCGCCGAAGGTGCTGGTCGGCCTGGTCTCCGACGGCAAGCGGGTGCCGCGCGCCGAGTACACCGTGGTCTCCACCGAGGGCGAGCCGATCGGCCGGATCACCTCCGGCGCGCCGTCCCCGACCCTGGGGCAGCCGATCGCGATGGCCTACGTCGACGCCGCCCACGCCGCCCCCGGCACCACCGTCGCGGTGGACGTGCGCGGCAAGCACGAGCCCGTCAGGGTCGTGGCGCTGCCGTTCTACAAGCGCGCCCGCTGACCCCTCGCACGCCCCCCGTTTTCCCATACGCGCACGTCGCAGCCGTCCGCGCGGCGGCCCGCTTCGTCGTACCCGCTTCCCATCCTGGAGAATGACGCCATGAGCAACCCCCAGCACCTTCAGTACACCAAGGAGCACGAGTGGCTGACGGCCGCCGTGGACGGTGTCTCCACGATCGGTATCACCAAGCACGCCGCGGACGCGCTCGGTGACATCGTCTACGTGCAGCTGCCCGAGGTCGGCGAGACCGTGACCGCCGGCGAGACCTGTGGCGAGCTGGAGTCCACCAAGTCGGTCAGCGACCTGTTCTCCCCGGTGACCGGCGAGGTCACCGAGGTCAACCCGGACGTCCTGGACAACAACGCCCTCGTCAACAGCGACCCCTTCGAAGGCGGCTGGCTGTTCAAGGTGCGCGTCGAGGCCACCGACGAGCTGCTCAGCGCCGACGAGTACGACGCGCTCACCAACCCCCAGGGCTGAGCCCCCGACGGGACGGGCCGCCGCACCGCGGTCCGTCCCGCCCTGGCCCCTTTCCCTCCTCCTCCCGGGAAGACCACACCATGACTGTTCTCAACCAGTCCCTGCACGCCCTCGACCCGGAGATCGCCGCCGCGGTCGACGCCGAGCTGCACCGCCAGCAGACCACCCTGGAGATGATCGCCTCCGAGAACTTCGCCCCGGTGGCGGTCATGGAGGCCCAGGGCTCGGTGCTCACCAACAAGTACGCGGAGGGCTACCCCGGCCGCCGCTACTACGGTGGCTGCGAGCACGTCGACGTGGTCGAGCAGATCGCGATCGACCGCATCAAGGCCCTGTTCGGGGCCGAGCACGCCAACGTCCAGCCGCACTCCGGCGCGCAGGCCAACGCCGCCGCGATGTTCGCGCTGATCCAGCCGGGCGACACCATCCTGGGCCTGAGCCTGGCCCACGGCGGTCACCTGACCCACGGCATGAAGATCAACTTCTCCGGCAAGCTCTACAACGTGGCCGCGTACCACGTGGACGAGAAGACCGGCCAGGTCGACATGGCCGAGGTCGAGCGCCTCGCCAAGGAGCACCAGCCGAAGCTGATCATCGCCGGCTGGTCCGCCTACCCGCGCCAGCTCGACTTCGCCGCGTTCCGCCGGATCGCCGACGAGGTCGGCGCGCTGCTCATGGTGGACATGGCGCACTTCGCCGGCCTGGTGGCCGCCGGGCTGCACCCGAACCCGGTGCCCTACGCGGACGTGGTCACCACCACGACCCACAAGACCCTGGGCGGCCCGCGCGGCGGCGTCATCCTGTCCAAGGCCGAGTTCGCCAAGAAGATCAACTCCGCGGTCTTCCCCGGCCAGCAGGGCGGCCCGCTGGAGCACGTGATCGCCGGCAAGGCGGTCGCCTTCAAGGTCGCGGCCTCCGAGGAGTTCAAGGAGCGCCAGCAGCGCACCCTGGACGGCGCCCGCATCCTCGCCGAGCGCCTGCTCCAGGCCGACGTGGCCGAGGCCGGCGCCAGCGTGCTCTCCGGCGGCACCGACGTCCACCTGGTCCTGGTCGACCTGCGCAACAGCCAGCTCGACGGCCAGCAGGCCGAGGACCGGCTGCACGAGGTCGGCATCACCGTCAACCGCAACGCCATCCCGAACGACCCGCGCCCGCCGATGGTCACCTCGGGCCTGCGCATCGGCACCCCGGCCCTGGCCACCCGCGGCTTCCAGGCCGAGGACTTCCGCGAGGTCGCCGACATCATCGCCGAGGCGCTCAAGCCCGCCTTCGACGAGACCGTCGCCGACGCGCTGAAGGCCCGGGTCTCCGCCCTGGCCGCGAAGTACCCGCTCTACCCGAACCTCTGATCACTCCGGTGATCGTTCGGGCGGGGTGACCGGCCTCACCCCTCCGGCGTACCAGGCACCCCGGGGCACCGCGCACACTGGAAGTGCGCGCGGTGCCCCGTCCCGTGTCGGCCCCTCCCTGCCCGCAAGTCCTTCCACGAGACCAGACAAGGACGTCCCCCGTGGCCATCAGCGTCTTCGACCTCTTCTCCATCGGCATCGGCCCGTCGAGCTCCCACACCGTGGGCCCGATGCGCGCCGCCCGGATGTTCGCCCGCCGACTGCGCACCGAGGACCTGCTGGACCGGGTGACGGGCGTACGGGCCGAGCTGTACGGCTCGCTCGGCGCCACCGGCCACGGCCACGGCACCCCGAAGGCCGTCCTGCTCGGTCTGGAGAACGCCTCGCCCCGCACCGTCGACGTCGACCAGGCCGACAAGGACGTCGAGCGGATCCTCGCCGAGAAGCGGATCAACCTGCTCGGCGAGCACCCGATCGACTTCGACCCCGACACCCAGCTGGTCCTGCACCGCCGCCGCTCGCTGCCGTACCACGCCAACGGGATGACCCTGTGGGCGTACGCGGCGGACGGCTCGACCCTGCTGGAGAAGACCTACTACTCGGTCGGCGGCGGCTTCGTGGTGGACGAGGACGCGATCGGCGCGGACCGGGTCAAGCCCGACGACACCGTGCTGAAGTACCCCTTCCGCACCGGCGACGAGCTGCTGCGGCTCAGCCGGGAGACCGGCCTGTCGATCTCCGGCCTGATGCTGGAGAACGAGAAGGCCTGGCGCAGCGAGGAGGAGATCCGGACCGGTCTGCTGGAGATCTGGTCCGTGATGCAGGAGTGCGTGCGGGCCGGCATGTCCCGCGAGGGCATCCTGCCGGGCGGGCTGAAGGTCCGCCGCCGGGCCGCCTCGGGTGCCCGCGCGCTGCGCGCCGAGGGCATCGGGCCGGCCAACGCGATGGAGTGGGTGACCCTCTACGCGATGGCCGTGAACGAGGAGAACGCCTCCGGCCGCCGGGTCGTCACCGCGCCGACCAACGGCGCCGCCGGGATCATCCCGGCCGTCCTGCACTACTACCTGAACTTCATCCCGGGCGCCGACGACGACGGCATCGTCCGCTTCCTGCTCGCCGCCGGCGCCATCGGCATGCTCTTCAAGGAGAACGCCTCCATCTCCGGCGCCGAGGTCGGCTGCCAGGGCGAGGTCGGCTCCGCCTGCTCGATGGCCGCGGGCGGCCTCGCCGAGGTCCTCGGCGGCACCCCCGAGCAGGTCGAGAACGCCGCCGAGATCGGCATCGAGCACAACCTCGGCCTCACCTGCGACCCGGTCGGCGGCCTGGTCCAGATCCCCTGCATCGAGCGCAACGGCATGGCCTCCGTCAAGGCCGTCACCGCGGCCCGGATGGCGCTGCGCGGCGACGGCCGGCACCACGTCTCGCTGGACAAGGCGATCAAGACGATGAAGGAGACCGGGGCCGACATGAAGATCAAGTACAAGGAGACCTCGCGCGGCGGGCTCGCCGTCAACGTCATCGAGTGCTGAGCTGACCGGCTTTTCCGCAGGCCCCCGGGCGGTCCCCCGTTCCGCCCGGGGGCCTGCGCGTTCTCCGGATCACCCGGCCGTGGCCGCCTTCGCGGGGGTGTCGGCCGGCTCCGGCTCCGGGTCTGGCTTCGTCGGCTCGGGCTCGGGCTTCGGCGGCTTGATCTCCCTGGCCGCTCCCTGCTGCGGGCGGACCAGGCAGGCGAGGGCCGTCGCCGCGGCCGCCAGCAGCACCCCGCCCACGACCGTGCCGTGCAGGCCGCCGGTGACCGCCGCCCCGACGGCGTCGCGAACCTCGGCCGGGAGGCCGTCGAGGGAGGCCGGGGTCAGCCCGCCGCCGGTGAGCCGGCCGGCCTCGGCGGACCCGAGGCGCTCCGTGAGGGAGTCGGTGAGCCGCGCCGTGTAGACCGCGCCGAGCGCCGCCATGCCGAGCGAGCCGCCGATGCTCCGCAGCAGCGTGACCACGCCCATCGCCGCGCCCATGTCCTGCGGCCGGACGGCCCCCATCGAGGTCAGCAGGGTGCTCTGCATCACCAGGCCGAGGCCGATCCCGGCGACGGCCGTGAGGGCCGAGGCCACGGCGATCGGGGTGTCGGTGCGCAGGAGCAGCAGCAGCGCGCCGCCGGCCAGGGTGACCGCGCCGCCCAGCAGCGGGTAGCGCCGCTCGCCGCCGGGCCGGCCCATCAGCCGCGCCGTCACCAGCTGGGTGCCCATCATGCCGAGCATCAGCGGCAGCAGGAGCAGCCCGCCGGCGGTGGGCGAGGCGCCCCGGGCCAGCTGCAGGTAGAGCGGCAGGTAGCCGACCAGGGCGATCATCACCGCGCCGGTGAGGAAGCCGAGCACCTGCGCCACCGTGAAGTTGCGGTCGCGGAACAGCGCGGGCGGGATCAGCGGCCCGGGGGCGCGCAGTTCGGTCCGGGCGAACCAGCCCAGCGCGACCACCGCGACGAGCGCCGTGCCGAGGAGCACCGGGGAGGTCCAGGAGTAGGCGGTGCCGCCCCAGCTGCTCACCAGGGTGAGCGCGAGGATGCCGGTGGTCAGCAGGGCGACCCCGGCCCAGTCGAACGGGGCGCGCACCCGCTCCGTCCGCAGCCGTACCCCGACGCCGACCGCGAGCAGCGCGACCAGCCCGACCGGCAGGTTGACGTAGAAGGCCCAGCGCCAGCTCAGCCGTTCGGTGAGGAAGCCGCCGAGCAGCGGTCCGCCGACGAAGGCGATCGGCATCAGCACGCCGACCACCGACTGCACCCGCGCCCGGTCGGAGGCGGGGACGAGCACCCCGATCACCGAGAGCGCGCCGACCATCAGCCCGCCCGCGCCGATCCCCTGGAGGCCCCGGAAGGCGATCAACTGCCCCATGTCCTGGGCGAGTCCGGCCAGCACCGAGCCGGCCAGGAACACCACCACCGCCCACTGGTAGGCGCCCTTGCGCCCGTACAGGTCGCCGAGCCGGCCCCAGAGCGGGGTGGCGGCGGCGGAGGTCAGCAGGTAGGCGGTGACCGCCCAGGAGAGGTGCTCCAGCCCGCCGAGGTCGCCGACGATGGTCGGCAGCGCGGTGCCGATGATCTGGCCGTCGAGGGCCGAGAGGAAGATGCCGAGCATCAGTCCGACGACGCCGAGCAGCGGCGGCTTGGGCCGTTCGTCGGCCTGCTCCTTGTTTTGGCCCCCGCTCTGTTCCGTGGCCATGCCGTCCGCCCCCTTCCCCGGCTCAGGCCGCGAACGGGCGGGCCCGGCGGGCGTCCCGCAGTGCCTGCGCCCACCAGGTGAGCTGGTCGAGCATGGTCTTGGCGGCGGTGTCGGCGGCCGGGTCGATCGCCTTGCCCTCGGCGTCGAAGCACTGCGAGGCGCCGTGGAAGCTGACCGTGTTGCGGATCGTGGCGGCGTTCAGCTCGGCCATCACCACCCGCAGCTGCTCGACCGCCCGCAGGCCGCCGGACAGGCCGCCGTACGAGACGAAGCCGACCGGCTTGCCATGCCACTGCCGGTTGTGCCAGTCGATGGCGTTCTTCAGCGGGGCCGGGAAGCTGTGGTTGTACTCGGGCGTGACGATCACGAAGGCGTCGGCCGCCTCCAGCCGGGGCGACACGGCGGCCAGCAGCGCGGCGTCGTCCGGCGAGAGTTCGCCGCCGAAGGACGGGAAGGTGACGGGCAGCGGGGTCTCCACCAGGTCGATCCGGTCGGCGGTCAGGTCGCCGCGCGCCTCGAGGTGGCCGAGCAGCCAGTCGGCGACCACCGGGCCGAAGCGGCCGTCGCGGGTGCTGCCGACGAGGACGGCGACCTTCAGGTTCTGCTCGCTGGACGCCTGCTCGCTGGACGTCCGCTCGTTGGACTTCTGCTCGCTGGACTTCTGCTCCGTGGACATGGGAGTCCCCCTCCGGGATGGCTGATGTGTACGGCGTATCCGTCTCGAATACAACGTACACATCGACGTGTACGGCGTCCACTGCCGATACGCCGTACACAGGAGGGTGCTACGGTGGGACCGACCCCCAGTCGGAAGGAGCCCGCCCCCATGCCCGCTCAGCAGGCCCCCACCGGGGACACCCCCGCCGGCGACGACAGGCCCCCGGCGTCACTCTGGGAGCGCCTGGACCGCCCGGCCCCCGCCCCGCGCACCACCCTGACCCCGCAGCGGATCGCCGAGGCCGCCGTCGCCGTCGCCGACGCCGAGGGCCTGGACGCCGTCACCATGCGCCGGCTCGCCGCCGAACTCGGCGTCGCCCCGATGGCCGCCTACCGGTACGTCTCCGGCAAGGACGAACTCATCGAGCTGATGGTCGACTTCGTCTACGGCCGGCTCCCCCTGGACGCCGCCCCCGCCGAGGACTGGCGGGAGACCATGCGCGCCCTCGCCCTCCACCTGCGGGCCATGCACCTGGCCCACCCGTGGACCGTCCGGGCGGCCACCCCGTTCTCCCTCAGCCCGAACCAACTCGCCGTCCCCGAGCACGCGTTCGCCGCCCTGGCCGAGCACGGCCTGGACGCCGACACCACCATGGCGGTGTTCCGCACCGTCACCGGCTACGTCCACGGCTCGGTCACCACCGAGGTCACCCTGGACACCCTGCGCCGCGAGCGCGGCTGGTCCGACGGCGACCAGACCCGGGCCGGCCTCGCCCCCCGGATGACCTGGCTGATGGGCACCGGCCGCTACCCCAACTACCAGCGCTACCTCCACGCGGCCACCCGCAAGGACGACCCCGACTGGCAGTTCGAAACCGGCCTCGACTGCGTCCTCGACGGCATCGCCACCCACTTCGCCCTCTGACCGGTCAAAAGCGGCCCAGAACAGTCTTCGCAAGGTCGAATTGTCGCTATCCCTCGCTGTTTCAACCGACGTGGAGGACCCTGGTCCGAGCCAAATCGAGAGAACGGCCGGAGGTCCAGAGCCATGCCCAAACGCGGGGGCCAAGCGGCAGCAGCTGGATTCCAGTACCAGTACCTGGTCACGCTGGAAGCCTTGCTCGAAGCCCTTGAGGACGCCAGGCACGACATCGCCGCAGCCGTGATCGAACCCTCCGGCCACGACAACGACAGCGACGAATCCTCACCGGGAACCGCTGACACGGACGCTATCGACTACTACCTGGTGGACGACCTGCGTCGGCCGGTCGTAGCCGCCCAGGTGAAGTCCGGCGGCCCCGACACCGAGCTGTCGGCCCCAGCCGCCTACGCGATCCTTCTGCGGATGGTCCGCGCATGCCCGACCGCCGAGTCCTACCAACTGATCACGAACAAGCGGCTGCATCCCAAGGCAGTCCGGCTGAAGCAGGCGTTGACCCACGGCGGTGACCTCGGAACGCTCAGGGCGGCGCTCCGCCAGGCACTCGACCGCAGCTCCAAGCTGTCGAGCGTGGACGATCTCCGCGACAACGACCTGCGCGCCCTGGGCCGCGCCCGGATCAAGTCCGACCTGCGCGATCCGCACGAGTTCCGCGATCAGCTCCGGGAACGGATCCGGGAACACCGCGCCCGGCACCGGGACGGGCTCGGTCACCAGTCGGCCGGGCGCATGTCCAATCACCTGGTGTCGGAGATCCACCACCGGGCCGCTGGAGAATCGGAGGGCGTATTGGAGCTGGAGGCCTTCCGCAGCGAGCTCCTGACCGAGAGCCGCCACCTGGCGTGGGACTTGGGCGCCTTCGACTGGGGAATCATGATCGGCCCCGTCCCGTCGGTGCCGGACGTCCCGCGTTCCGAGGTCCTCTCCCGGGTCCGGGCCGCGCTGGCGGATTCCCCCGGCCCCCGGGTTCCGTCGAGTTGCGCCCTGCTCGGCTTGTCCGGCATCGGCAAGACCAGTCTTGCCGCCGCCTACGCCCACGACACCGCGGACTCCTACGACTGGATCTTCTGGGTCAACGCGGAGAGCACCGCCTCCCTGATGACCTCGTTCCGGAGGATCCACGAGTGGCTGCATCCCCAAGGCGACCGGGCTCCCGACGACGACACCCGGCTGCAGGACGGAGTCAGGGCGCTGCTGAGCGCGTCCGCCGAACGCTGGCTGCTGATCTTCGACAATGCGACCGATCGCCACAGCCTCCACCCGTGGATGCCCAGCAGCGGGCGGGGCCATGTGATCGTCACCTCCACGAACCAGGCCGGCTGGGCGGCTCATCCGCACAAGATCGACGTCCAGGCCTTGACGCCGACCGAAGCAGGAGCCCTGGTGCGCCTCAGGCTCGCGGACGACTCCCCGTGGGACGAGCATGCCGAACGCGCGGCCATGGACCTGTCCGCGGCTCTGGCGCACTGGCCACTGGCCCTGGAACTCGCCTGCGGCTACCTCCTCAGTTGCGAGCTCGGACTCGCCGAGGTGCCGCGCTACCTGCGCTCGATCCGCGACCTCGCACTCGACGACGAACGGTCCGTCCCAGCCGGCTATCCCCACACCCTGGTGGCGGCGATCCACTTCGCCCTGGAACGGGTGGACCGGTATGCGCTTCCTCAGCGACCCTTCGTATCGGAGATCGCCATGTCGTCCGTCCAGGCGGCGGGCTACCTGGGATCGCGCCAGATCCCGCTGCACCTCCTCATCGCCATTGCCGTCGTCCCGGACGAACTGGCCTACCTCGACACGCCCGAACCGATCGTTCTGCAGGACGACCCGGGGAACTCCTTCAACTCTTCCGAAGTGCACCGCGCACTCTGGTCGGAGTCCCTGGTCCGACGCGATGCCCCGCTGTGCGCCCGCCCGCCCGAGGAGTGGTCCGAGGCCCACCCGGAGGAGGTCGACCAGACCATCAGCGTCAACGAGATCGTCCAGTACGTAGTGCGCGGCCGGGTGGAGAGGGACAGGGCGACCGTCGAGCGCGTCCTACGCCGGTCGGCCCTCCACGTGCAGCTGTGGCTGGCGGCCTTCCTGCGGCACGGCGACGAGCGACACGCCCTCGCCGTGATGCCACACGCGCAGAGCCTCGCCGAGCACGCGCAGCGGCTGGGTTTCTCCTCCAGTGAGGTCGCGATCCTGTGGGGAAACCTGGCCGGCGCCCACCTCGAACGGGGAGAACTGGCCGCGGCCAGACGGTTGTTCGAGGCTGAGCTCGCCTACGTCCTGGGCTGCGGCCCGTCGGCGGCCGTCCTCGAACTCAAGATCCGCATGTCCCTGGCCGAGTTGGCCGAGTTGGAAGCGGCGCCCGTCGAGCAGCTCCTGGCCCAGGGCCGTCGAGTTCACCAACTGGCCGGCCAGCTCTGCGATTCACACCCGCTGGATGTCGCACACATCGTCGCCAACCTGCTGGTCACCCTGCGAACGATGACACGCCGGGGTGGTCCGAACGACGAAGTACTGGAACTGATGGCGAAGTTCACACAGCTCCTGGAAAACCTCCCAAGCACTGCCGAAACACGGCTCCTGGCGGAGATCGAACAACTCAACCACGGGCTAGGCACGTCGGCTCTCCGCGATGACGAGGTGGAACAGCGCTGCCGGGCAATGCTCGCCGGAGGACAGCTTTCTCCTCGCCTGCGTGTCGCGCTCACCGGGTTGCTCGCCGAGGCACTCTGCTACCAAAGGCGTTGGAGTGAGGTGGCTCGGATCCTGGAACACATGGAGAACCAGGACGCCGACTCCCGCTTCCATCCTCGGGGCATCACCAACGTCCTCCACAACCTGGGGCTCCCCACCGGTATGTCCGCCCTTCATCGGGATCAGGACGCACAGGACGTTCTCGCAACCTTGCTGCGAATCGCATCGCTCCTGGAGAGCACGCACCTGGAAAGCGAGCCGAGCATGCCGGTCAAGTTGGGTGCGCTCCGTCTGGTGAGCGCCATCTGCACCAACGAGGAGTCCTCCATCCGCGGCACCCGCCGTGAGCTCCGACTGCGGGGCGCTCTCCAGCTGCTCTCCGCCGAGCACGACGCCGGCTGGCGCGTCCTACTCGCCTCCTCCATTCTCATCTCGCTGGAACTTGCGCCCGACTCTTCGTGACCGATTCCCCTCCGCACAACAGCCCGGACCGCCGGTACGGCGTCCAAGTTCCTCGGCGCTCCTCGGCGCTCCTCGGCCGACGAACCAACAGGAACAACGACATGCGCCAGACAACCAGCCAAACCATCAGCACTCGCAGGTCGACGTTCCACCGGCTCTCTGTCCCCGAAGGCCGGATCACGGAGCTGCGCGACCTCCTGCGCCCCCGTTACCTGGCGATCGCCAACGACGAGTGCGGCCTCGAGCTCGCCAACTACTGCCTGGATGAGCTGGCTTTCAGGAAGGTGCGGAACCACATCATGGATGGCCGGGGCCGCATCGACGAGTACTCCGTCGCCCACGGGGAGCGGATAGACGGATTTGGTCTCGACCGGTTCGCATCGGTCATCCGACGCATCTGCGGAACAGTGTGCAGGATCCACCTGACTCAACTCGCTGGTCAGGCCCTCTCGACCCCCAGCCGCGCGGCGACGGCACCCAGCCGGCCCATCGCGTGGGCCACGCCCAGGCCGTCCATGTAGTCCCGCACGTGCACCAGCAGGCCGTCCCGGGCGCGCATCACCAGCAGGCCAGGCACGGTGAACGGCTCCCCGGTGGTGGCGAGCGTCCCGACCACCTGCTGCTCGACGGTCAGCACCTCCGGGTCGGCCCCCGGGTGGACGGCCACCTCCCGGATCTCCCGCGGCCGCGCCGCGCTCGCACCCCAGGCGGCCCGGTAGCCGGCCCGGATCTCCTCCCGCCCCCGGTACCGCTCCGGCATCCCGGGGAACAGGAACGGGAACTCGTGCACCCCGTCCTCGGCGTACAGTTCGGCCAGCGCGTCCGCGTCCAGGTCGAGCATCGCCCGCCGGTAGCGGACGAGCAGGTCGAGCGGGCTGGGTGTGCTGGGCGGGCTGGGCGTGGCGGAATCCGGCATGACGGCGGCCCCTTCGGCAGCGGACGGGGACGCCAGGATCCCTCTACGGCAATCGACTTGGCCCCCGCGCATCGATCGATGGCCCCAACCCTAGATGAGTGAGTCCGATTGCTGGGCTGGCCGCGACCATGACGAAGGGTGCCCGTTGGTTGGTTTGTGAAGACGAACCTGGACACCCTTCTGACGGCACTGTACGTGTTCATCGACGATCACGTGGCCCCTCGTCACCGGATCGGGCGACCTCCGAGGCTCTCGGATGCGGAACTGCTGTGCCCGGCAGTGGCGCAGGTGCTGCTCGGCTTCCCCTCGGTGAGGCACTGGCACCGCTTCGCGAGCGGTCGTCTGCGGCACCTGTTCCCGTACCTGCCGGGGCA
>NZ_JBHJSJ010000092.1:0-22789 GCF_042268845.1 Kitasatospora sp. NPDC056273 | reverse complement strand
GTGATTTTCAGACTGCCAACGGTCTGAACGCCCCACCTCCAGGGTTGGCAGTCTGAAAATCACCCAGCCCCCGGAGCGGCCACCCCCGGAGCCGCCCCCGGCCCCCCACCCTCCCGAGAGCCCTCCCCCACAGAAGACCCCCGCAGAGCCCGCTCCAAGTCCCGCAGAGCCTGCCCCACCAACCGAACCCCCGCCCGCACCACATCCCGCTGCACCCCCGCCGGCGCCCCCGCCAACCCCTCCTCCAACCGCGCCTGCGCATCCCGCACCGCCCCGAACTCCACCGCCTGCCCCGTCAGCAGCGCCGCCGCCGCGAGCGCCGTCGCCAGCCGCAGCTCCTCCGCGTACTCCCCGGTCCCCGGCACGGGTTCCGCGTCCGCCGCCGGCAGGTGGGCCTCCAGCAGGACGGCCGCCCGCCCGAGGGCCCCGACCGCCGCCCGGGCCCGGTCGATCTGGCGCCGGCTGACCCCGGCCAGCCCGGTCTCGTGCCGTCCCGGTTCGGCGTCGGCCCGCTGCATCGCCTGGATCAGTTCGGACCGCGCCTCCCGCGAGTCCAGCAGCGCGCTCCGCACGACCCGCCCGCGCGGCGCCGCCGGCTTCTCGTAGCAGGCGATCACCGCCCCCGCGTACCGTCCGGCGGCCGCCAGCCACTCGGCGAGCCGTTCGCCGAGCCGGGCGGTCTGCCAGGTCGGGAACAGCGCGTACGTGACGAGCGCGATCGACCCGCCGAGCAGGGTGAGCCCGACCCGTTCGAAGGCCGTCACCAGCGGGTTGCCCTCCTGCAGCCCGAGCAGGAACACCACGTACGTGGAGATCCCGACGGTGGTGAGCGCGTACCCGGTGCGGAACGCGAGGTACGCCCCGCCGATGCAGACCACCGCCAGCGCGGCCAGCACCCATTCCCCGGGGTGGAGCAGCTGCACCACGAGCGTCGAGACGGCGACTCCGACCACCGTCCCGGCCAGCCGGGCGACGCCCCGGCTGTAGGTCTGCGCGAAGTCCGGCCGCATCACCATCGCGGCGGTCATCGGCGCCCAGTACCCGTGGTGGAACCCGACGAGCCGGGCCAGCAGGTAGGCGACGGTGACCACCCCGGCGAGCCGGACGGCGTGCTGGAAGATCGCCGAGCGCGGGTGCAGCTGCCGCCGGACGGCCCGCGCCGCGACCGGCAGCATCCGGGCGATGGTGGGCTTGCGCAGCGCCCCGCCGGCCCCGACCACGGGCGTGGTGATGGTGTCCTCGTCGTTGCGGTCCAGGGTGTCCGCGGCCTTGCGCAGCAGCCCGCCGAGCCGCCGGGCGGAGCGCCGGGCCGCGCCCTGGAGCCGCGGCCCGTCGTCGGAGCCGACCAGGGTGAGCGAGGGCGCGGAGCGGGGGAGCCGGACCGGGTCGCCGGTGCGGATCGCCCGGGCGAGGGCGTCCATGACCTCGGCGGCGGCCGCCAGCACCTCCCGGGCCCGGTCCCGTTCGGGCCCTTCCTCGGGGGCGCCCACCTTGGGGTCGGCGAGTGCGGCGAGGGTGGGCCGGATGCGCTCGGCGATACCGCGCAGGCCGCGCAGCTCGGGCGGCCGGTGGCGGTCCTGCCAGGGGGTGAGGGCGGCCGCGTGGCGGGCCGTCATGAACGGTTCCGGGTCCACGTGCGCGGTCGGGTCCTGCCGCAACCGCCGGGCGTAGTCGGCGAGTTCGGCGTAGGTGTCGGCGAGGGCCTGCCGCTGGGCGGTCCAGCTGCCGATCGGCCAGACGGTGATGACGGTGGCCTGGACGACCCCGCCGAGGGCGGCGACCAGCCCGTGGCTGAGCGCGGTGACGGTGCTGACGGGGAGCTGGACGACGATCAGCATCACCGAGACGGTGTTGGTGGCGACCACCCCGGCGGTGGGCCCGATCGCCCAGGCCAGCCCGGCGCCGAAGGCCCACACCGCGAGCAGTACCGGGAACAGTCCGGGGACGCCGGCGGCCAGGTAGCCGAGGAAGGTGCTGATGCCGAGTCCGGCCCCGGCCGCGACGGCGAGGCTGGCCCGGGGCCGGAAGCTGCGCTGGAAGGTCGCCGAGCCGGCGATGAACGCGCCCATCGCGGCCGAGGTGGCGAGCGCGACCCCGCCGAGCGCGAGGGTCGGGAAGAGCACCAGCGCCACCGCGACCGCCCCGCGCACCGCCCGCTTGGGGTCGGTGAGCGCCCGGTCCAGGGTGAGCCCGGTCCGCGCGGTGTCACGAAGTGCGGCGAACCAGGACATAGCGCCATCCTAGGGCGTGATCTCCGGGGCCGGGCCCGACCTCCGGCGGAGCCGCGCCGCCACCCACAGCAGGGCCCCGGTCGGCAGGAAGACCGCGTCCGCCGCGATCATCGCGAGCGAGAACACCGGCAGCCCGAGCACCACCGCAATCCCCGCGTGCTCCAGCACCATGACGGCCAGCAGGACGTTCTTGACCCGCCGGTTGACCAGCGTGAACGGGAACGCGACCTGGAGGACCACGGTGCCGTACGAGACCAGGAAGACCGGCAGCAGCGCCGAGCCGACCAGCGCGGACAGTCCCGGCCAGGGGGCGAAGTAGTCCAGGTGCAGCGGGTAGTACAGCGCGGTGCCGTCCTGCCAGCGCGAGCCCTGCACCTTGTACCAGCCGGCCGTGGCGTAGATCAGCACCACCTCGACGGCGATCACCAGCATCGCGCAGTTGTGCACCATGGTCGCCAGCGCGTCGAGCACCGCCCGCGGCTCGCCGTCCGGCCGCAGCCGGCCGAGCGCCCACCAGAGCCCGGCCACCGCCCAGAGCCCCCAGAACAGCGGCGACCAGCCGAGGTACGGGAAGGCCCGGTCGGTCCAGGTCAGGGTGTCGCCCGCGAAGCCGCCGAACTGACAGGCCGCCAGGGCGGCTCCGAGCACCGCCCAGAGCACCACCCCGGTCCGCCCCGGCCGGGGCCTGCGGGCGTCCAGCGACCAGACCTCGGCGCAGCGGGTGAAGACCAGGTAGACCGCCATCAGGTGGACGACGTTGTCGCCGCCGTCGCCGAGGAAGACGTCGCGGTTCTGCAGGGACAGCACGGTGACCAGGAACAGCACGGTGCTCGCCCTGGTCCGCCAGCCCAGCAGCACGGCCAGGGCGGCCAGCACCGCCAGGTGGTAGACCAGCTCGAACCAGAGCCGCCCGCCGAACCAGGGCAGCACGGTGAGCGCCCCGTTGTCGGCCAGCAGCCGCTGGGCCAGCTCCGTCGACCAGGGGGACCGGTCGCCGTACAGCACCCGCCGGTGGGGCCACTCGCGCAGCAGGTAGGCCAGCCAGACCAGCCCGAAGCCGATCCGCACCACCGCGGCCTGGTGGCGGCCGAGCACCCGTCCGGTGAAGGCCTCCGCCGCCCGTCCGAGCGGCGCCCGCGGCCCGCGCGCCTCCCGCGTCTCCCGCACCGCACCGGGCTCCGCCGCCCGCCCGGCCCCGGCCTGCCGCGGCACCCCGCCGGACGGCACCGCCGCACCCGGCGGCAGCGCCCCGTCGGGCCGGTCGGGCCGTACCGTCGCCTCGTTCATCCGAGCAGCCCCCGGTAGTCCTCGTCCGCCACCGGCCACCACGGCAGCTCCCGCACCCGGGGCGCCGCCGGCGCGGGCTCGCCGCTCCAGGACGGCGGCGGGACGGTGACCGCGGTCGAGCGGAACTGGATCTCCAGGACCCGTTCGCCGTCCGCCTCCCGGCCGATCCGCTGCAGGGCGATCCGCTTGAGGTACTGCTCGGCGAGCCGGCCGCGCGGGGAGGCCGGGCTCTCGTCCTGAGGGTTGTGCGTGCCGTCGTAGAAGTCCCAGGCCCGGCGCAGCAGGTTCTGGTCGACGTGGCTGGGCGCCGGGTTGCCCCGTATCGCGGCGATGTCCTGCGCGGTCAGCCCGATCCAGTCCCCGGTACGGGTGGCCCCGGCGGGCGCGGCGGTGCGGACCCGGGCGTCCACGCTCACGTTCTGCTGGAGCGGGTTGGGCGCGAACAGCTTCCAGTTCTGCTCGAACTCCGGGTACACCAGGCCGTCGACCTCGTCCCGGTACTGCCGGGACACCGAGTTGGCGGGCGCGACGTGCAGGAAGACCGCGGCGAGGAACAGCCCGGTGCCGCCGGCCAGCACTGCCCCGGCGAAGCCGAGGACCAGCTGCGCGGGCCTGGACCAGGCCCGTCCGGCAGCCGGCCGGTCCGTCGTCTCGGTCATGGCCTCCCCCGACCGGTCGGCGGGCACCGCCGGCCCGGTGCCGGCGCGCTCGCGCGCGCCCATCCTGCCCTAAGGGCCGTGGGGCGGGGGCCGTCAGAGGACGAAGGCCTCCTGGCCGGTGCTGCTCACCATCGGACGGCCCGCACCCTGCCAGGCGTACATCCCGCCGTCCACGTTCACGGCCTCCCGGCCCTGCTGCACCAGGTACTGGACGACCTGCGCGGAGCGGCCGCCGACCCGGCAGAGCACGTACAGCTTCTCGTCCGGCAGCTCGCCGAGCCGGGCGATCACCTCGCCGATCGGGATGTGCAGGGCGCCGTCCACGTGGCCGGCGTCCCACTCGTCCTGTTCGCGCACGTCCAGCAGGGCGGCGTCGGCGGGCACGGCGGCGGCGTCGGCGGAGGGGATCTGCGGGAACATCGTGTGGCTCTCCTGGGATTCGGTCGGGTGCGTGCCATTGTCGCCCACCGGCGCCGTGCCGTGGGCGCCGGAGGACGGGCCGTCCGCCGGGGCCGGGCCGCCGAGCAGCCGCGCCAGCTCGGCCTGCTGCCCGGCGGCCTTGGCCAGCAGCTCCTCGGCGAGCTGCTCCAGCAGCCGGTCCGGGTCCTGCGGGGCGAGGGCGAGCAGCTGCCCCATCGGGGTCTGCTCCAGCCGGACCTGCTCGGCGGCGGTCTCGGCGATCTTGGCGGTCAGCCAGTCCAGCCGGCGGCGCAGCCAGTCCGAGCGGTCGGGGGAGTCGACGGCCGGCGCGGCCTCCGGCGCGGTGGACCACTCGGCGGCCAGGGCCCCCAGCGCGCCCGCGTCCCCGTACGCGTAGGCCTCGTTGACCCGGACCAGGAAGGCGGCCCGGCGCTGCTGCTCGCCCGGGTCGGTGGTCAGGTCGGGGTGGGCGCGGCGGACCAGCTCGCGGTAGATCCGCTGGGCCTCCTTGCCGGGCCGCACCCGCTCCGGCGCGGCGGGCGGCGGCGGGACCGGCTCGCCGTCCTGGCCGGACTGCTCCCGCACCGAGTCGAACAGCGCGTCCAGGTCGGGCAGTTCGTCGACCTGCCGGCGCGCCTCGGCGGCCCGGCGCAGGTCCTCCGGCAGGCCGGTGCGGGCCGCCACGGCCTCGGCGACCAGCGCGTCCAGCTCGTCCAGCCGGGCGTAGAGCGGGCCGAGCAGCTGGTGGTGGATCAGCGCGAAGTTGTCGATCTCGACCCGCAGCGTCTGGACGTCCACGTCCATGCTGAGCCAGGCCAGCTCGGCGGCGGCGACCCGCTCCTCCAGTGCCTGCTGCTCCGGGTCGGTCCAGCGGGCGGGGCTCTGCGCGCTCAACTTCTCGCCTCTGTCTCGTCCGGCCGGCGGCGTCCTGCGGACCACTCGTACGGGCGGTCCGGCCTGCCACCCTACCGCCGTGATCGCGGGCCCCGTCCGGGTGAACCGGGGGTACGGACCGGCGCGCGGCACGCGACACGCAACCGATCCTGAGGAATCTCCCCGTTTCGGTGTCGAGCCCGGCCCGGTCCGTGCTTCGCTGGTATCCGCACAGCGTGCCTTCCTCCGGAGAGACGGCCGCCCCGGGCGCGGCGGCCAGGCGGGAGCAGAGCGAATCCATGGTGGCCGAGTCCAACTCCACACCGCGGCCGGCGGGCGACGGAACCGCGCCGGGCGACCACCCGACGGGGGTGGCCGCCCTGGTCCGGCTCGCCCCCGTCCTGGTCGACCGGTCCGGCCGGATCGCGCGGTGGGGGCGGGCCGCCGAGGAGCTCTTCGGCCACCGCGCCGACGTCGCCCACGACCGCCCGGCCTCCGGCCTGCTGCCCGCCCTGGAGTCGCGGGTGCTCGAACGCTGCTCCGTCCGCCGCCCCTGCGACGCGTTCGACACCCTCGCCGAGCGGACCGCCGACGGCCGCCCCTGGATCGGAAGGCTGACCGTCACCGACCGCGAGGAGCACCAGCGCGACGTGCTCTGGTGGGCGTACCCGCTGCCCGGCCCGGTCGGCGGGCTGCTGGCGCTGGCCGCCGACGCCCGCCCGCTGCGCGCCACCGGGCCGCGGCTCGCGCTCGGCGAGCGGCTGCTCCCCTTCGCCGCCGCGCCCGGCGTCCGGGGCGGCTTCCACGCCCTGGCCGCGGCGCTCACCCCGGCCGGCCTGCCGGTGCCCGAGCCGCTGGTCCGGCTGCTGCCCGCCGCCCACCGCGCGGCGCTGCTGGCCGCGCTGGAACGGGGCGGACTGCCCGCCCTGCGGCTGGACCCGGCCACCGTGCTGCCGGTGCTGCCCGCCGACGCCCAGACCGGCAGGGCGCAGGCGGCCGCCGGCCTCGGCCGCCGCTACCCGACGCCCCAGCAGCGGGTCGCCCGGGTCGGCCCGCCGCCGCAGCCCGAGCAGGGCGCGCCCGGCCGCCGTCCGCCCGGCCCGCTGCCCGTCCAGCGCGAGACCCCGGACCGCCCCGCCGCCCAGCCTGCGGCCCCCTCCGCCGTCCGGCCGGTGGCCGCCGTCGGCGGCGGCTCGGCGGGCGCCGGCCCGTCCGTCCCTCCCCCCGCCTCCGGCCGGGAGGTGCCCCCGCCCACCGCAGGAGCCGCAGCCATCGAGCACGCCACCGTCGAGCCGTCCGCCACCGGCCGTCCGCCGCTGCGCACCGACCAGGCCCCGCCCGCCACCGTCCCGGTCCCCGCCCCCGCGGGCGGCGAGGGCCCGACCGGCGGCCGGCTCGGCCCGTTCCTCACCAACGGGCAGGCCGGCGAGCAGCTGGCCCTGCTGAACGAGGTCGGCGGCAAGGTCGGCACCACGCTGGACCTCGGCTTCACCGCCCACGAGCTCTGCCAGGTGCTGGTCCCCCGGGTCGCCGACTTCGCCTGCGTGGACCTGGTGGACGGGCTGATCTCGGACTCCGAGCTGCCGGCCGCCCGCCCGGACGACGACACCATGCTGCGCCGGGTCGCCCTGGTCTACAACGAGACCGGCGGCGTCTGGGACCACGTGCTCTCCGAGGGCTCGCTGGTCAGCATGCCCCGCCGCACCCCGCCCGGGATGGCCCTCCAGCTGAACCAGCCGGTGCTGGTCCCGGTGGTCAGCCCGGACGTCGCGGTCGACTACGCGATCGCGCTCGGCGACGCCCGGCTGACCCCGGTGGTCACCGGCCGCTCGATGCTGGTCGTCCCGCTCTCCGCCCGCGGCACCGTGCTGGGCATCCTCAAGCTGCTCCGGCTGCCGGACCGCGCGCCCTTCGACGAGAGCGACGCCGCGACGCTCAAGGAGCTGGCCGTCCGCGCCGCGCTGTCGCTGGACAACGCCCGGCTGCACCGCGCCGAGGCCAGGGTCGCCACCACCCTGCAGCGCTCGATGATCCCGACCCGCCCGCCGCAGATCCCCGGCGTACAGATCGCCCACCGCTACCTGCCCGGCGACCCCAAGGCCGAGGTCGGCGGCGACTGGTTCGACGCGATCCAGCTGCCCGGCAGCCGGGTCGCCCTGGTGGTCGGCGACGTGATGGGCCACGGCATCCACTCCGCCGCCGCGATGGGCCGCTTCCGCACCGCGATGCAGACCCTCGCCGCCCTGGACCTGCCGCCCGGCCAGCTGCTGCGCCACCTGGACAACCTGGCCCACAAGCTCGGCGACGACCACCTCGCGACCTGCCTGTACGCGGTCTACGACCCGATCAACCGGACCTGCGAGCTGGCCAGCGCCGGCCACGTCCCGCCCGTCCTGGTGCACCCGGACGGCACCGGCGAGCTGCTGGAGATCCCGGCCGGCGCGCCGATCGGCGTCGGCGGGGTGCCGTTCGTCGCCAAGACCATCGACGTCTCGGACGGCTCGATGCTGGTGCTCTGCACCGACGGCCTGGTCGAGGTCCGGGGCGGGGACATAGGAGCGGGCCTGGCCGCGCTCTGCGGCAACCTGATCGACCCCCGGGAGAGCCCCGAGCAGGCCTGCGACGTGGTGCTGCGCCGGCTGCACTCGGACGACCGCAAGGACGACGTCGCCCTGCTGGTGGCCCGCTTCGACGGGGTCGCCCCGTCCGAGGTGGCCACCTGGGACCTCACGGTGGACCACCGCGAGGTCGGCCGGGCCCGCTCGCTGGTCCGCGAGCAGCTGGCCGGCTGGCACCTGGAGGCGCTCAGCGACACCACCGAGCTGCTGGTCAGCGAGCTGGTGACGAACGCCGTCCGGGTCGCCCGGGACACCGTGAAGCTCCAGCTGATCCGGGTGGACAAACTGCTGGTCGAGGTCAGCGACGACAACCACAACCTGCCCTCGCTGGAACCGGCCGAGCAGCTCGGCGAGACCGGCCGCGGCCTCACCCTGGTCACCAAGCTCGCCGAGCGCTGGGGCACCGCCCGCAAGGCGGTGGGCAAGGTCGTCTGGTTCGAGCTCCCGCTCCCGCACGCCTGACGGCCGCACCGACGGGCCCCGGACGTCGAACGGCCGCGTACGGGCACCCGTACGCGGCCGGCTTGAGCGCGGTCGGCGCCCGTCAGGGGATGACGGCCCCCGCCGAGGTGCGCCGCCGGGCCTCCACCGCGACCTCCCGCGAGGCGGCCGCGGCCACCGAGGCGGCGGCGCCGACCCCGGCCAGCACCCGCGGCCAGAAGTCCCCGAAGACCTCGACCGAGACGGCGATCAGCAGCGCGGTGATCACCGCGACCACGTGCTCCAGACCGGCCAGGTTCGGCAGCACGACCGCCTCGCCGATCATCACCGCCACCACCAGGCCGGCGGTGAGCCAGGCCCGGCAGCGGAACGCGATGCAGATCGCCAGCGCCACCACCGCGGCCGAGGGACCGGTGTCCCGCACGTAGGCGACCCACTTCGGGAAGCCGAACAGGTGGTGCGGCCCGATCGCCACGCCGACCCGGGCGAACAGCGTGCCCGCCAGGGTGCAGGTGTAGGCGACCACCAGGGTCATCCGCCGGCCGAGCACGATCTCGGCGATCGAGAAGACCACGAACACCTGGGCCAGCGCCCCCCAGACCGGAAGGTCCAGCGCCGGCACGTACAGGGAGAGCGGCGTCCGCAGCAGCGAGACGTCCAGCGGCAGCGCCGCCCGCACCACCCCGATGTTGTTCACGAAACGCTCGCCGCCCGGCAGGTGCTGGACGACGCTGAACAGCAGGATCAGAAACGTCGCGACGGTGGCCAGGGGAACGGCGGCGAACTTCTTTCGCACCACCGCGTCCCGGACCGTCGCGAACAGCGTTCCCCACTCGGCGACAGCGGCCGCTCCGGCGATTGCCAGCGGCCCCTTTCGCACGCCCCCCGCGTGGGTCCTGTGCATCACAACAGTTTCTCCGAATCCCCGAACGCTCTACTACTCCAACATTAGAAGCCAGTTAACAAAGCCACATCGGCACGGATGGGGAGTCGGGTCATCCTCTGGGGGGAGGCAATCCCCCCATCAGCCCCCCAATTCGACCGGCCGGTCCCCTCCGCCCCCCGACGGAGGGCTACCCCTTCCCGTCCCGGGCCGCCACCGGGACCCGCGGCGCCACCACGGCGGCCCGGGCGTGCCGGCGGCGGAACAGGGCGGGCAGGCTCGGCGCCACGATGAAACCCTCGGCGCGCGCGCTCGCGATACCGATCCGCGGAATCTCGCTGCTCTTCTCGAAGAGCAGGTAACGCGGTTCCCAGATCGGGCGGTACTTGGCATTGGCGCGGTACAGCGACTCGATCTGCCACCAGCGCGAGAAGAATCCCAGGATCGAGCGCCACAGCCGCAGCACCGGGCCGGCGCCGAGGCGCGAACCGCGCTCGAAGACGGAACGGAACATCGCGAAGTTCAGCGACACCCGCTTCAGCCCGACCTCGTCGGCGCGCTGCAGCAGCTCGATGACCATGAACTCCATCAGGCCGTTCTCGGTGTCCCGGGCCCGGCGCATCAGGTCCAGCGAGAGCCCGTCCGGGCCCCACGGCACGAAGCTCAGCAGCGCCTTGAGCTCGCCGTCCCCGTCGTGGCACTCCAGCATCACGCAGCGGCCGTCGCCAGGGTCGCCGAGCCGGCCGAGCGCCATCGAGAAGCCGCGCTCGGTCGCCCCGTCGCGCCACTCGTCGGCCTTGGCCACCAGCTCGGCCATCTCCGCCTCGGAGATGTCCTCGTGCCGGCGGATCCGCACCGTGTACCCGGCCCGCTTGACCCGGTTGTAGGCCTGCCGGACCACCCGCATCGCGCGGCCGTCCAGCGAGAACTCGTCCAGCTCGACGATCGCCTCGTCGCCCAGCTCCAGCGCGTCCAGCCCGTGCCGGGCGTAGATCACCCCGGCCTCCTCGGAGGCGCCCATCACGGCCGGCGCCCAGGCGTGCTCGCGGGCCTCGGACAGCCAGGCGTCGATCGCGCCCGGCCAGGCCTCCGGGTCCCCGATCGGGTCGCCCGAGGCGAGCGAGACGCCGCCGATGACCCGGTAGGTGACCGCCGCCTTGCCGCTGGGGGAGAAGACCACCGCCTTGTCCCGGCGCAGCGCGAAGTAGCCGAGCGAGTCCCGCTCGCCCTGCTTGTCCAGCAGGCCGCGCAGCCTGGCCTCGTCCTCGGCGGTGAGCAGCTCCTTGCCGCGCGGGCTGCGGAAGGCGACGTACAGCACCAGCATGAAGAGCACCGCGCCCATCGCGTTGATCGCGGCGTTCACCCAGGTCGGCGCGGCGATCACCGAGCGCAGGTGCTCGGTCGGGGTGATCGTGATCATCCGGCCGACCGAGTACCGGAACAGGTCCCAGAAGCCGGCGCCGGAGAGCTCGTTGGTCATCCAGACCAGCAGCGCGCCGACCCCGCCGCCGAACGCCAGCCCGCCGACGAAGGTGGCCGCCGCGGTCTTCGGGTTGGAGCTGTCGCCCTTGGACGTGAACTCCTTCCGCCCGACCAGCAGCGCCAGGACGAACAGGCAGGTCAGGACGGTGGAGAAGTAGTTGAGCGGGTGCCTGTTGAAGCGCTCGTCCGGCACCAGCATGAACGCCAGGTAGAGCAGCGCGAAGAGACCGCCGAGCGCCGTGTTGAAGATCCACGCGGCCCGCTTGCGCCGCCGCATCGCGATCGCGAGGAAGACCGACAGCACCGCGCTGGCCAGCCCGGAGGTCATCAGGTACGGGGTGAAGTACTCACCCTCGTTGTGCTCGCTGACCTGGTTGCGGAAGGGCACCAGCAGGACCGTCGCCACGTTCAGCAGCGCGATCAGCCGCAGGTACCAGACGGAGGCCGCGGCGGCCCTCGGACGCCAGCGACCGGGCTCGTCGACGGGCCGGGGCCCGGGGGACGTGGCGGACGGCTCCGACTTCACAGTGGACGACACAGCTCAATTCCAAACGATCAGATGGTGGGGCGCATCCGCGAACGGCCCGGCGCCGGGCGCCCGCTCGGGCCCGACGGACTGACCGGCGACCTCGCCCGGCCGACCGCCCGAAATGGAGAAGCGGCCGGAAAAGAGTCAGCCAACTCCATGTTTCCCCACCCAGCCTGAGAATTGCGTGAACCGGGTAGCGGATTCCCACCCCCGCCGAACGGCGGGGGTGAGCGCCCGCCGCACGTTCGGCACCCCGCCCCGCCTACCCCTACCCTCGAAACGACCCACGCGGACCGCCCCGACCCGGCCGCCCGAACCGAGGAGGCACCATCACCACCACCCGCGTGCTGATCGTCGACGACGAGATCCTGGTCCGCTCCGGCCTGGGGCTGATCGTCGGCTCCGCCGCCGACCTGGAGGTGGTCGGCGACTGCTCCGGCGGGCAGGCCGAGGAGCACGTCCAGCGGCTGCGCCCGCACGTGGTGCTGCTCGACATCCGGATGCCCGACCTCGACGGCATCTCGGTGCTGCGCCGCCTGCGCGCCCTGCCCGACCCGCCCGCCGTGGCGATGCTCACCACCTTCGACACCGACGAGTACATCGGCACCGCGCTGCGGGCCGGCGCGGCCGGCTTCCTGCTCAAGGACACCGCCCCCGACCAGCTGGTGCACGCCGTCCGGGTGCTCGCGGCCGGCGGCAACATCCTCTCCCCGACCGTCACCCGCACCGTGATCGGCGGCTACGTGGACGGCGGCGGCCCGGACGCCGAGGCCACCGCGCTCGCCCGCACCCTCACCGGCCGCGAGCTGGACGTGCTCTCGCTGCTCGGCGAGGGCCTGTCCAATGCCGAGATCGCCGACCGGCTGTTCCTCGGCACCGGCACGGTCAAGGACCACATCAGCGCGATCCTCGGCAAACTCGGCGCCGCCAACCGGGTCCAGGCCGCCGTCCTGGCCCACCGGGCCGGTCTGGTCCGGCCCAAGCCCGGCGACGGGGCATGACGACCGCCGACCAACTGCCGTCCCGACGGCTGCCGGCCTGGTGCACCGCCCCCTGGCTGATGCTGCTGCTGCCCGTCCTGTACGCCCTGCTGGACGCCGCCCTGGTGGCCCGGGAGGCCGCCTGGTGGCAGGTGGCGCTGTCCACGCTGGCCGCCGTCGCCCTGTTCTGGCGCCGCCGCTTCCCGGTGGTGGCGCTGCTCCTCACCATGCCGGGCAGCTGGGTGGACGAGATCTGGCTGGCCCCGATCACGGCCGTCTACTCGGTGGCCGCCGAGCGCCCCCGCCCCCGGGTCGTGATCCCCTGCGGCGTCCTGTTCGCGCTGGTCGAGTTCTTCCACTGGCCGCTGCCCCAGGACGTCCTCGACCTCAGCCGCGCCACCGCGCTGGACGCCATCCAGGCCGTGATGCTGGCGGCCGGCCCGGCCGCCACCGGTCTGCTCGCCCGCACCCGGCGGGAGCTGGCCGCCCGGCTGGACGAGCTGACCCGCGGCCAGGAGCGGGAGAGCCGGCTGCTGGCCGAGCGGGTGCTGATCAGCGAGCGCGGCCGGCTGGCCCGGGAGATGCACGACGTGGTCTCGCACCAGGTCAGCCTGATCAGCATCCAGGCGGGCGCGCTCCAGGTGAGCAGCCCCGACCCGGCCGCCGTGACCGCCGCCCGCACCATCCGCGAACTGTCCGTACGGACCCTGGACGAGCTGCGGCAGATGGTCGGGGTGCTGCGCGGCACCGGCGGACTGCCGGACGCCCCGCTCGCCCCGCAGCCCCGGCTGGCCGACCTGCCCCGGCTGATCGAGCAGAGCGGCCTGGCCGCGGACACCGAGCTGGTCCCCGGCGACCGCCCGTGGCCGGAGGCGGTCGAGCGGGCCGCCTACCGCACCATCCAGGAGGCGCTCACCAACATCACCAAGTACGCCCCGGAGGCGGCGGTGCACGTCCGGGTCCGGGCGAAGGGCCGCCGGCTGCGCGTCGAGGTCCGCAACGAGGCCCCGCCGGTGCGTCCGGCCGAGACCCTGCCGGGCGGCGGCCACGGCCTGGTCGGCCTGCGCGAGCGCGCCCAGCTGCTGGGCGGCACCCTCACCGCCGGGCCGACCCAGGACGGCGGCTTCGAGGTCCGCGCCGAACTCCCGGCCAGCCGCGGCTGATCCCGCCCGCCCCCGAGATCCACGCCACCGGGGAGCGGACGACAAAAAAGCCCCGCAGATCCGTAGATCTGCGGGGCTTCGCTGTGCGCGAGGGGGGAGTTGAACCCCCACGCCCTTTCGGGCACTGGAACCTGAATCCAGCGCGTCTGCCTATTCCGCCACCCGCGCATGGGTGTTGTCCTCGTTGCCGACCGGTCTTCCGAACCACTCGGTACCATCGGTACTTCGCGCTTCCTGGACCGGCCTCCCTTTCGGGCGGCCCTTCCGACGTGGAAAACATTAGCACGACCTGGGGGGCTGCTCCGAATCCGTTGTCCGGGGAGGCCCACGGCACCCGAACCGATGCCCGACGCACGCCCGTGCGACTGCCGGAAGGGTGCTCCGACGGGCACACCTGGCGTGCCGTACCCGACATGCGTCACCCTGTGTGTCCGAGCCCACCCCCGGGCACCACACGGTCCGGGAACCGTACGGAAGGGCCCGGCGTGGATACGATCAGTACGGAAGTACCGCAAGTAGGAGGCGCGACCGGGTCCCGGGCGGGATCCGGCCGGCAGGCAGGCGAACGAACCCTGGAAGGGGGTGCCCCATGGGAGTGCTGAAGAAGTTCGAGCAGCGGCTCGAGGGTCTCGTCAACGGCACCTTCGCCAAGGTGTTCAAGTCCGAGGTCCAGCCCGTGGAGATCGCCGGAGCGCTGCAGCGCGAGTGCGACAACAACGCGAGCATCTGGAACCGCGACCGCACCGTCGTGCCGAACGACTTCATCGTCGAGCTGAGCCCGCACGACCACGAGCGGCTGAGCCCCTACTCCGGGCAGCTCGGCACCGAACTGGCCGGCATGGTCCGCGAGTACGCGGAGGCCCAGCGGTACACCTTCATGGGCCCGCTCCAGGTGAACCTGGAGAAGGCCGACGACCTGGACACCGGGCTGTACCGGGTGCGCAGCCGCACCCTCGCCGCCGAGGAGCCCCCGCAGCAGCAGCAGTACGCGCCGCCGCAGCCCGGCTACGACCGTGCGCCGGCCGCACCGGCCCCCGGCGCACCGTGGCAGCAGCCCGGCGCTGGCCAGTACAACGCGCCCCCGCCGCCGGCCGCGCCCCCCGCGATGCCCCCCGGTCAGCCGGCGCCCGCGGGCGGCAACGTCCGGGCGTTCCCCGGCGCGGGCCACGGCGGCGCCGGGACGCGCCGCTGGATCGAGGTGAACGGCGCCCGCCACCAGATCACCGGCTCGGCCTGCGTGCTCGGCCGCTCGACCGAGGCGGACGTGCGGATCGACGACCCCGGGGTCTCCCGCAAGCACGCCGAGATCCGGCCCGGCACCCCTTCGATGGTGCTCGACCTGGGGTCCACCAACGGCATCGTGGTGGACGGACAGCACACCCAGCGCGCTACGCTCCGCGACGGCTCGCGAATCGTCGTGGGCTCCACCACCATCGTCTACCGGCAGGTCGAAGGGTAGTGTCCGAATTGTTCGCGCGCCTCGCTCACCGACTGGCGGGACGGTCATGTCAGAACTGACCCTCACGGTCATGCGGCTGGGCTTCCTGGCCGTGTTGTGGCTGTTCGTCATCGTCGCGATCCAGGTGATCCGCAGCGACCTGTTCGGCACCAAGGTGAACCCGCGCTCCTCCCGTCGGGGCGCGAGCGCCACGACCGGCGGCGGCGCGGCCACCTCGACCGCCGCACGCGCCGCGGCGCCGACCCAGGCCGGCCCCGCGGCGGCCCAGACCCAGGGCGGCGGCGGGCGCCGCCGCGGCGGTCCGACCCAGCTCGTCGTGGTGCAGGGCTCGCTGGCCGGCACCACGGTGGCGCTCCAGGGCCAGACCATCACGCTCGGCCGCGCGCACGACTCCACCATCGTGCTGGACGACGACTACGCGTCCTCCCGGCATGCCAGGATCTATCCGGATCAGACTGGGCAGTGGACGGTCGAGGATCTAGGCTCCACCAACGGCACCTATCTGGACCGGCAGCGCCTGACCGCGCCCACTCCGCTCCAGCCGGGCATGCCGATCCGTATCGGCAGGACCGTCATCGAACTGCGGAAGTAGTAGCGCATGAGGGACAGCATCCCGTCCATGACCCAGAGGGGGGCACAGGTCGCATGACCCTGGTGCTGCGCTTCGCCGCCGGCTCCCACAAGGGACTGATCCGGGAGGGGAACGAGGACTCCGGCTACGCCGGGCCGCGGCTGCTGGCCGTGGCCGACGGCATGGGCGGCGCCGCGGCCGGCGAGGTCGCTTCCTCCGAGGTGCTCGGCTCGATCGTCCGGCTGGACGAGGACGTGCCGGGCCCCGACCTGCTGACCCTGCTGGGCGACGCCGTCCAGGGCGCCAACGACCGGCTCCGGCAGATGGTCGAGGAGGACCCGCAGCTGGAGGGCATGGGCTGCACGCTCACCGCCATGCTGTGGACGGGCCAGCGGATGGGCATGGTGCACGTCGGCGACTCCCGCGCCTACCTGCTGCGCGACGGTTCCCTGGTGCAGATCACCCAGGACCACACCTGGGTGCAGCGCCTGGTCGACGAGGGCCGGATCACGCCCGAGGAGGCCGAGACCCACCCGCAGCGCTCGCTGCTGATGCGGGCGCTGGACGGCCGCGGCCAGGTCGAGCCCGACCTGTCGATCCGCGAGGTCCGGGCCGGCGACCGCTACCTGATCTGCTCCGACGGCCTCTCCGGCCCGGTCAGCCACCAGACCCTCCAGGACACCCTCGGCAGCTACTACGCGCCCGAGCAGACCGTGCAGGAGCTGATCCAGCTCGCGCTGCGCGGCGGCGGTCCGGACAACATCACCTGCATCGTGGCGGACGTCATCGACGTCGGCGCCACGGACACCATGAGCGGCCAGTTCAACGACGTCCCGGTGGTGGTCGGCGCGGTCGCCGACGCCCCGCCGTCCTCGGCCGCCGCCGACCGCTCGATCGCGGACACCCCGGCCGGCCGCGCCGCCGGCCTCGGCCGCGGCCCGCAGGGCGCCTTCGGCCCGGCCGAGGGCTACGCGGAGGGCTTCGGCCCCGCGCAGAACGGCTTCGGCCCCGCCGAGGGCTACGAGGGCGAGTACGGCCCCGGCTCCGGCGAGCCCTCGGTGTACGGCACCGAGGACTTCGACGAGGAGCGGCCCTCGAGGCGCAAGCGCAAGGGCCTGACGGTCTCGCTGGCCGCCCTGGTCACGCTGGGCCTGCTCGGCGGCGCCGGCTACTTCGGCTACCAGTGGACCCAGGACCAGTACTACGTCGGCACCCAGGACGACCACGTCGCGATCTACCAGGGCATCAACCAGAACCTGGCCGGGGTGAGCCTGTCCTCGGTGCACTCCTCGTACAGCAGGATCCAGCTGAAGTGGCTGCCCGAGGACCAGCAGGTCCACGTGAAGAAGACCATCTCGGTCGGCAGCATGAAGGACGCCCAGTCGACGGTCAACGAGCTCGACGGCTGGGTCCAGCTCTGCCAGAAGGCCGCCAAGGCGACCGCCCCGGCCGTACCGCCCGCCACCCAGGCGACGCAGGCCGCGTACCTGGCCAGCACGCCCACCCCGACCGAGAAGAACCGCGGTCCGGCCGCCACCACGCCGACCACCGCGCCCCCGGCCTCGCCGACCGCCCCGACGGCACCCGCCCCGGCGCCGAACGCGACCCCTCCGGCCACCGGCGCGCAGGGCGACCAGGCCCCCCCACTGACCGAAGAGGAACTCAGCCGGGCCAACTCCTGCCCGAAGCAGTGACGTCCGTGATCCGACATAGGACCGCCCCGAGCGGGTTTGCCGGCCGTCAGGGAGCGGTCACCACGTGAGCAGCTACGACCTGAGCCAGGAAACCACCCGGTCCGGCCGACGCCGGGCGGCGGCCGAACGCACGATCCCCCGTCGGCGGGGCAACACCACGATCTCCCCGCAGGAGGCGCCGAACCGGCGCAACACCGAGCTGGCCCTGCTGGTCTTCGCGGTGCTGCTGCCGGTCCTCGCGTACGCCAACGTCGGCCTCGCGATGGACGCCAAGCTGCCTGCGGGCATGCTCGGCTACGGGCTCGGCATGGGCGCCCTGGCACTGGTCGCGCACCTGCTGGTGCGCCGCTTCGCGCCGTACGCGGACCCGCTGATGCTGCCGATCGCCACCCTGCTCAACGGCCTCGGGGTGGTGATGATCTGGCGGCTGGACAAGGCGGGCAAGCTGCTCCGGGGCAACTACCCGGCGGCCGAGAACCAGCTGATGTGGTCGGCCCTCGGGATCGCCGGCTTCATCGGGGTGATGGTGCTGCTGAAGGACCACCGGGTGCTCCAGCGCTACACCTACATCTCGATGGTGGTGGCCCTGGTCCTGCTCGCGGCGCCGGCCTTCTTCCCGTCCCGGGCGGAGGACTTCGGCGCCAAGATCTGGATCCGGATGGGCAGCTTCTCCATCCAGCCGGGCGAGTTCGCCAAGATCGTCCTGACCGTGTTCTTCGCCGGCTACCTGATGGTCAAGCGGGACGCCCTGGCGCTGGCCAGCCGCCGGTTCATGGGCCTGTACCTGCCGCGCGGCCGCGACCTCGGCCCGATCATCGTGATCTGGCTGCTCAGCCTGCTGATCCTGATCTTCGAGAACGACCTCGGCACGTCCTTCCTGTTCTTCGGCCTGTTCGTGGTGATGCTCTACGTCGCCACCGAGCGGACCAGCTGGATCCTGTTCGGCCTGCTGATGTCGGTCGGCGGCGCGGTCGCGGTCGCGTCGACCGCGAGCCACGTGAAGGTCCGCATCGACGCCTGGCTCGACCCGATGGCCGCCTTCGGCGCCAACCCGCCGAAGGGCGCCACCGAGCAGATCGGCCAGTCGCTGATGGCGCTCGGCTCCGGCGGGGTCACCGGCTCCGGCCTGGGCCAGGGCCGCTCCTGGCTGATCGCCTTCGCCGCCAAGAGCGACTTCATCCTGGGCTCGTTCGGCGAGGAGCTCGGGCTGACCGGCCTGATGGCGATCTTCCTGCTGTACGCCCTGCTGGTGCAGCGCGGCCTGCGCACCGCGCTCGCCGCCCGCGACCCGTTCGGCAAGCTGTTCGCCGTCGGCCTCTCCTCGGCGATGGCGATCCAGGTGTTCGTCGTGGCCGGCGGTGTCACCGGGCTGATCCCGCTCACCGGTATGACCATGCCGTTCCTCGCGCAGGGCGGTTCGTCCGTGGTCGCCAACTGGGCGCTGGTCGCGATCCTGCTGAAGATCAGCGACAGCGCCCGCCGACCGGGGGCCGAACCGGCCCCGCCCACCGAGGGCCAGGAGGGACCAGCCCGATGAACAAGCCGATCCGCCGGGTCTCGATCTTCTGCCTCGTCCTGATCCTGGCCCTGATGGTGCGCACCAACTGGGTGCAGGGCGTCCAGGCCGATTCCTGGGCCACCAACAAGAACAACAAGCGCCAGCTGTACGACCGGTACGCCCACCCGCGCGGCAACATCATCGTCAGCGGCCAGCCGGTCACGAAGTCCGACTTCGTCAACGGCCTGCGCTACAAGTACAAGCGCTCCTGGGTCGACGGCCCGATGTACGCCCCGGTGACCGGCTACTCCTCCCAGGCCTACGGCTCCAGCCAGCTGGAGAACCTGGAGGACGGCATCCTCTCCGGCACCGACGACCGGCTGTTCTTCCGCAACACCCTGGACATGCTGACGGGCGAGCAGAAGCGCGGCGGCGACGTCGTCACCACCATCAACGCCAAGGTGCAGAAGGCCGCCTTCGACGCGATGGGCAACAAGAAGGGCGCGGTGGTCGCCCTCGACCCGAAGACCGGCGCGATCCTGGGCCTGGTCTCCACCCCGTCCTACGACCCCGGCACCTTCGCCGGCGGCGAGGCCGCCGACACCAAGGCCTGGACGGACCTCAACGCGGACCCGAACAAGCCGATGCTCAACCGGGCGCTGAAGGAGACCTATCCGCCCGGCTCGACCTTCAAGCTGGTCACCGCGACCGCGGCGTTCGAGAACGGCCGCTACCAGAGCATCGACGACGCCACGGACACCCCGGACCCATGGGTCCTGCCCGGCACGACCACCCAGCTGAAGAACGAGAGCCCGAACGAGCGCTGCGAGAACGCCACCGTCAAGTCCGGGATGGACCAGTCCTGCAACACGGTCTTCGCCAAGATGGGCGCGGACCTGGGCAAGGAGCGGATGCGGGCGCAGGCCGAGAAGTTCGGCTTCAACAGCACGATCGACACCCCGGTCCGCTCCGAGAAGAGCGTCTTCCCGGACAGCTCGAGCCCGGACGGCACCGCCCAGGACTCGATCGGCCAGCACGACACCCGCGCCACCCCGCTCCAGATGGCCATGGTCTCCGCCGCGATCGCCAACAACGGCAGCCTGATGCAGCCGTACCTGGTCGACCAGGAGCGCTCGGCCACGCTGACCACCGTCTCCAAGCACACCGAGAAGCAGTTCTCCCAGGCGATGAGCCCGGCCACCGCACAGAAGATGCAGGACCTGATGGTCTCGGTGGTCGAGAACGGCACCGGCACCAACGCCAAGATCCCCGGCCTGCAGGTCGGCGGCAAGACCGGCACCGCGCAGCACGGCGAGGACAACGCCGGGCTCCCGTTCGCCTGGTTCACCTCCTGGGCGAAGACCCCGGACGGCCAGTCGGTCGCGGTCGCGGTGGTGGTCGAGGACGGCTCCCAGAACCGCGACGGCATCAGCGGCGGCCGCCTCGCCGCCCCGATCGCCAAGGCGGTGATGCAGGCCGCACTCGGCAAGTAGGAGCGCGGGTCCGGGGTGAGGGGAATGTCACGATGGGCAGCCCCGTCCGGATACCGGTCTGGTATCGGCCGACGGCTGACTCCGGTCCGCTGCGGTCCGACCGGTAGCGTATCCGCCAGCAGCGGGTGTGCCCGTTGCCGCCCGCGAGGCACCGCACGGCCCGGCCGGAGAACCGGTCGCGGACCGCGCGGCGTCACCCAGAGCGTGCGGGGACACCTACGTCACAACCTCACCGGCGGGTGAGGGAGAGGGTCGGAACTATGGAAGAGCCTCGTCGCCTCGGCGGCAGGTACGAGCTCGGCGGCGTCCTCGGACGCGGCGGCATGGCCGAGGTGTACCTCGCCCATGACACCCGACTCGGCCGCTCCGTCGCTGTGAAGACGCTCCGGGCCGACATGGCCCGGGATCCGTCGTTCCAGGCCCGGTTCCGCCGCGAGGCGCAGTCGGCGGCGTCCCTGAACCACCCCGCCATCGTCGCCGTGTACGACACCGGCGAGGACTACATCGACGGCATCTCCATCCCGTACATCGTGATGGAGTACGTCGAGGGGTCCACGCTGCGCGAGCTGCTGCACTCCGGCCGCCGGCTGCTGCCCGAGCGGGCGCTGGAGATGACCATCGGCATCCTCCAGGCCCTGGAGTACTCGCACCGGGCCGGCATCGTGCACCGCGACATCAAGCCGGCCAACGTGATGCTGACCCGGCAGGGCAACGTCAAGGTCATGGACTTCGGCATCGCCCGTGCGATGGGTGACGCCGGGATGACCATGACGCAGACCTCGGCCGTCATCGGCACCGCCCAGTACCTCTCCCCCGAGCAGGCCAAGGGCGAGCAGGTCGACGCCCGCTCCGACCTCTACTCCACCGGCTGCCTGCTCTACGAGCTGCTGACCGTGCGCCCGCCGTTCGTCGGCGACTCGCCCGTCGCGGTGGCCTACCAGCACGTCCGGGAGGAGCCGCAGCCGCCGTCGGTCTTCGACCCCGAGGTGCGCCCCGAGGTCGACGCGATCGTGCTGAAGGCGCTCGCCAAGGACCGCGACTACCGCTACCAGAGCGCCGACGAGATGCGCGACGACATCGAGCGCTTCCTCGACGGCCTGCCGGTGGCCGCCGCCCAGCAGGCCGCGTACGGCATGGGCCCGGGCGGCTACGGCTACGACCAGAACGGCTACCCGCAGCAGCACGACCCGTACGGCCAGACCAACGTGCTGCCGCAGCAGCCCGGCGGCCCGACCACCGTCCTGCCGCAGGCCTCCGGGCAGCCCGGCTACGGGCAGCAGGGCGGCTACCAGGACGACGGCTACGGCCAGACCTACGCCGGCCAGGCGGGCGGCAACGACGGCTACGACGACGGCTACGGCCGCGGCGGGGGCCGGCGGGGCGAGGACCCGCCGAAGAAGAGCAACACCTCCTGGATCGTGCTGGCGGTGGCCGCCGTGCTGGTCCTGGTCGGCACCTTCTTCGTCGCCCAGGCGATGTTCGCCGACAAGGGCACCAAGGAGACCGCGAAGGTCACCGCGCCGAACCTGGTCGGCAAGACCCTGGCGGAGGCCAAGACGGCCGCCGCCGCGGCCGGTGCCAAGCTCGTGGTGACCGAGGGCGACAAGATCGCCTGCCCGGACACCAACATCAAGAAGGACCAGGTCTGCACCCAGACCCCGCAGTCCGGCACCCAGGTCGCCGAGACCTCCACCATCACGGTGCAGGTCTCCTCGGGCCCGGCCAAGGCGCAGGTCCCCGGTGTGGTCGGCAAGCCCAAGGACCAGGCCACCAAGGCGCTCGCCGACCTCGGCTTCACCAACGTGACCACCGAGTACAAGGACGACGACACCGCCGCGCAGGACACCGTCACCGCCCAGGACCCGGCGCCCAACGCGGCCGTCGACCCGAGCGCCCCGATCAAGCTGACCGTGTCGCAGGGCAAGGCCAAGGTGACCGTCCCGAACGTGGCCGGGGCCCAGAAGGAGGACGCGCAGGCGACCCTCCAGGGCCTCGGCTTCCAGGTGGACGTCTCGAAGACCGCGCCGGCCCCCGACCCGAGCAAGGTCAACACCGTCGCCTCGCAGTCGATCCCGGCCAACACCAAGGCCCCGGCCAACAGCAAGATCTCGCTGACGATCTTCAAGGCGCAGGACAAGCCCCAGGTCCCGCCGCTGGCGAACGTCAAGCTGGGCGCCGCCGCGGACCAGCTGAAGGCGCTCGGCCTGACCTACGTCGTGGTCAGCGGTCCCCCGGACCCGAACGCGACGATCCTCCAGAGCAACCCGCCGGCCGGCACCCAGGTCGACCCGAACACCCAGATCCAGCTCTACACCAAGGCGGCCGAGCCCCCGAAAGGGAGCGACCCCACCACCACACCCCCCAAAGGGGACCACTAGGCCTCCGGTATTCCCCTGGTTCGGCTGAGCCGGGGAACGAGCAGCACGGAGCACGCCCGAGGGCCCGCCGCGACGAACGCGGCGGGGCCCCCGGGGGGGGGGGTATAAAAAAAAAACACCCCCCCAGACA
>NZ_JBHJSJ010000091.1:0-25554 GCF_042268845.1 Kitasatospora sp. NPDC056273 | reverse complement strand
GGCCCGGGCCCCCCCCGGGCGGGGGCACCCGGCCCCCCGCGGCCCCCCCCGCCCCCCCCCCTTGCGGGGGCGGCCCCGGGGGCCCGGCCCCGTCGCCGCTTTCCGGGTCAGTGCCCGGGGTGGTGGACGAACCGGTAGGTGTCCCGGTCGAGTTCGGTGACCTGGACGCCGATGGCGGCGGGCCCGGCGATCCGGGCGCGCAGGGCGGCGAGCACCCGGGCGGTCAGTTCGGCGCGCTGCTCGGCGCTGCGGCCGGCCAGGATCTTCACCTCGACCAGCACCACGGCCTCGCCGCTCGTCCCGTCGCCGACCCGGTGGCCGCCGGCGGGGCGGAAGAGCGTCTTGCAGTCCGCCACCGTGGTGTCGATCACCTCGGTGATCGCCTGGTGGACCTCGGCGGCCAGCGCCGTCCGGTCGAAGTCGAGTTCGGCCGAGTGGTCGACCAGGATCTGCGGCACGGGAACCTCCGGGAGTCGTTGCCGGGACGCCGCCGACGCTACCGGACGGGCCCCGAGCGCAAACCCCGGGCCCCGGCGCGGGGTGCGGCGCCGGGGCCCGGGGCTGTCCGGTGGAGCGGTGGCCGGGTCAGCAGCCGAAGTCGACCTTGCGGAAGGTCACGTAGTGGTCGGCGGTGTAGTAGTCCTCGTGGTACTGCTTGCCGGTGACGATGCGACGGGTGCCGCGGGTCGGCGAGCCCGGGGTGACCACGGTGTACTCGTGGTAGTAGCCGGTCGCCTGCGCGGGCAGCACGCGCTCCTTGTTCTGGAAGACGACGCCGTCCTGGCTGTACGGGAAGGGACCGCCGGAGGCGATCAGGTTGAGGGTGGTGTGGGCCTGGGAGGGCAGGGCCGACAGGCACACCGAGCCGCTCACCGCGGCGTGCGCCTCGGTGGCGACGGCGATCGGCGCGAGGGTGACCAGGGCGACGGTGGCGGTGGCGGCGACGCGGGTCTTCCACGCGCGTAGAGTTCGGGTCATGACAACCAGGATGGCGATCCTCCGGGCCCTCCGGAAGCCCCGTTCCAACTCTTCACCTCCGGTCAACTTCGCTGTCCCTCCCAGGACTTGACCAGGTCAGCCGCGCGACAGCACCAGCGACTGGACCGACGCCAGCCGGCGCCAGTCACTGGAGACGATGCTCGCGTGCGCCTTCGCCAGCTGCTCGGTGCGGGCCCTCGCCTGGTCGGCCGTCGGGTCGGTGGCACTGATCTCCGGGGCGACCAGGTGGGAGTCCGTCATCACCAGCAGGTAGTGGGCGTTGTCGTACCAGGCGGTGTCGATGGTCCTGACGAAGGTGGAGGCGTCGCCGTCGAAGACCACGAACCAGGGCCGGATCGAGGTGTCCGCGCCGGTGTACTGGCTCCGCGGGTCGCCGGTGGCGGCGCCGAGCACGGACGGGAAGACCTGCGCCTGGCCGATCCGGCCCGCCGCCGCCAGGTCGCGCAGGTGCCGGCCCTGCTCCACGTCGGTGTGCAGGGTGTCGAAGGGGTTGCCCAGCTCGACGGTGCCCGGGATCGCGTACAGCAGCACCTTCCCGGCCAGCGCCGAGCGGCGCGGCCAGTTGCCCGCCCGCACCGCCTCGTCGACGCTCGCGTACGAGCCGCCGCCGGGCTTGGCCAGCAGGTCGGCCGGGCGCAGCACGGCGGAGCCCAGGTGGTCGGCGATCAGCGCGTCCAGCTGGTCCGGGCCCATCCCGAGGTCGGCCGAGTAGCCCGGCTTGAGCTCCAGCTTGATCACCAGCGGCCCGGCGCCCGGGTGCGCGGCGAGCCAGACCCGGACGTCGTCCAGGCAGTTCTCCAGGTACTGGTCGGTGCTGCCGCCGTACAGCTGCGCGGGGGTGCTCGCGGCGGTGCAGTTGTTGGAGTTGCCGAACGGGTTGGAGTGGCTGACCTGCCACCGCTTGGTGAAGATGTTCGGCCAGAGGTCCAGCTCGATCATCCCGGTGCCGGTGTCCAGGCCCTGGGCGAGGTACGGGAAGGCCGCCGGGTCGTAGGTGTTGTGGAGGCCGACGGTGGTCGCGGAGCCGAACGGCAGGTCGCCCGGCCCGGCCGTGGTGGCGTCCGCCGGGGCGGTCGGGATCAGCGCGGCCGCGGCGGCGATCAGGCCGGCGGCCAGGAGTCCGGTCAGGGTGCGGCGTACGGTCATCGGAACGGTCCCCCAAGTCGTGGGATGCCGGCCGCCCTGCTCCCGGGCAGCCTGACGAAGCATCGCCCGCCCGGGCGTGCTCAGGATGAAGAAGGCACGACAATAGCGTGACGGCTGCACCGCTTCTCCCCCGCTCCCCTCCCCTTCCTCCACGCGCTCCGCACCCGTCCCACCCGCCACGCCCGGGACGGTGACGGAACGTCATGGCGTCGGAGCCGCGGGTTAGCGTGGCCCGCGAAACGGGGCGCGGCCGACCGGTGCGCGCCGAGGCGCCGAGCGGCGGAGGCTGCGATGTCCCTGGTCCGGGTCCACAACTTCTCGATCTCCCTGGACGGCTACGGCACGGGCGAGGGCCAGAGCCTCGACGCGCCGTTCGGCCACGCCGGCGGCCGGCTGCACAGCTGGTTCTTCGGCACCCGGACGTTCCGGCGGATGCAGGGCGAGGAGGGCGGCAGCACCGGCGTGGACGACGCGATCGCCCGCACCTGGGCCGACGGCATCGGCGCGGAGATCATGGGGCGCAACAAGTTCGGCCCGCAGCGCGGACCCTGGCAGGACGAGGACTGGCGGGGCTGGTGGGGGCCGAACCCGCCGTTCCACACCCCGGTCTTCGTGCTCACCCACCATCCGCGCCCCTCGGTGGAGATGGACGGCGGGACGGTCTTCCACTTCCTGGACGCCTCCCCCGAGGAGGCGCTGCGCCGGGCCAGGGAGGCGGCCGGCGGCCTGGACGTGCGGATCGGCGGCGGCCCGAGCAGCGTCCGCGCCTTCCTGGCCGCCGATCTGGTCGACCACCTGCACGTGGTCGTGGTGCCGGTGCTGCTCGGCCGGGGCGAGCGGCTCTGGGACGGGCTCGAAGGGCTGGAGCAGCGCTTCCGCACCGAGGCGGTGAGCAGCCCGAGCGGCGTCACCCACCTCACCTTCACCCGGCCGTAGCCGGCCCCCGTGCGAACGACGGCGGCCTCCCCGCGGGTACGGGGAGGCCGCCGTCGTGCGGTGCTACCGGATCAGACCCGGTCGGCCGCGATCAGCACGTACTGGAAGGAGCCGTCCTTGTAGGACTCGATGAACGCCTCCTCGATGCCGGTCACCAGCGAGGTGGTGTTCCGCAGCTCCCAGTAGGGCAGGGTGTCCGGCGTCAGGTCGATGACGGCCTGCGGCACCAGGCGGTTGTCGGCCATCGCCCGCAGGTACTCGCGGCGGGAGTGGATGTTGCACTCGAAGTGGGCGTTGATCTGCGAGACCCACTTCGAGGGCTGGCCGTAGCGCGGGTTCCAGCAGCCGGTGATGGTCACGTACCGGCCGCCGACGCTCAGCACCCGGGAGTGCTCGGCGAACAGGTCGTGCAGGTCGACGTACATGCTGGACTCGTTGTTCCAGGAGCCCGCGACCGAACCGGTCTCGATGGGCATGTTCAGCATGTTGGCGACCTGGGAGCGGACGAACCCGCCGATGCCCAGCTCGGCGGCGCGCTTGTTGCCGAAGTCGGCCTGCTGGGTGGAGAGGGTCAGGCCCTCGACCCGGCAGCCGAAGCGCTGGTGGGCCATCACCATCGAACCGCCGCGGCCGCAGCCGGCGTCGACCAGGGTGTGGTCGGCGCGGATGTCGCCGAGGTGGCCGAGCAGCACGTCGGCCTGGGCGGACTCCAGCCGGTGCAGCTCGGCGATCACCTTCTTCTCGCGCTCGGCGTCGGCCGGGTCCCCGATCGCGGCCTGGTCGATCGCGCCGATGCCGTAGTGGTGGTGGTAGAGGCCGTCGACGTCACCCAGGCGGAGGTTGACCGGACGGGCCTCGTGGTCCCAGTAGCGCGCGATGTCGCCCTGGTACGGAGTCGCCGGGCCGGGGATGGTGTTGCCGGGGGTGGTGATGTCGTCGGTCACGGACATGGGTCAGCTCCTAGCGGATGGTCAAGGGGTCGGTCATCAAGGGAAATGCGCTGCCGGCGGGAGGTGGTGCCCCCGGAGGGGCCGGTGTCACCAGAAGTCGGGCAGGGTGTAGCGGTAGGTGTTGGTCTGGTGCCAGTAGTGGTTGCCGTCGACCCACGCGGACACACCGCGCAGGAACCGTACGAGTGTCGGCACCGGGCAGGACACGGCCAGGGCGGCCGCCTCGGCCTCGAAGGCCAGCATCAGCTCGTTGTGGACCTCGACCGCCTTCAGGTAGCCCTCCTTGCGGGAGACGCCCTCACGCTCGGAGATCACCACCGGCAGGTTCAGGTGCAGTCCGGGGCTGGCCAGCTCCTTCATGTACGAGTACAGGTCGTTGACGATGGTGGTGGCGTTGCCGGCCAGTGCGATCACCCGCTGCATGGCGGGCAGCGCGTGCAGCTCGGCGGGCAGCTCGTAGCCGCCGACGGTGTCCGTGATCGTCGGGCAGGGGCGGAAGTTGTTGAACTGGCGCATGGCCAGGTACTCCCACACCTCCGGGACGTGGTCCGCCTGGTCCCAGGAGGCCTCTGCCAGGTACCCGAGGTGCAGCCGCGCCATGTCGTGCCGGAACCGGTCCGACTGGGAGGGCGTGGCGGCCCGGGTGAAGTACTCCATCGCCGAGTGGTAGGCGCGCCGGGGCGCGTCCGAGCTCAGCGAGGCCTCCCAGCCGGGGTGGTACTCCGACGTGGTGTGCAGCGGGTCCAGCGCGGTGTGCGCGAGCAGCAGGCGGCTGCCCAGGCCGATCGGCGAACCGCCGAGGTCCTCGCAGTAGCAGTCGTCCACCGCGTTCTCGGCCACCATCAGGCGGGCCGCGAGCATCAGGTGGTCGACGCTCGGCGCGTCCGGGTGGCAGGCCACCATGTAGCGCCCGGTGGAGAAGCCGTTGAAGTCCTTCTCCCACTCCGGCGGGTAGAGCTCGATCTCCTCCATCGCCCAGGCCTTGAGCTTCGCGCTCAGCGCCTCCACCCGCACCGGGTCGGGCTCGGCGACCGGGTGGTGGTAGAGGCCGGGGATCGGGTCGCCGCTCCGGGGCTTGCCGCCGCTCGGCGCCTCGGCGGCCGACCCGGCGGCGGCCGACCCGGCGGCGGCCGGGGTCGGGGTCGCGGCGGGTGGGACGGGCAGGACGTGGGCGGACGGCGCCCGGAACCCGGGCGTCGCCGCCGCGGTCTCGGTCACCGTCGTGGCCTCGGTCACGGTCGCGGTCGCCTCGGGCGCCGGGACCACCTCGACCGGGACCTCGGGCGTCGGAGCCTGGGGCGCCGAGGCCTCGTCCGCCGGGGCCTGCGGCCTGAACTGCAGCCCGGAGGTGCCCAGTCCGCTGGGCCCGCGCAGGATCCGTTCGATCGCGGGGGAGCTCATGGGCCCACCACCGGGGCGGTGACGGGCCCGGATGGTGTGTCCGGCCTGGCGCACAGGGGCATGGAGCCTCCTCTGAAGGGGGTCGCACAATATGACGGGTCGTCATCCCACCCGCCTCGAACGGGATCTCCGGTCTCCGGCCCCGTCTCGCTCGGTTCACCACCGTAGGCGCGAAGGCGCGTTCCGCATCGCACCAGACGATCTTCATCACCCGATAGGGTGAACGTTCCCCATGCGGGTGTTTGGGCGCGCCCCCGTCGTGCATCACCCCGCCCCGCACCTGGGCACTCCTGTCACGAACCCGCCCGCCGAGCCGCCCGTCCGCGCGTCAACTTGCCGCCACTCGCGCGTGTCCCGCTCCCGCCGGCCGCGTCGTCCCGCTCGTGGCGCGGGCTGTTCGAACGCGAAACGAAATCACCCACGGTCGCCCGCCGAGGCCGGTCGATCGCCCCGGGCCGGGCCCGGTGCGCGGCCGGGCGCGTAAGGCGGGACAGAATGGGCACGGCGCCGTCGAGGAGGCGGGGCCAGGAAGGAAGACCAGCGCATGGAGAGCCAGGCCCGCAGCCGCACCGCACTCGTGGAGCAGCTCATGGAGCGCTATCCCGACGTGCCCCGGGAGGCGGTGATCAAGGAGGACCTGCTGCGCGGCGGCATGGCCTTCGACGAGTCCGCGCTGAGCGGCAGCGCGGGCGCCGACGGGGGCGGCGAGGTCAAGCCGAAGTCGTACTTCATCTTCTCCTTCGACCACCGCACGCTGCCCGAGCTGGGCGCGGCCGCGCTCAACCGGCCGCCGGAGGAGGTCGTGCTGACCGGCGGGCCGTACGGGCTGCGCCGCACGGTGGTGTCGGTGCGGGTGAACCCGGACTCGCCGTACCGGGTCGGCGCCGGGGACGACGGCACGCTCGGCCTCTACCTGGACGGTGCGCGGATCGCCGACGTCGGCCTGCCGCCGATGCCGGACTACTACCGGCACACGCTGGCCAACGGGAAGTCGGTGATGGAGGTCGCCCCGACCATCCAGTGGGGCTACCTGATCTACCTCACGGTGTTCCGGGTCTGCCAGTACTTCGGCGCCAAGGAGGAGTGCCAGTACTGCGACATCAACCACAACTGGCGCCAGCACAAGGCGGCCGGCCGCCCGTACACCGGGGTCAAGCCGGTCGATGAGGTGCTGGAGGCGCTGGCGATCATCGACCGGCACGACACCGCCCGGGCCTCGCAGGCGTACACCCTCACCGGTGGCGCGATCACCTCGCACGTCGGCGGCCGGGACGAGGCCGACTTCTACGGGCAGTACGCCAAGGCCATCGAGGAGCGCTTCCCCGGCCGCTGGATCGGCAAGGTGGTGGCCCAGGCGCTGCCGCGCGAGGACGTCCAGCGCTTCCACGACTACGGCGTGCGGATCTACCACCCCAACTTCGAGGTGTGGGACAAGCGGCTGTTCGAGCTCTACTGCCCCGGCAAGGAGCGCTACGTCGGCCGGGACGAGTGGCACCGCCGGATCCTCGACTCCACCGAGGTGTTCGGCCCGGAGAACGTGATCCCCAACTTCGTCGCGGGCGTGGAGATGGCCGAGCCCTTCGGCTTCACCACGGTGGACGAGGCGATCGCCTCCACCGAGGAGGGCCTGCGCTTCTTCATGTCCCGCGGCGTGGTGCCGCGCTTCACCACCTGGTGCCCCGAGCCCACCACCCCGCTCGGCAAGGCCAACCCGCAGGGCGCGCCGCTGGAGTACCACATCCGGCTGCTGCAGACCTACCGGGGCACCCTGGAGGAGTTCGGCCTCTCCTCCCCGCCCGGGTACGGCCCGGCGGGCCCCGGCAAGGCCGTGTTCTCGGTGAGCTCCTTCATGGACTCGCTGACCGGCTGAGGACCCGCCCCGGTGGTGCGGGCCGCGACGCCCGCACCACCGGGCGCCGTCAGCCCGCGTGCTGCGGGCGGACGGTGAGGATCTGCTCGGCCCGGCCCAGCGGCCCGCGGACGTCGTGCAGCACGGTGCTGGTGACGCCGTGCCCGGCCGGGCCGAAGCTGACGCTGGTGTCCAGGCCGGTCCAGCCGCCCTCGGGGCGGCGGTGGAAGTGGATCGTCAGGTCGGTGTTGGGGAACATCCACTCGGTGGGGCTCTGCCGCACGGCGATGCCGTTGGCGGTGTCCACCAGCATGACGAAGGAGGCGTGCGGGCCGCTGGGCTCCCCGGCGACCAGCTCGACCGGGGTGGAGAGCCAGGCGGCGGCGCGGCCCGGGGCGCTCTCCCGGCGGCGGACGTCGATCGAGGCGATGTAGCCGCCGCCCCAGACCCCGCGCATCGTCCAGGGCTCGAACTCCTCGGGCGCGGGCAGCGGCTCGTCGTGGGTGCCGGCGACGGCGGTGGTGTCCAGCTCGGCGAGGAACCAGGCGCGGGCCCGGACCACGGCGCGCCCGCCGATCGTCACGGTGGCCTCGACCAGCTCGATGGTGCGGCCGGGGCGGACGGTCTCCACCGTGATCTCGCACTCGTCGAGGGCGATCAGGCCGAGTATGTCGTAGCTGATCCGGGCCAGCGCCAGGCCGTCGGCGGGGCGGCCGGTCCCCTGCTGGTCGGCCCTTCGCTGGTCGGCCCGGTACCGGTCGATGGCGTGCACGATCAGGCCGCCGAGCGGGCTGAAGTGCTGCTCGTCGGGGTGCCAGGCGCCCTGCGCCTGCACGGTGGGCTTGTAGGTGTGGTCGCCGGTGCGCTGGTAGTAGCTGTCGGGCGCGGCGTTGGGGGTGGTCACGTGCGCTTCTCCTCGGGCCGGATCGCTGGCTGCCGGGCGGGCGCCGCCGGGGTACGACGGCGCCCGACCTCGGCGTTCAGGATCGTAAGGGGCCGAACCGCCCGCGCGGCGTCACGGGTGACGCATCCCACACCCCCGGGGGATCCGGCCGGTCAGTGCGCGGCGAGCGGGTAGTGGTCGGAGAGGTCGGTGTAGGTGTAGCTCTTGCCCCAACTGCTGACCGTCCAGGGCGCACTGTGCACCCGGACCACCTCGTTGACGTACTGCTGCGGGCGGGCGTGGTCGGCCCGGTAGAGGACGTAGTCGAGGTCCTCCTTGGGCTCGCCCGGGTAGCGGTAGGCGGCGATGGAGTTGTCGACGGTGTCGAAGGAGTTCGGCCAGCCGGTGCGGGCGGAGGCCGGGGCGAGGTTGCCGTTGCTCAGCAGCGCCTGGTACTCGGAGCCGTGCGAGTCGATGTTGAGGTCGCCCGCGACCAGGACCGGCTCGTCGGCCGGGATCCGCTTGGCGTCCAGGAAGGCGCGCATCGCGGTGAGCTGCTTGGCCCGGATGTCCGCGGCCTGGCCGCTCGCGCAGCCGGAGTCGGTGGACTGGAGGTGGGTGCCGACCACGTGGGTGCGGCGGCCGTTGACGTCCAGCACCGCGTAGGCGAAGCCCTTGTTGGAGAACCAGTCCGAGCCGCAGGCGTCCTTGAAGACGTACTGCTCCTTGCGCAGGATCGGCCACTTGCTGAGCAGGGTGACGCCGCCGTCCTCGGGGGTGGTGGAGCTGTAGCTGCCGGAGGTGGCGTCCCAGCCGCTGGTGGAGCGGCCGACCACCGGCGTGTGGTACGGGTAGGCGGCCGAGGCCTTGGCGGTGAGCGCGTCGGAGGCCGCGTTGTCGAAGGCCTCCTCCAGCACGACCACGTCGTGGCCCTGGAAGAAGTCCGCCGAGGCGATGGCCTGCGCCCGGTACTGCTGGCCCCAGTTGGGGTAGAGCGAGGTGCTCATCAGGAAGGTGTTGTAGGTCAGCACGTCGAGCGGGGGCGCGGTCGTCGGGGCGGTCTCGGCCGAGGCCGGGGCGGCGCCGAGCACGGCGAGGACGGTGGCGGCGGCACCGGCGGCGAGGGTGCGGCGGACGGACGACAGGGGCATCGGGCCTCCAGGAGGGCATCGCGGGTGTTGTCGTGGACCCGTCGGGTCAAGGGATGTTGTGTATCCAACTCGGCTCCCCGCACGGCCCGCAAGACAGCGGGCGAGCATGTGATGAACTCGTCGGTAACACCCGCGTCGAGGGCCTGACGGGCGGTCACCGCCCCGCCCCTCCGTACCGCGTGCCGGGAGCGGCGGTCAGACTGTCCCCAGCACCACGGAAGAACGGACGGGGGAAGGCATGGCCCGCAGGAAGAAGCAGAAGAGGCCGCTCGCGGAGGGGGTGGTCCGGCCGCCGAAGCGGGTCCGCAGGCGCCCGGAGCCGCAGCTGTCGCCGAAGGCGGTCCGCCGGACGGCCTGGCTGGTCGGGGTGCTCACCCCGGTGCTGATGGTCGGCCTGGCCGCGCTCGGCAGCAACCCGGACTACGAACTCCCCTGCGGCATCCTGGCGTTCGTGGTGCTCTCGGCGGGCGTCATCGGGCTCGGCTTCGTCCGGCCCCGCGGCCTGGTCATCTGGCCGGCCGTCCTGTTCGGCGTGCTGCTGCTGGCGCTGCCGGCGGGGAGCATCCGGGCGCAGATCCTCGCCGACCGCGGGGTGGAGACCGCGGTGGTGGTCACCGCGGCCCACAGCGCCAAGGACAAGAACGGCACCGTCAGCTGGACCTGCGACCTCCGCCGCGCCGACGGCCGGCCGCTGCCGCACGCCCGGGTCGGCGGCTTCGGCTGCTCGGCGTACGCCGTCGGCGACACCGAGAACGTCCTGGTCGACCCGGCGGGCTGGGCCCCGCCGGTCTCCCTGGACGAGGACCTCCCGTTCCGCCGCGGCGGCGTCTACGTCACCGCGGCGCTGGCCGTCCTGTGGGGCCTGCTCACCCTGGTCGCGGCGCGCCGCACCCTGCGGGATCCGGGCGCCGCGGCCGGTCAGCGGGGCGGCAGGTAGCGCACCAGGACGTCGGAGCCGGTGCCGTTCAGGGCGCCGAACAGCAGGGTGGTGCCGAACGCGTCCACCGCGGGCGCGAAGGACGGGCCGACGCCCTCGGCGACCCGCTCGACCAGGCCGGTCCGCAGGTCCCGCCGGAAGAGGTCCGGGGCGCCGTTGGTGTCGCCGGGCACCAGGCCGGCGTCGTCCGAGACGAAGTAGACCCAGCGGTCGTCCGCCGTCATGACGCCCGGCTGGGTGCCGGCGGGGGCCACCTCGGTGACCGCCCCGGTGCGCAGGTCGCGGGCGAGGAGCGGGACGCGGGTGGCGCCCTGGCCGGGCTCGAACACCCGGAACAGCGCGAACCGGCCGTCGGGGCTCAACCGGCTCTGCCGCACGGCGTCGCGCAGGGTGCCGCTCGCGTCGACGCTCGCGCCCTCGATCCGGCCGGTGCGGGTGTCGTGGACGTAGAGCGGGAAGAGCTGGCGGGCGGGCGGCGGCTTCAGGGCGGGCCGGGCGGTCGGGCCGGTCGCGGCGGCCGGCAGTAGGTTGGCCGCCTTCGACCGGAACGCGACGGTCCGGCCGTCCGCGCTGAGCGAGGGCTCCACCGAGCCGCCGTCGGCGGGGGCGCCGCCCTGCCCGGTGCTGACCAGCCGGGTGCCGCCGGTCCGGCGGTCCGTCAGGTAGACGTTGGCGGTGCCGGCCGCCGCCCCGGGGGCGAGGTCGGCGCGGTCCGAGGAGTAGGCGACGAAGCGGCCGTCGGCGCTGATCGCGGGGCTGACGGAGTTTCCGGCGCCGGTGCCGGCGGTGACCAGCTCGGTGCGGCCGGTCAGGCGGTCGCGGACGTAGACGTCGGTGCGGCCGCTGCCGTTCCCGGGGACGGCGTTGGCGGCGTCGCTGCTGAAGGCGACGTACCGGCCGTCGGCGCTGATCGCCGCCTGGCTGGTGGAGCCGTCCAGCTGGGTGCCGTCGTCGGCGAGGCTGACCCGCTCGGTGTGCCGCGTCCACAGGTCGCGGACGAAGACGTCGTAGAGGCGGTTGGTGTCCCCGGGCACCAGGTTCGAGGCCAGCGAGGTGAACAGGGCGTACCGGCCGTCGGCGCTCAGCCCGAGCGGCTCGGACCAGTCGTCGGCGGGCGCGCCGTCGGGGCTCACGTTCACCCGGACCGGGTCACCGCTCGCGGACGCGGATCCGGACGTGAGCGTGAGCGTGGCCGCGGGCTCGGGCCGCGCGTGGGCCGCCGGTGCCGCGGTGCCCGCCAGCAGCGCGGCCGCCAGGACACAGACCACCCGGAGCGTCGTCGTCTTCATGGGCTCCCCTCCCCTTGGATTCCTCGTGGATTCCCCCGCACTCCCCCGTCCCCCCAGGGGGAAGCCAACCCTCCGGTCGTGGCCACGGTCAACCCGGCCACCCCCGAGACGGGTACGATCTCGCCAACTCCCCTCCACATCGGGCGTGTTCCCGCTCTTCCTTGCCGGTTCGGCAAAAACCCCTTGGCCGTGGGCGGCCACCGGTGCGAGGGTCCGGGAATGACCGTTGACGAACCCTTTGCCCTGCCGACGGCCCTGCCCGGCGGCCTGCTCCTGCGCGAGTCCCGGCCGGAGGACGAGGAGCGGATCGGCGCGCTGCTCACGGAGCGCGGCGACCCGGGGGACGCGCTCGACCACCGCCTGGTGGTCGAGGACCCGGACGCCGGCCGGTCGGCCAGCGCCGTGGTGGTCGACGGCGACCGGGTCGTCTCCACCGCCACCCTGCTGGACGAGGAGCTGCGCCTCGGCGGTGTCCGACTGCCCGCCGGGCAGGTCGACATGGTCGCCACCGACGGGGAGTACGAGGGCCGCGGCCTGGTCCGGGCCCTGCTGCGATGGGCGCACGCACGCTCCGCCGCGCGCGGACACGTGGTCCAGGTGATGATCGGAATCCCGTACTTCTACCGGCTGTTCGGCTACGAGTACGCGATCGACATCCCGGTCTCGCGGCCGCTGCTCACCGCCCCGCCCAGCATCGGCGCCGGGGACGCCCCCGCGCTGCGCACCGCCCGAGCGGCGGACCTGCCCGCCCTGGCCGCGCTCCAGGAGCAGGCGCAGCGCGGCTTCGACCTCGCGATGGGCCACGCCCCCGCCCGCTGGCGCTGGCTGCTGGCGCACGAGGCGAGCACCCTGCGGGTGGTCGAGCGCGCGGGCGAGGTGGTGGCGGTGGGCCGCACCACCCCGGTGGACGACGGCGAGTTCCACCTGGTCGAGGCGGCCGCCGCAGACGAGCGGGCGGCGCGCGAACTGCTGGCCGGTGTGGCGGCGTTGGCGCCCGAGGCGCGGCTCCAGGTGGTGCACCGGCCCGGCACCCTGCCGGCCACCGTCTGGCACGGGCTGCTGGACGACACCCCGCGCCCCGAGGCGGAGCAGTACTACGTCCGCATCCCCGATCCGGCCGTGCTGCTCGACCGGCTGCGCCCCCTGTTCCGCCAACGCCTCGCCGCCGCCGGCCTGGACCGCGCCGACGGCGAACTGCTGCTCTCCACCTACCGCGCGCACTACCGGATCCCGCTCGGCGCGCAGGAGCCGGGCGAGGTGGTCACGGGCGGCACGATGCAGGGCACGGGCCCGGGCGGCGGCGTGGGCGTGGCGCCGGACGCGCTGGCGGCGCTGCTCTTCGGGCCGTACGGGCTGGAGGGGTTGAGCCGCATCCGGCCGGACGTGTACGGGCGTGGGGACGAGGAGCTGCACCGGGCACTGTTCCCGCCGCTGACGTCCGATCTGCTGACGTACTACCTGCCGTGACGTCCCGTCTGCCGGGCCCCGTCACGGGGACCCCGCCCTGTCGGGGCCCGGCGACCGGGGCGTAGGGTGCGCCCTGTGAACGAACTGATCTTCCGGGGGAAAGACAAGTTCCGCCCGTCCTGGTCCGACTTCGGCCTGCTCGCGGTCATCCTCGCGGCCCAACTCGTCATCGGCTACAAGAGGCTCGGCCTCGTCCCGACGCTCCTGATCGTCGCCGGGACCCTGGTGATCGCCGTCCCGAGCCGCTACGCCACCATGCGGTGCTGGAGCCGGGTCGGCGCCGACGGGATCACCCTCTGCTGGGGGCTCGGCCGTGGCCGCACCTACTCCTGGCAGCAGATCGCCTGGATCGACGTGCGGGAGACCAAGGGCTTCGGCATGAGCGAGGGCACGCGCGCGGCCCGGATCCACACCGTCGACGGCCGGCGCCGCTCGCTTCCGGCCCTCCAGAGCAGCACCTTCTACCCGTCGGCCGACTTCGACACGGACTTCCGCCGGGTCGTCAACTGGTGGGAGCTCAGCACCGAGCCGGGCGAGCGCGTCCGGCCGGGCGCCCAGGTGCGGGACCGGCTGACGCCGGTGAAGGTCGGGCTCCTGGCCTCCGTCGTCCTCGGCGCCGTCATCCTCGTCGACGTCCTGCGGTAACCACCGGAACTCCCGGTTCGGCTCCGGTTCCCGGGTGGGAGCCGGAGCCGACCTGTGTTTCCGCGCGACCGAAGCGCCATCGGCGCACCGCGGTGCCGCCGGTCAGTCGACCACGGTGACCGTGAAGCCCTCGGGCGCCCGCAGCCGGACCGCGCCGGTGTGGTCGGTGGTCACCTCGATCGGCAGTCCGGCCACCGTCAGCCCGTCGATCCGCAGCGACTCGTACCCGGCGGGCACCCGCGCCCGGACCGTCAGCCGACGGCCCGGTGCGTCGGCCTCCAGGCCGAGCAGCGACTGGAGGACCGTCACGGCGGAGGCGGCGGCCCAGGCCTGCGGGCGGCAGGACGCCGGGTACGGGACGGGACGGGCGTAGTGCTCGCGCGGGTGGCCGCCGAAGAGCTCGGGCAGCCGGTGGTCGAAGCCCGCGGCGGCACGCACCAGTCCGGCGGCCAGCGGCTCGGCGGCCTCGTGCAGTCCGGCCTTGGCGAGGCCGTGGACGGCGATGGCGCTGTCGTGCGGCCAGACCGAACCGGTGTGGTAGCCGAGCGGGTTGAAGCCGGCCGCGGCGGCGTCCAGGGTGCGCAGCCCGTAGCCGCTGTCCATGCCCGGGGCGGTGAGCCGGGCGGCGACCAGGGCGCTCTCCTCGGCGTCGAGCAGGCCGGTGCCGAGCAGGTGGCCCATGTTGGAGGCGATCGAGTCGACCCGGCGCTTGTCCCCGTCGAGGGCGACCACCGGGTAGCGGCCGTTTCCGTCCTCGGTCCAGAAGCTGTCGCGGAAGCGTTCCCGCAGCCGCTCGGCCCACTGCCGCCAGTACTCGGCGCCGGGCCGGCCGAAGGCCTCCAGCAGGTCGGCCGCCTTGACCGCCGCCTCGTGGGCGTAGGCCTGGACCTCGCTGAGCGCGATCGGGGCGTCGGCGATCCGGCCGTCGCGGAAGCGGATGCTGTCGGAGGAGTCCTTCCAGCCCTGGTTGGACAGGCCGCTGCCGGTGCTGTCCACGTACTCCAGGAAGCCGTCGCCGTCCGCGTCGGCGTACCGCTCCAGCCAGTCGAGGGCGGCCTCGGCGTGCGGGAGGAGGTCCTCGACCTGGTCGGCGGGCAGGCCCCAGCGCCAGGCGTCGTGCAGCAGGACGAGCCAGAGCGGGGTGGCGTCGGCGGTGCCGAAGTAGCAGGGCGGCAGGTGGGCGCCGGTGTCGAGGTGCTGCCCGGCGCGGCGGACCTCGTGCAGGATCTTGCCGGGCTGCTCCTCGGTGGCCGGGTCGACGGCGCGGCCCTGGCGCCGGGCCAGGGTGCGCAGGGTGCCGGCGGCGAGCTCGGTGCCGAGCGGGAGGAGCATCCGGGCCGCCCAGAGCGAGTCGCGGCCGAACAGGGTGAGGAACCAGGGCGCGCCGGCGCCGAGGAAGGTGTCGGCGGGGCTCAGCGGGTCGGTGAGCAACAGGCCGCGCAGGTCCTGGTGGGAGCGGGCGAGCCAGTGGCCGAGGTGGTGTTCGCGGCCGGTGACCTCGGGGGTGCGCCAGGGGGCGGCGTCGGCGGGCGGGGCGGGGAAGAGGTCGCCCTCGGCGTGTTCGGCGGTGCACTCCAGGACGGCGTGCCAGGACTGGCCGGGGGCGAGTTCGATGTCGTAGCCGGCGGTGCCGGTGGCGGGGTCGAGGTGGTCGGGGGCCGGGGTGAGGGCGAGGACGGCGGTGAGCGGGCCCCGGCTCCAGCGCAGTGCGTCGTCGCCGTCGGCGCCGGGGGTCAGCGGGGTGTCGGCGCGGCCGGCCTTGACGGTGTCCATCGCGGCGAAGTCGCTCTCGGCGCGCAGGTCCAGGCGCAGCCGGGCGGTGAGGTCGCCGCCGTTGTGGACGGTGTAGCGCTCGGTGAGGCGTCCGGGGGCGAGTTCGCGGCGGCGTTCCAGGGTGGTGGCGGGGTCGGCGGTCCGCTCGGCGAGGCCGCGCAGCACGGTGACGAAGGTGGTGCTGCCGTCCGGGCCCTCGGCGGTGGCGACGGGTGCGTTGGGGACGCCGGGGACGGTGGCCTCCAGGCGGGAGAGGATCCGGCGGTCCCCGTGGAAGAAGCCGTCCGCTCCCCCGGCGAACCGGCCGTCGGGGCGGGAGGCGCAGAAGCTCGGGGCGGCCACGGAGAGCCGGGCGTCGTGCAGGAACGGCTGCAGGTCAATCGCTTCCATCGCTGACATGGTCTCTTCATCCTCTGCTGGGGGCTTGACAGTTGCTTCCATCCGGGCGCAACCTTTCTGCCGTTGGAGCGTTCCAAGACATTAACCCCCCTGGTGGGGATGATGGAACCCCGGATTGGAACGCTCCAACATTCATGTCGATGGAGACAGAACCTAGGATCGCCGTCATGCATGCACACTCATCGCCCCGGCCCAGGACAGGGTCCGCCGTGACCCTCGAAATGGTCGCCGCCCGGGCCGGCGTGGGCCGCCAGACGGTCTCCAACGCGATCAACTCGCCCGAGCTGCTGCGCCCGCAGACGCTGGAGCGGGTCCGGCGCGCCATCGACGAGCTCGGCTACCGGCCGCACCGGGCCGCGCAGGCCCTGAAGACCAGGGCCAGCCGGCTGATCGGCTACGGCATCCGCTCCAGCAGCACCGGCGTCGCGACCCCCGTCCTGGACCGGTTCCTGCACTCGCTCTCCGAGGCCGCCGACCGGGCCGGCTACCGGGTGGTGCTGTTCGCCGTCGCCCCCGGGGACGACGAGCTCACCAGCTACCGGCAGCTGCTGGACGAGCACGGCGCGGACGGCTTCGTGCTCAGCGGCACCGACCGCGGCGACCGCCGCCAGGGCTGGCTGCACGAACAGGGCGTCCCGTACGTCGCCTTCGGCCGCACCTGGAGCGGCCGGGACGTCGGCGACTGGGTCGACGTGGACGGCGCCGCCGGGACCTCGGCCGCCGTCCGGCACCTCGCCGGGCTCGGCCACCGCAGGATCGGCTTCCTCGGCTGGCCCAAGGGCTCCGGCGTCGGCGACGACCGCGCCCGCGGCTGGCAGAGCACGATGCGCGAACTCGGCCTGCCCACCCGGGGCCGCCGGGCCGAGAGCCCGGACGACCCGGAGCGCGCCACCGAGGCCGCCGAGCGGCTGCTCGCGGCCGGCGCGACCGCGGTCGTGGCCGCCAGCGACACCCTGGCCCTCGGCTGGTACCAGGCGCTGCGGCACGACGGCCGCACCCCCGGCCCGGAGGCGGCCGTCATCGGCTTCGACGACTCGCCGATCGCCCCCCTGCTCTTCCCCTCGCTGTCCAGCCTCGCCCAGCCGCTCGACGCGGTCGGCCGCGAGTGCATGCGGCTCCTGCTCGACCGGCTCGGCGACCGGCAACGGCCGACCGAACACGTCCTGCTGGAACCGGAACTGGTGCTCCGCGAAAGCGTGTGACACCGCTCCCCCGAGCCGTCTCCGACCCATCCCCCCACCCTCGCAAGGAGATCACGCATGGCCACCTCCCGCACCCTCGCCGCGGCCGCCGTCTGCGCGGCCGTCGCCCTCGGCGCCGTCACCGGCTGCTCCTCCTCCGGCGGCTTCGGCGACTCGACGGCCAAGCAGTCCTCCGGCGGCAAGCAGGACCTGACGGTGCTGATCGCCACCTCCGGCGAGGCCGAGACCGCCGCGGTCAAGGCGGCCACCGCCGCCTGGGCACAGCAGACCGGCAACACCGTCACGGTGCAGATCGCCAGCAACATCAACCAGCAGCTCGGCCAGGCCCTCGCCGGCGGCACCCCGCCGGACCTCTTCTACGTCAACTCCGACCAGTTCGCGAACTACGCCAAGGGCGGCTCGCTCTACGCCTACGGCGACCAGATACCCGACGCCGCGGACTTCTCCGAGCAGCTGCGCAAGGCCTTCAGCAACGACGGCAAGCTCACCTGCCTGCCCAAGGACAGCTCCACCCTGGGCCTGGCGATCAACACCGACCTCTGGAAGCAGGCCGGCCTGACCGAGGCCGACTACCCCACCACCTGGCAGCAGCTGTCCGACGACGCCGCCAAGCTCACCAAGGACGGCGTCACCGGCCTCGTCACCGCCCCCGACTACCAGCGGGTCGGCGCCCTGCTGAAGGAGGCCGGCGGCTGGATTACCGACCCCGAGCAGAAGACGATGACCGCCGACAGCCCGGCCAACAAGCAGGCCCTGGAGTACCTCCAGTCCATGATGAAGGCCGGCTCCGCCAAGTACGTCGCCGAGGTGGACGCCGGCTGGGGCGGCGAGGCGCTCGGCAAGGGCAAGGCCGCGATGACCATCGAGGGCAACTGGCTGAAGGGGGCGATGGCCAAGGACTTCCCGAACGTCCCGTACAAGGTGCTCCCGCTGCCCGCCGGCCCGGCCGGCCCCGGCACCCTCGCCTTCAGCAACTGCTGGGGCATCGCCGCCAAGAGCACCCACCAGGCCGCCGGCGTCGACCTGGTCAAGCACCTGACCAGCGCCGACCAGGAGCTGGAGTTCTCCAAGGCCTTCGGCGTGATGCCCTCGCGCACCAGCGCGCTGGCCGCCTACGCCCAGCAGTACCCGGAGTCCAAGGCCTGGGTCGACGGCGTCGCCACCTCCCAGCCGCCGGTCACCATCGCCGGGTTCAACCAGGTGCTCACCCAGTTCAACACCGACCTCCAGTCGCTGAAGACCGGCGACCCGGCGGCCGTCCTGGGCAGCCTCCAGCGCAACGGCGAGCAGGCGCTCAAGAATGCCAAGTAAGAGCGCCGCCCGTACCGACCGCACCGCCCGTACGGCCCGCACCGCCGGGACGAAGGCCGGGCGCGGCCTGCGCGAGGGAGCGTGGGGCTGGCTGTTCACCGGCCCCATGGTCCTCGTCCTCGGGCTCTTCATGGTCCTGCCCATCGCGATGGCCCTGTGGGTCAGCCTGCTGCACTGGGACGGCCAGTCCAATCCCTTCAGCGGCAGCGCGGACTTCGTCGGCCTGGACAACTACCGGCGGCTGTTCACCCAGGACGGCCTGGACCGCACCCTGTTCGCCACCTCGCTGCGCAACACCCTGTACTACGTGGTGCTGACCGTGCCGCTCCAGACGGGGCTGGCGCTCTTCCTCGCCATCGCCGTCAACCAGCGGATGCTGCGCGGCCGGGGCGCCCTGCGCACGGTGTTCTACTTCCCGTCCGTCACCAGCTCGATCGCCGTCTCGACGGTCTTCCTCTTCCTCTTCCAGGGCAGCGGCGCCGTCAACCGGATGCTCGGCTGGCTCGGCGTCCAGGGGCCGAACTGGTTCGCCGACCCGCGCGGACTGGTCTGGCTGGTCCTCGGCTGGTTCGGCGTCGACCAGCCCGCGCCGACCGCCGGCGGGCCGCTCGGACTCTCCTGGTCCGAGTGGTTCGCCGGGCCCTCGGTCGCGATGTCCACCCTGATCCTGATGGCGGTCTGGACCACCTCCGGCACCTTCATGCTGATCTTCCTCGCCGCCCTCCAGGACATCCCGCGCGAACTGGAGGAGGCCGCCGCCCTGGACGGCGTCAACCGCCGCCAACTGCTGCGCCACGTCACCCTGCCCGCGCTGCGGCCCGTCCTGTTCCTCGTCCTGACCCTCGGCCTGATCTCCACCTGGCAGGTCTTCGACCAGGTCTACGTGATGGGCAAGGGCGCCCCCGGCAACACCACCCTCACCCCCGCCTACCTGTCCTACTCCTCCGGCTTCGACAACGCCGACTACGGGCAGGGCGCCGCCATCGCGTTCGTCCTGCTCGGCCTGATCCTGCTGCTCACCGCCGTCCAGCGGTGGGTGCTGCGGGAACGGGACGGCAAGCCGGGGCGGAAGGGAGCCCGACGTGCCGCGCACTGACGCCCCGCGGGCCGAGGACCGGCCGGTCCTCGGCCGCTTCCCCCGACCGCTGCGCCTCCTCGGCTACGCGGCCCTGGCCGGCTTCGCGCTGATCTACCTGCTGCCGTTCCTGCTGCAGCTGGTGAACAGCTTCAAGACCGACCCGGACGCGGCCGCCCACCCGATGTCGCTGCTCCCGGACGGCGGCACCCTCGCCTCCTACCGGCGGCTGCTCGGGCTGGCGGACGGCGTGGAGAACGTCCCGTTCCTGCGCTGGCTGGGCAACAGCGTGGTGGTGACCGTCCTGGTCACGGCCGGCCGGGTGCTGTTCGACTCGATGGCGGGCTACGCGCTGGCCCGGATCAGGTTCCCCGGCCGGCGGCTGCTCTTCGGCTTCGTGCTCGCCGTGATGGCGGTGCCGGGCGTGGTGCTGCTGATCCCCAAGTTCCTGGTGCTGAAGAGCTTCGGCATGTTCGACACCTACAGCGGGATGGTCCTGCCCCTGCTGGTCGACGCCGCCGGGATCTTCATCATGAAGCAGTTCTTCGAGTCGGTGCCGCGAGAGATCGAGGAGGCGGCACGGATCGACGGCGCCGGGACCTTCCGGATCTTCTGGTCGGTCGTGCTGCCGATGTCCCGGCCCTCCCTGATCACCCTCACCGTGCTCTCCTTCCAGGGCTCCTGGAACGAGTTCACCCACTTCCTGGTCTCCACCCAGTCCAGCGACCACGACACCCTGACCACCGGACTCGCCCACTTCGTCGCCGGCGGCCTCGGCTCCGGCACCCAGTACCCGCTCAAACTGGCGGCCGCGCTCGTCTCCACCCTCCCGGTGGCGCTGCTGTTCTTCTGCTTCCAGCGGCACTTCGTGCGCGACGCCAACTCGGGCTCGTCCAAGGGCTAACCCCCGCTTTCTTCCCCTCTCCCATCCCTTCCGCACCACTCTGGAGAACGCCCGTGCCCGCCCGCATCGAGGACTACGCGCTGATCGGCGACATGCAGACCGCCGCCCTGGTCGGCCGGGACGGCTCCGTCGACTGGCTCTGCCTGCCCCGCTTCGACTCCCCGGCGGTCTTCGCCGGCCTGCTGGGGACCGACGAGCACGGCTTCTGGCGGCTCGGCCCGGGCGGCGACACCGCCGCCCCGGCCGTGCCCGCCGACCGCCGCCGCTACCGGGGCGACTCGCTGATCCTGGAGCAGGAGTGGGACACCGACGGCGGCACCGTGCGGGTGGTGGACTTCATGCCCCCGCGCGGTACCGCCGCCCCACAGCTGATCCGGATCGTCGAGGGCGTCTCCGGCACCGTGCGGATGCGCTCCGCACTGCGGATGCGCTTCTCCTACGGCCGGGTGGTGCCCTGGGTCCGCCGAGTCGAGGAGGGCGGGCAGTCGCGCACGGTGGCCGTGGCCGGCCCCGACTCCGTGTGGCTGGACGGCGAGGCCGAGACCTACGGCCGCGACCTCACCACCTATGCCGACTTCACCGTCACCGCCGGGGAGCGGATCGCCTTCGCCCTCACCTGGCAGGCCTCCCACCTCGACGCGCCCAAGCCCCCGGACGCCGAGGGCATGCTCGACGCCACCGCCGACTTCTGGCACGACTGGGCCGACCAGTGCACCTACCAGGGCCCCTACCGCGAAGCCGTGATCCGCTCCCTGATCACCCTCAAGGGCCTCACCTACGCCCCCACCGGCGGCATCGTCGCCGCCCCCACCACCTCCCTCCCCGAGGACATCGGCGGCGAACGCAACTGGGACTACCGCTACACCTGGCTGCGCGACGCCGCCATCACCCTCTCCTCCCTGCTGCGCACCGGCTACCGCGACGAGGCCAAGGCCTGGCGCGAATGGCTCCTGCGCGCCGTCGCCGGCGACCCCGAGAACCTCCAGATCATGTACGGCATCGCCGGCGAGCGCGAACTCACCGAGTCCTCCCTCGACTGGCTGCCCGGCTACGAGGGCTCCCAGCCCGTCCGCATCGGCAACGGCGCCGCCGGACAACTCCAACTCGACGTCTACGGCGAGGTCGTCGAAGCCCTCCACCTCGCCCACATGACCGGCCTCGTCCGCAACGACCACGCCCACCAGCTCCAACTGCGCCTCATCGACTACCTCGAGGACCACTGGCAGAACCCCGACGAGGGCATCTGGGAGGTCCGCGGCCCCCGCCGCCACTTCGTCCACTCCAAGGTCATGGCCTGGGTCGCCGTCGACCGCACCATCAAGCTCCTGGAGCAGGCCGACGAGCAGGGCCCGTTGGAGCGCTGGCGCGCGCTGCGCGACACCATCCACGCCGACGTCTGCGAACACGGCTACGACCCGGACCGCAACACCTTCACCCAGTCCTACGGCTCAGCCGAACTCGACGCCTCGCTGCTGCTGATCCCCCAGGTCGGCTTCCTGCCCCCGGACGACAAGCGCGTCATCGGCACCATCGAGGCCATCCAGCGCGAACTGTCCACCGAGGACGGCTTCGTCCTGCGCTACCCCACCGACGGCGGAGTGGACGGCCTGCCGGGCGACGAAGGCGCCTTCCTCGCCTGCTCCTTCTGGCTCGCCGACGCCCTCGCCCTGATCGGCCGCACCGACGAGGCCCGCGACCTGTTCGAGCGCCTGCTGTCGATCCGCAACGACCTGGGCCTGCTCGCCGAGGAGTGGGACCCGCGCCTCAAGCGCCAGGTCGGCAACTTCCCCCAGGCCTTCAGCCACGTCCCGCTGATCGACACCGCCCTGCGGCTCACCCAGCCCCTCGGCCCGGAATCCGGGGACACCACAGCTCCGTGAGACCGGCAGACCACAGGGCCGGGAAGTGATCAACACCACACTGGTTCCGCCTCTCGCCGGTGGTGCAGACTGAGCGCTTCGCGCACGCCCCACATCCGGGCGCGCGGATTCCGTTCAGGGGGATTTGATGGAACGTCGTACGGTTCTGCGTGGACTGGTGGGCCTGCCGGCCGGAGCGATGGCGGTGCTCTCCGCCGCCCGACCGGCCTGGGCCGACTTCACCACGACGGTGAATCCGTCGGCCAACTGGGGGACCTGGGAAGGGTGGGGCACCTCGCTCGCCTGGTGGGCCAACCAGCTCGGCCCCCGGGAGGACCTGGCCGATGTGCTGTTCAGCCGGAAGACCGTCCGGTTCCAGGGGCAGACGGTACCCGGGCTGGGGATGAACGTGGTCCGCTACAACGTCGGCGGCTCGGGAACGAACAGCATCGGCGGCCGGACGATGAAGCCCGGTCCGACACTGGACGGCTTCAAGCAGATCGAGGGCTACCAGCTCGACTGGGCCTCCGCGGACCCGCAGTCGTCCAGCTGGAACTGGAACGCCGACGCGCACCAGCGCGACATGATGTGGCTGGCCCGGGACCGCGGCGCCGACAGGTTCGAGCTCTTCAGCAACTCGCCGATGTGGTGGATGCTGAAGAACGACGACCCCCGCGGAGCGCCGGACGGCTGGAGCTGCAACCTGCGGGACGACAACTTCGGCCGCCACGCGGCGTACATGGCGACGGTGGCCCGGTACGCCCACGACCACTGGGGCATCGACTTCACCTCCGTCCAGCCGGTCAACGAGCCGGGGGCCAACTGGGGTGGCTACTCGCCGGACTTCGTCGGCGGACAGGAGGGCTGCCACTACGACCGGCCCCGACTGGCCGAGATCATCCGGCAGACCCGCACCCAGCTGGACGCGCGCGGCCTGCACTGGATGATGGTGGCGGGCCTCGACGACTGGGGCGTCGGCAGCGCCGCGTACAACTGGCACGACAACCCCGACTTCGACGCCGCCACCCGCGCGGCCGTGGGACGGGTGAACGTCCACGGCTACGACGTCGACGGTGACCGCGACGCGCTGTACAGGATGGTGGCGGCGGACGGCAAGAACATCTGGATGTCCGAGTACGGCGACGGTGACACCAGCGGCCTCCAGCTCGCCCGGAACCTCAACTTCGACCTGCGCTGGCTGCACCCCACGGCATGGGTCATCTGGCAGATCCTCGACTGGGAGAACTACGGGGCGATCACCCTCACCAACGGGGTGATCGGCGCGGTCAACCCGAAGTACTTCCTGCTCGCCCAGTACATGCGGCACATCCGCCCCGGCATGACGATCATCGACGCGGGCCACCCCGACGCCGTCGCGGCCTACGACAGCGTGAACCACAAGCTGGTCATCGTCGCCGTGAACTACGGCGAAGGACAGTGGATCAACTTCGACCTCTCCCGGTTCGGCAGGCCCGGACAGGACGGCGCCCTGGTCGAGCGGTGGGCCACCGGGACGGACGCCGGCGGTGAGCGCTACCAGCAGCACGCGGACACCGTGATGCGCGGCACCCGGTTCTGGTCCTACTTCAACGCCCGTACCGTGCAGACCTTCGAGGTCTCCGACGTCCACCTGTAGGACGTCCGCCGGCAAGGGGCCCCGCCCCGGTGCCCGCCCTGCCCGTCGACCCGGTCGGTCGACGGGCAGGGGCCGGGGCTCACTCCTGTACGGGCACGCACTCGGCGAGCAGGCCGACGATGTCGCGCCAGGCCCACTGGGCCTGCTGCGGGTGGTGGGCGACGCCGGGGAGCACGGCGTGGCCGACCGTCGGGTGGTGGAAGGCGTGCTGGGCTCCGCCGTAGACCACCAGGCGCCAGTCGACGCCCGCGGCCTGCATCTCGGCGGCGAAGGCGTCCCGCCGCTCGGCGGGCATGATCGGGTCCTCCGACCCGACCCCGGCCCACACCGGGCAGCGGATCCGGGCGGCCTCCCCCGGGCGGCCCGTGACCAGGCCGTTGACCGTCCCGATCGCCCGCAGGTCGACGCCGTCGCGCCCGAGTTCCAGCGCGATCGCGCCCCCGGTGCCGTAGCCGATGGCGGCGATCCGCTCGGGGTCGGTCCGCGGTTCGGCGAGCAGCACGTCGAGGGCCGCGTGGCCGATGCCCCGCATCCGGTCGGGGTCGTCGAGCAGCGGCATCACCCGCGCCAGCATCTCCTGCGGGTCGCTGATCCAGCGCCCGCCGTGGAGGTCGAAGGCCAGTGCCACGTAGCCCAGTTCGGCGAGGGCGTCGGCCCTGCGGCGCTGGAAGTCGTTCAGGCCCGGCCCCTCGGGCCCGATCAGGACCGCGGGCCGGCGGCCGGTTCCGGCGGGCAGCGCGAGGTGCCCGATCATCGTCATTCCGTCGGCCGGGTACTCGACCGTACGCGTGGTGACCATCGTCATGGAACGGGACTGTAGTGACGACCGGCCCCCGCCCGGGCCCGACTTAGCCATCGGCAGAGCGGGCGGTCCGTCGGCGGCCGCCGCTGCGCTTCGCGTCGGAGCGGCTCCGCTGCGTGAGAGACTGGCGCGGTCAGTGTGATCCCTGTGCAAGGAGTGGACATGGCCGACCGCCAGAACGGCACCGTGAAGTGGTTCAACGACGAGAAGGGCTACGGGTTCATCACCCCGGAGTCCGGCCCGGACCTGTTCGTGCACTTCAGGTCGATCGAGGGGGCCGGCTTCAAGTCCCTGGTCGAGGGCCAGCGGGTGACGTTCGAGGCGGTCCAGGGCCAGAAGGGGATGCAGGCCGACAAGGTCCAGGTCGTCGAAGGCTAGGGCGTGCACCGGGCCTGACGGGCGGCGGCCCGGCTACACCGGCCGCCGGCCGGTGGGCCTCTGCCACCGGTCCCGTGCCTCGTCCAGTTCGCGGCGGGCCCCGGGGATGCGCGTGTCCGCCTTCTGGCGGGCCAGCACGTCGGCGAGCCGGCGCCGGGCCTCCTCTTGGTCGGCCGTGTCCTCGACCGCTTCGCGCAGGTCGGCCTCGGCCCGGGGCACGAGCGCCTGGCGTTCGGCCGTGGCCGCCTTGGCGTCGGCGGCGGCGTTGAACACCTCGACGACGAACTTCCGGACCTCGGCCTCGGGCGTCCCGTCCAGCGGGACGGAGACCATCTGCCGACGGCCGGTCGGGAGCGCCACGTAGACGTGGCCGTCGGTGCCGGAGTACTCGTCGAGGAGCGCGACCTCGTGCAGCGGGTACTCCGCCGTACGGCCCTCGGCCGTCACCTCCAGTACTAGGGCCTGTCTTCGAACTCGCGTCGTCCGCCCGGAGGGCGGGCGGGGCGGCGTTGGGGTGCGTGCATCGCAAGGCGGAGGAGGGAGCCACTGCGGAGCATTGGCG
>NZ_JBHJSJ010000090.1:0-25652 GCF_042268845.1 Kitasatospora sp. NPDC056273 | reverse complement strand
CGGAGGAGGGAGCCACTGCGGTGGGGGCACCTCCCGGCCGAAGGCTGGGGGCCATTGGCGACCGACGACAACGCGGCGAGGTGCGTGCCCCGGCGCCGCCCCGCAGACGCGAGTTCGACGGCAGGCCCTAAGCTCGGCGTCATGACCGACGAGACGAGGCCCGGGCCCTCCGGGCGGCACCCCGAACCCGCCGACGGCGCGGGCGAGTTCAACCGGAACGTGATCGCGGAGTTCCGCACCCGGCAGGGGGCCGTCGGCGGCCCGCTCGCCGACGCGCCGGTCCTCCTGCTCACCGTGGTCGGCGCCCGCAGCGGCGAGCCGCGCACCACTCCCCTGGTCTACCTGCCGGACGGCGGGCGGCTGGTGGTCTTCGCCTCCAACGGCGGCAGCGAGCAGGACCCGCTCTGGTACCGCAACCTGGTGGCCCACCCCGAGGTGACCGTCGAGGTCGGCGCCGAGCGCTACCCGGCCCTGGCGGCCCCGGTCGACCCGGCCGAGCACGACGCGCTCTGGGCCCGTCAGATCGCCGCCCAGCCCCAGTTCGCCGGCTACCGCACCACCGCCCGGACCGTCCCGCTGGTGGCCCTCAGCCGCGCCTGACGCACAGGGGCGCCCGCCGCCGGGCACCACGACGGCCCCGGACTCCGAGGAGTCCGGGGCCGTGGCGTGCGGCGGGGCCGTGGGGCCGTCAGATGTGCACGGACGGGCCCGCGTCGGTGGTGCCGCGGCGGGTGAGCAGGCCGAGCGCGGCGGCGGCGAGGGCCACCACGGAGGCCACCGCGAAGGCGAGCGACATGCCGCTCACGAAGGACTCGTGGACGGCGCCGGCCATCGCGTCCACCGCCTGCTGCGGGGTGCCGGCCGGGGCCGGCGGGGCGATGCCGAGCTGGGCGGCCTGCTTGAGGCCCTCGCCCGCCGCGCCCTCGACCGGCGGCAGGCCGGCCTTCGCCCAGTTGCCCGGCAGCACGTCGCCGACCTTGGCGGCCATCAGCGCGCCCAGCACCGCGGTGCCGAGGCTGCCGCCGACCTGCATCGCGGCCTGCTGGAGGCCGCCGGCCACGCCGGAGAGCTCCAGCGGGGCGTTGCCGACGATCACCTCGGTGGCGCCCACCATGACGGGGCTGATGCCGAGGCCCATCAGGACGAACCAGAGCGACATCACGCCGTTGCCGGAGCCGGTGTCCAGGGTGGACATGCCGTACATCGCGACGGTGGTGATCAGCATCCCGGCCACGATCGGGATGCGCGGGCCCAGCTTCCCGATCGCCAGGCCGGCCAGCGGCGAGCCGACGATCATCATGCCGGTCATCGGCAGCAGGTGGACGCCAGCGTCGACCGGCTTCATCCCGTGCACGTTCTGCAAGTAGAAGGTCACGAAGAAGATCGCGCCGAAGAACGCGAAGGCCATCAGCGCCATCAACAGCACGCCCGCCGACAGCGGCACCGAGCGGAACAGGCCGAGCGGCACCAGCGGCTCGCGGGCCTTGCCCTGCCAGAGCGCGAACAGCACCATCAGGACCACCGCGCCGCCCAGGAACAGCAGCGTCCGCCCGTCGCCCCAGCCCCACTCGGGGGCCTTGATGATGCCGAAGACCAGCGCGAACATCCCCACCGAGAGCAGCGCGATGCCGGGCAGGTCGAAGGACTTGGCGGCCTTCTCGGCGCGGACGTCCCGCAGGATCCACAGGCCCAGCGCCAGCGCGATCAGGCCGACCGGGACGTTGATGAAGAACACCGACTCCCAGTTGACGTGCTCGACCAGCAGGCCGCCGACGATCGGGCCGGCCGCGGTGGAGGCGCCGATCACGCCGCCCCAGATGCCGATCGCCATGTTGAGCCGCTCGGCCGGGAAGGCCCCGCGCAGCAGGCCGAGCGCGGCCGGCTGGAGCAGCGCGCCGAACAGGCCCTGGAGCACCCGGAAGGCGATCACGGTCTGGATGTTGCCGGCGAAGCCGATCGCGGCCGAGGTCACGGCGAAGCCCACCGCGCCGACCAGGAAGGTGGCCTTGTGGCCGAAGCGGTCGCCGATCTTGCCGGCGGTGACCAGGAAGACCGCCAGGGCCAGCAGGTAGCCGCTGGTGACCCACTGGATCTCGGCGGGCGCCGCGTGCAGCTTCTCCTGGATCACCGGGTTGGCGATGGCGACGATCGTGCCGTCCAGCGCGACCATCATGACGCCGACCGCGACGGTCAGCAGGGTCAGCCAGGGGTGCCCCTTGAGGCCGCCCCCCGACGGCGGGTTCGGCGGCGGCGGTGCGTCCGCCTCGGAGTTCTTCACGACGGACTGGCTCATCAGGGCCCTCCGGGGGCGTGGCTGGGGTGCAGGACGTGGTCGTGGCGCCCCGGCCCACCCGTCCCCACAGGTGCCCCGGCCCGACGGGCGCCACCTCGGCAGATTATGTCAGCCGCTGACATTCGGCAAACAGTGACTTCTGGCCATAACTGACATTTGTCAGAGCGCTAGGATCGTGCTCCCACCGCCGTACCCAGCCCTCCGGAAGGCCCCTGCTCATGGCCGCTCACACCCCCCGCACCACCGCCGCCCCGGAGGGCCCCGGGCGCACGCCCGGACTGCGCGAGCGCAAGAAGCAGCAGACCCGGTACGCCCTGATCCAGGCCGCCCACGTGCTCTTCCTCCGGCAGGGCTTCGCCCGGACGACCGTCGACGAGATCGCCTCCGCCGTCGACGTCTCCCAGCGCACCTTCTTCCGCTACTTCGCCAACAAGGACGAGGTCGCGCTCGCCGTGATGGCCGTGGCCGAGGACTACTTCATGGAGTGCCTGCGCCACCGCCCGGCCGAGGAGACCCCGCTCCAGGCCCTGCGCGCCTCGATCGTCAAGGCCTGGCACGACCTCGGCAGCGAGGAGGCCGCCGGCCCCGGCTCGATCCACAGCGCCCTCGAACTCATGCGGATGATCGAGGAGACGCCCCCGCTGCTCGCCGCCCACCTGCGGCGGGTCAACGAGCAGGAGCGGCTGGTCGTCCGGGTGCTCGCCGAACGCGAGGGCCTGGACCCGGCCGAGGACCTGCGCCCGGCCGTGCTCGCCGCCGTCTTCGGCGGACTGCTGCGCCTGGCCCACCTCTCCTGGAGCGCCGAGCACGAGCCGGCCGGCCCCGAGGGCATGGTCGCGGTGATCGAGCGTCACTTCGACCAGCTCGGCCCGGCCCTGGCCGGCCACTGGCACGACCGCGCGTAGTACCCGGCCGCGCACCCGCGTCATACCGGGGTATCACCCGGTACCCCGGTAGCACCCGGAAAATCGGGCTCCGGTGCGACGCCCGGCGGGGCCCCGCCCTCCTAGGCTGGCGCGCGATGAAGAACCTCACCGCCGCCGACCTCCGCCCGCACGCCCTGCGCCTGCTGGGCACCTTCCGACACCACCTGACCACCCCGAGCGGCGGCCACACCCCGCTGCTCGGAACGTCGCCCCGGCGCTGGGTGCGCCGGCTGCCGTACGCCGTCGTCCTGATCATGCTGTCCTCGCTGATCCCCGCCGGGATCGCCACCCTGGTCGGCTTCTTCGGCCTGGTGCTCCCGGTGGCCGGCGCGCTCACCGTCGCCCAGACGGTGCCGCTGCTGCTCGCCATCACCCGGCCGCTGGCCGCCTGGTGGATCAGCGCGGGCACCCTGGTCGCCACCGCCACCATCACCGCCCGGTACGACCAGGACGGCGGCACCTGGCCGTGGACCGCGCCGATGATCCTCTCGTACCTCTTCCTGCTGATCGCCCTGGCGCTGCGGGAGAGCCGGGCCACCCTGCTCTCGGTCTGGCTCGCCACCATCGCGCTCACCGCGCTCACCACCACGCTCGGCCTGCCCCGCTCCGGCGACGGCACCACCATGCTGCTGATCGCGCTCAGCGGCGCCGTGCTGCTGCTCGGCTGGGCCGTCCGGGACCGCGCCGAGGCGCGCCGGCTGCTCAGCGAGCAGGAGCAGATCAGCGAGGTCGAACGTGAACGCCGCACCCTGCTGGAGGAACGCGCCCGGATCGCACGGGAGTTGCACGACGTGGTCGCGCACCACATGTCGGTCATCGCGGTGCAGGCCGCCAGCGCGCCGTACCGGATCACCGGGGTGCCGGACGAGGCCGCCGAGGAGTTCACCGCGATAGCCGGCACCGCCCGCGAGTCGCTGGCCGAGATGCGCCGGCTGCTCGGCGTGCTGCGCAGCGAGGAGTCCGGCGGGGAGCGGGCCCCGCAGCCCGGGGTGGGCCAACTCGCCCAGCTGGTCGAGACGGTGGGCCGGGCCGGGGTACCGGCCGAACTGACGGTGGAACCGGGCCTGGTGGACCTGCTGGACCAGGCACCGCAGGCCGTCGGCCTGTCCGCCTACCGGATCGTGCAGGAGGCGCTGGCCAACGTGGTGCGGCACGCCCCCGGCGCGCGGGCCTGGGTGTCGCTGAGCACGGACGGCCCGGCGCTGCTGGTGACGGTGGTCAACGCGCCCCCGCCGCAGCGCACCGAGTCGCTGGAGGCCTCGGTCGAGGGCACCGGGCAGGGGCTGGTCGGAATGCGTGAACGCGTCCGGCTGGTCGATGGCAGGCTGGACACCGGCCCGTTGCCGGACGGCGGCTTCAAGGTGGCCGCCGTCCTGCCCGTCGACCGCCCCGACACCGACACCCCCCAGGAGACCACCGCATGACCATCCGCGTGATCATCGTCGACGACCAGGCCATGGTGCGCGCGGGCTTCGCGGCCCTGCTCAACGCCCAGAGCGACATCGACGTGGTGGGGGACGCGGCGGACGGCGCCCAGGCCCTGGAGGTCAACGGCCGCACCCACCCGGACCTGGTGCTGATGGACGTCCGGATGCCCGTCATGGACGGCCTGGAGGCGGCCCGGCGGCTGCTCGAACCGGCCGTGCCGGGCGCCCACCGGCCCAAGGTGCTGATGCTGACCACCTTCGACGTGGACGACTACGTGTACGAGGCGCTGCGCGCCGGGGCCAGCGGCTTCCTGCTCAAGGACGCCCCGCCGGCCGACCTGATCGCCGCGGTCCGGGTGGTCGCGGCCGGCGAGGCGCTGCTCGCCCCCTCGGTGACCCGCCGGCTGATCGAGGACTTCGCCCGCACCCGCCCGGCCAGGCGCCGCGACCCCAAGGTGCGGCTCAACGGCCTGACCCCGCGCGAGACCGAGGTGCTGGAGCTGATCGCCCGCGGCCTGTCCAACCAGGAGATAGCCGCCGGGCTGGTGCTCGCCGAGCAGACCGTCAAGACCCACATCGGGCGCATCCTCGCCAAGCTCGGCCTGCACAACCGCGCCCAGGCGGTGATCCTGGCCTACGAGTCCGGCCTGGTGACACCCGGCCAGTAACTGGCAGCTGTTCGCCCGCTCGCCTCCGGGCGCTCTCGACCCGGCGCCGACGGTCGGCGCTCCCTCGTTCCTTCGTCACTCCCTCGCTTCTCCCTTTCGGCACCGGCGCGCCCTTCGGCTCGGGGCGGCCCTCTCCTCTGATACCCGGGTAGCACCCGGGAGTTGGCCCCGCGGTGTGACGTCCGCGGGGCCGTCGCATTCCTACCTTCCTCCTCGTCGGAAGCCGAACCGAGTCGGCGGCCGAACGGACGAGGAAGGAGCAGGGACATGCGCAGGTTTCGAGCCGGGCGGGCGATCGCCGGCGCCGCGGTGGCAGTGGCGATCATGCTCGGCGCGGGCGGCTGGGCCGCCGACACCCAGACCCCGGTCACCGGCCCGCCGCCCGGCAGCGCCGCGTGGACGGCCGACACCTCGCTCGGCCTGCGGCTGCCCGACCCGGCCGCCACCGAACCGGCCCGGGTCGCCGCGTTCTTCGCCGGACTGGACCCGGCCCGGCAGGACGCCCTGACCGCCCGGTACCCGCTGGTGGTCGGCAACCTGGACGGCGCCCCGGTCGCCCTCCGGTACCGGGCCAACGCCCTGGCGCTGACCGCCGAGCGCACCCGCGAACTCGCCCGGGCCGCCGACCCCGCCCTCACCCCGCAGGACCACGAGGCCGCCCGCACCCGCGCCGAGCGCTACCGCGCCCTGCTGGACGGCGGCCGGCGGATCCTCGCCTTCGACCCGCGCGGCCGCGGCCAGGTCGCCGAGGTGTACGGCGACCTCGCCACCGCCCGCCGCACCGCCGTGATCGTCCCCGGCTCCGACACCGACCTGCTCCGCTTCGACCGCGCCGGCGACCCGTACGGCACCCCGGCCGGCATGGCCCGGGCGCTCCTGGACGCCACCGGCGGACGGACCGCCGTGATCGCCTGGGCCGGCTACACCACCCCGCTCGGCCTCGGCCTGGACGCCGCCACCGAGGACCTGGCCCGGGCCGGCGCCCCCCGCCTCACCCGGCTGCTCGACGGACTCACCGCCACCACCCGCCCGCAGGACCCGCCCACCGTGTTCTGCCACAGCTACGGCTCGGTGGTCTGCGGCCTGGCCCGCCCCACCCCCGCACAGGCCTCCGGCGTGGTGGTGCTCGGCTCGCCCGGCATGGGCGTCGGCTCGGCCGCCGACCTCGACCCGGGCGTCCCGCTCTGGGCCACCGCCCGCAACGACTCCGACTGGATCGGCGACGTGCCCAAGGTCCGGCTGTTCGGCCTCGGCCACGGCGCCGACCCGACCGCCCCCGGCTTCGGCGCCCGCCCGCTGCCCGCCACCGGATCCCACGGCCACACCGGCTACTTCGCCCCCGGCACCGCCTCCCTCGCCGCCTACGCCGCCGTCGCCCTCGGCCGCGCCTGACCCGCCCGCACCGGAAGGAGCACCACCATGGCCGACACCCTCGCCGCCCCGCCCCGTACCCCCCGAGCGCTCGCCGCCGGACCGCTCACCGCCCTGCGCCGCGCCGCCGCGCGGGTCGACGCGAAGACCCCGGCCGACCGCGACCGCGCCCTGGACGGGCTGCGCGCCCTCGCCCTGCTCGCCGTACCGGTCGGCCACTGGATGCTCGGCGGCTTCACCCGCTCCCCCGACGGCGCCCTGCACAACGCCAGCCCGCTCTCCACCCTCGGCTTCTTCGCCCCGCTCAGCTGGGTGCTCCAGATGCTCGGGGTGTTCTTCCTGGTCGGCGGCCACTCCTCGGTCCGCTCGCTGGAGCGGGCCCGGGCCAAGGGCGTCACGTACGGCGGCTGGCTGCGGGCCCGTGCGGTCCGGCTGCTGCGCCCGGTGCTCGGGGTGGCGGCCGTCTGGGCGGCGCTGATCCCGCTGCTGCCGGCGCTCGGCGTCCCCGAGGACACCGTGCGCACCGGCGCCACCCTGGTGGTGCAGCCGCTCTGGTACATCGGGGTCTACCTGGGGCTGACGGCCCTCACCCCGCTCTGCGTGGCCGCCGGGCGCCGGCTGGGCGGCTGGTCGGCGGGCCTGCTGGTGGCCTCGGTCGCCGCCGTCGACCTGCTGCGGTACGGGCCGTGGGCCGGGTCGGTGCCGTCCTGGGTCGCGCTGCTGAACATCCTGCCGGGCTGGCTGTTCGGCTACCAGCTGGGCGTGCTCTGGGCGCAGGGCCGGCTCGGCCGCCCGGCGGCCCGGGTGCTGCTGCTCGGCGGCGGCGCGCTGTTCGCCGCGCTGCTGCTGGTCTTCCACTACCCGGCCAGCATGGTCGGCGTGCCCGGGGCGGAGCGGACCAACTCGCACCCGCCGTCCCTGCTGGTGCTCGCCCTGGCGGCGTTCCAGTGCGGCGCCGCGGTGCTGCTGCGGGAGCGGCTGGGCCGGCTGCTGACCGGCCGTCCGCTGCTCTGGCTGCCGGTCGTGGTGGTCAACCTGTCGGCGATGACGATCTTCTGCTGGCACCAGAGCGCGATGCTCGCGGTGGCGGTGCCCGGCGCGGCCGCCCTGGGCGCCGTCCCGGGGCTGAGCACGGCGCCGGACTCGCTCGGCTGGGTGCTCGCCCGGCTGGCGCTGCTGCCGCTGTTCGGCGCCGTGCTGGTGGCGGTCGGCTGGTTCACCCGCCGGTTCGACGGCCCGTGGACGGCCTTCTCCCGGGGCGGCAAGGCGGTGGCCGGGGCCGCGGCGGCGCTGTTCGCGGCGTACGCGCTGGGCATGGTGTGACGGTCCGCCGGGTGCGGCCCGTCCGAACGGCGGGGCGCACCACCGTCGCTGGGGCGTGGACCGGTCGGTCCGCGCCCCTGCGGCCGTCGCCCACCGCCCCCGGTGCGCCGTGCCGCGCGCCGGGGGCGCGCTGTCAGTGCCCTGCCCTACCCTGCCGCCATGGTGACGTTCGACGAGTTCCGCACGATGGCCCTGGCCCTGCCGGAGGCCGCCCAGGAGCCGACCTGGGACATCGAGACGCTGCGGGTGCGCGGCCGGATCTTCGCGATGGGCGCGCCCGACGGGGACCGGGTCACCGTCAAGGCCTCCCCCGAGGACCAGGCCGAACTGCTCGCCGCCGAGCCCGAGGTGTTCTCCTCCGCCCCGTACGTCGGCCGGCACGGCTGGGTGAGCGTCCGGCTGGACCGGGTGGACGGGGACGAGCTGCGCGACCTGGTCACCGAGGCCTGGCGGCGGACGGCGCCGAAGCGCCTGGTCCGCGCGTTCGACGAATCCGGAGAGTCCAACGGGTCCGGAGAGTCCGAGGGCTGAGCGCGCCCTTTCCCGACGGCCGTCCGGGCCTCCGTACGAACCACTTCCCGAACCACTGTCCGAACCACTGGGAGACGTCGGACGGACACCCCCGGTTCATGTGAGCCATCCCACAGTTTAGGCGTTCCCGGCATCCCTTCGGGCCCCCTAGGCTTGCGCAGGGAAGTCAGCAGAGCTATCGCACCCTCCGGGCACCACCGCCCGCGAAACGGTGCGGGCCCCAAGGGAGTTGGTGCGGTGCGCATCCGTCGGCGCTGGAAGCGGGTACTGATCGGGGCGTTCGCCGGCTGCGCGGTGCTCGCCGACGCCGGGGCCGTCGCCGCCGCGGCCGCCGTCTCCTCCGAACAGCTGGCGATCTCCACGCCCCCGGCCGGCAGCGCCGCCTGGGTCGAGGACCACTCCTTCGGCCGCTCCCTGCCCGACCCGGCGACCACCACCCCGGCCGCCGCCGCGGCGTTCTTCGCCTCGCTCGCGCCCACCGAGCTGGACCGGCTGATCCAGGACTACCCGCTGGTCGTCGGCAACTACGACGGCGCCCCGCTGGACCTGCGCTACCGCGCCAACCGGATCGCCCTGGCCGCCGAGCAAGACCGGGCCCTGGCCCGCGCCGCCGACGGCACGCTGGACTCCGACACCCGCGCGCTGGCCGTCTCCCGCGCCAACGACGTCGAGCACCTGCTCGCCCCCGACCGGCAGATCCTGGCCTTCGACCCGCGCGGCCGCGGCCTGGTCACCGAGGTGTGGGGCGACCTCGCCGACGCCGAGCGGATCTCCGTGCTCGTCCCCGGCTCGGACGCCGACCTCGGCCACCACGACCAGGCGGCCGACCCGCTGCGCTCCCCGGCCGGCATGGCCCGCGCCCTCCACACCGAGGAGCAGCGCCAGGCCCCGGACACCCGGACCGCCGTGATCTCCTGGACCGGCTACGTCACCCCGTCCGGCCTCGGCCCGGACGCGGCCACCTCCCGGCTCGCCGACGTCGCCGCCCCCCGGCTGGAGCGGCTGCTCGCCGGGCTCAAGGAGACCACCCGGCCGGACGCGCCGCCGGCGCTGCTCTGCCACTCGTACGGCTCGGTGGTCTGCGGTACGGCCGCCCCGGACATCCCGCGCGCGGCCGCCTCGCCGTCCGACACCTCCGGCATCACCGACCTGGTGGTCTTCGGCAGCCCGGGCATGGGCGTGCAGAACACCGGCGAGCTGGGCGCGGGCGTGCACCTCTGGGCCACCCGCAACCCCAGCGACTGGATCGGCAACGTGCCGTTCATGGAGGTCGGCGGGCTCGGCCACGGCGCCGACCCGGCCGCGAGCGGCTTCGGCTCCGAACTGATCTCCTCGGCCCGCGCGGCCGGCCACAACGGCTACCTCACCGAGGGCACCGACAGCCTGCACAACTTCGCGGCGATCTCCCTCGGCCACTACCAGGACGTGGTCCGGGCCAACCCGAGCTCCTAGTCCCCCTGCTCCTGGTACAGCCGCAGGGCCTCCGCCGCCGCCCGGGCCAGTTCGCGCCGGGCGGCCGGCGGGGCCAGTACCTCGACGTCGGCGCCGAAGGCCAGCAGCGACCGGACGGCCGCCGGGGCCGGAAAGGCCATCGCCACCTCGGTCCACTCCTCGGCCGGGACGGCGCCCGGCTCCGGCGGCGGTGCGGTGACCCGGCCGCCGTGGATGCGCAGGAACATGTCCAGCCGTCCGCGCCGGACCCGCACCCGCACCGGCACGTCCTTCGGGAGCCGTTCGACCTGCTCGCGCAGCACCGCCCAGACCTCGCCGAGCCCGACCCCGGTCCGGCGGCGCACCGCCTCCTCGGTGGTGTCGGCGGCCAGCACCCGGTCGGCCCGGAACAGCCGCGGCTCGCCGTGCAGATCGGCCACCAGGTACCAGACCGCGGCCTTGCTCACCAGCCCGTACGGGTCGACGGTGTACTCCACCGGCGCGGGCGTGCCGCTGTGCCGGTAGCGCAGCCGCAGCCGCCGGTCGGCGAAGACGGCGTACTGCAGCTCGCCCAGGTCCGGCCCGGCGGCGGGGCCGACCGCGCCGGGGGTCTGCATCCAGCGGGCCGGGTCGACCAGGATCCGCTCGCGGACCCGCTCGGCGGCCGGCCGGTGCGGGGCCGGCAGCGCCGCCATCACCTTGCGCAGCGCCGAGCCGAGCGCGCCGTCCAGCCCGAGGTCGCTGTGCGCGCCCTGGGCGGAGAGCACGAACAGCGCCCTGGCCTCGTCCGCGGTCAGGCCGGTGACGTCGGTGCGGTAGCCGGGCAGCAGGCCGATGCCGCCGTGCCGCCCGCGTTCGGTGAACACCGGCACCCCGGCGGCGGAGAGCGACTCGACGTCGCGGTAGATGGTGCGGACGGACACCTCCAGCCGCTCGGCGAGTTCGGTGGCGGGCACCCGGCCGCGGGTCTGGAGCAGCAGGAGGATCGAGAGCAGGCGGTCGGCCTTCATGGTCCAAGAATCCCAGTAATCCTGACGGCCGTTGTCAGGTTTTACTGGGAGATTGCGTTCCGGGCCCGCAAGGGGCCCGAACGACCACCCGACACCAGGGAGTTGAGCGCCATGACCGCCGTCCAGGACGCCCGCCCGCAGTACCAGGCCGCCCTCGACCAGCTGGAGAAGCTGTTCGCCACCGTCACCCCGGCCGACCTCGACCGGCCCACGCCCTGTACCGAGTTCACCCTGCGCGGGCTGCTGAACCACGTGGTCGGCGGCGTCCACCGGTTCGCGTACATGGGCGAGGGCGGCCACGCCGAGGACACCGTGGCCGCCATCGAGGACCCGTCCGACGAGGGCTGGCCGGCCGCCCTGGGCCGGGCCCGCGCCCGGGTGACCGCCGCCTGGGCGGACGACGCCAAGCTCGGCCGTCCGACCGTCGCCCCCTGGGGCGAGGTGCCCGGCGCGATGGCGGTCGGCGGCTACCTGATGGAGCTGGTGACCCACTCCGGGGACATCGCCCGGAGCCTCGACAACGGCTTCGTCCTGGACGACGACCTGGCGCGGACCGCCCTGGGCATCGCCGAGTTCGTGCTGCCGGCCGAGCGGCGGGTGCCGGGCGTGCCGTTCGCCGCCGTCCGGCCGGTCGCCGAGGACGCCGACGTGCACACCCGGCTGGCCGCCTGGACGGGCCGTACGGTCTGAGCCCGGCGGCCGGCCCGGGGCGTCCGCCGACTCCCCGGGCCGCCGGTGCCCGCTACTCGCGCGCCGCCGAGGTGGAGCTCATGTCCGCGTAGCGGCTCCCCGCCACCCGGCCGGCCACCGGCTCCAGCAGCGCCAGCTCCTCGGCGGTCAGCCGCAGCGTCGCCGCCGCGGTGTTCTCGGCGAGCCGGCTCCGCTTGCGGGTGCCCGGGATCGGCACCACGGCCAGCCCGTGCACCTCGGCCCGCTGGTGCACCCAGGCCAGCGCGACCTGGGCGAGCGTGACGCCGCGGGCCCCGGCGATCTCCCGCAGCGGGTCGAGCAGTTCGCCGTTGGCGGCCGCGTTGTCGCCGGTGAAGCGGGGGTGGTTGCGGCGGTAGTCGTTCGCCGAGAGCTCCGTGGCGTCCTGGAAGGCGCCGGTCAGGAAGCCCCGCCCGAGCGGCGAGTACGGCACGAAGGTGACGCCCAGCTCCGCCGCGGCCGGCACCGCCGTGCTCTCGACGTCGCGGGCGAACACCGACCACTCGGACTGGAGCGCGGCGATCGGGTGGACGGCGTGCGCCTCGCGCAGCTCGGCCCCGGTCACCTCGGACAGGCCGAGGTGGCGCACCTTGCCGGCCTTCACCAGTTCGGCCATGGCGCCGACCGAGTCGGCCAGCGGCACGGCCGGGTCGCGGCGGTGCATGTAGTACAGGTCGATCTCGTTCACGCCGAGGCGGCGCAGCGAGGCGTCCACCGCGGTCCGGATGTACGCCGGGTCGTTGCTGATGCCGCGGACGGCGCCGTCCTCCTCGGAGCGCAGGATGGCGAACTTGGTGGCGAGCACCACCTTGTCCCGGTTGGCCCGGACGAAGGGGCCGATGAGCTCCTCGTTGCGGCCGGAGCCGTACATGTCGGCGGTGTCGAAGAGGGTGACGCCGGTCTCCAGCGCGGCGTCCAGGGTGGCGAGCGCCTCGTCGGCGTCGGTGGGGCCGTAGAACTCGCTCATGCCCATGCAGCCGAGGCCCTGGACGCCCACCAGCGGGCCGCCGGTGCCGAGTTCGACGGTGGGAAGGACGGTCTGAGTCATGCGCTCTGCTCTTCCTCTCCATGGATGTTCTGGCACTTGGCCGGGATGCCGGCGCCGACGGCGCCCTTCCCGGCATAGATGTCGATCTTGTAGTCGAGGACGGCGAGGGTCGCCTGGAGGTCCACGATCCGCTGTCGGACCTCCTCGCGCTGGGCCTCCAGGAGCAGCCGACGCTCCCCGTAGGTCTGCTCGCCCTGGCGGGCCATGTCCACGTACTTGAGCATGTCCGCCACCGACATCCCGGTCAGCCGCAGCCGGCCCAGGAAGGCCAGCCGGTGCAGGTCGGCGTCGGAGTAGCGGCGCTGGCCGCCCGCCGCCCGGTCGACCGGGTCCAGCAGGCCGATCCGCTCGTACCAGCGCAGGGTGTGGGCGGTCAGCCCGCTCGCCGTGGCGACCTCGCTGATGGTGTGCCTCGGGCTCGGGTCCGGATCGCCGACGGGGCGGCTGAAGACCTCGGAGCAGCTGCGCAGGTCGATCTCGATGCGTGCGGGTGCGGCCATCGCTCGTTCCCCCTTGTCCTGTGCGACGGGAACGACGCTACAGAGTTTGAGTGCACTCCAAGCAAGCCCGCCATCCGGGTGGGCCCGCCACCACCTTTTCCGAGGATTTTCCCGGCGACTAGAGTCGGGCCCATGGAGAGCTTGCGGATGATCGAGAACTGGCCGGTGCCCCATGCCGCGGCGGCGGTGGTCCGGGCGGCGGACGGCGCGGTGCTGGGCGCGCACGGGCCGCAGCAGCACCTGTTCCCGCTCGCCTCGGTGACCAAGCTGCTCACCTCGTACGCGGCGCTGGTCGCCCTGGAGGAGGGCGTGTTCGAGCTGGACGACCCGGCCGGGCCGCCCGGGTCCACCGTCCGCCACCTGCTCGCGCACACCTCCGGCCTGGGCTTCGACGAGGACCGGGTGTTCGCCGAGCCCGGCAACCGCCGGCTCTACTCCAACGCGGGCTTCGACGCGCTGGCCCGGACGCTCTCCGAGGCCGCCGGGATCGAGTTCTCCCGCTACGTCGCCGAGGCGGTGTTCGAGCCGCTGGGCATGACGGACACCCTGATCCACACCGCCCACAAGTCCCCGGCCGGCGCCGGCGGCCTGTCCACCGTCGCCGACCTCACCCGGTTCGCCGCCGAGCTGCAGGCCCCCAAGCTGCTGGACCCGTCCACCGTCCGGCAGGCCACCCGCGAGGTCGCCTTCCCCGGCACCAGCGGCGTGCTGCCCGGCTACGGCCACCGCCGCCCGAACGACTGGGGCCTCGGCTTCGAGATCCGCGACGGCAAGAGCCCGCACTGGACCGGCACCGCCAACTCCCCCGGAACCTTCGGCCACTTCGGCCAGTCCGGCACCTTCCTGTGGGTCGACCCGCAGGCCGGCGCGGCCTGCGTCGCGCTCACCGACCGGGACTTCGGACCGTGGGCGGTCGAGGCCTGGCCGGCCTTCTCGGACGCGGTGCTGGCGGAACTGGACAGTTAGCCGTACGAGACCGGCGAGTGCATCTCCCAGAGCAGGAGTTCGGCGCCGGTCTCCCCCGCCGCCGGGTCGGCGAAGGCCTCGCCGGTGATCCGCACGCTGTCGCCCGGGACCATCGAGCGGCCGCCGCCCTTGGGCCCCGGGACGGTCCGGTAGCCCAGCGAGCCGGCCGTCAGGTGCGCGTACCGCCAGGGCGCCTCGGGCAGCGGCGGCAGCGGCTGCCACGGCCCGGCGGTGGCCAGCCAGAGCGCGGCGTCGCGGCGGCGCAGCCGCAGGGCGTCCGTCCCGGCGTCGCGCTCCAGGCCGGAGGCGAGCAGCGTCAACCCGCCGTCCGCCGGTTCCACCTTGCGCAGGCCGTACGCGGGCGGCGCGTCGAACTCGTCCGGCTGGAGCCACATCTGGACGAAGCGGACCGGCCCGGTGGCGCCGCCGACGTTGCGCTCGGTGTGGGTGACGCCGGAGCCGGCGCTGAGGTGCTGCACCATCCCGGGCCGGACCACCCCGCTGTGGCCGTACGAGTCCCGGTGGGCCAGCGCTCCCTCCAGCACCCAGGTGAGGATCTCGGTGTCCCGGTGCTTGTGCTCCTCGAACCCGGCGCCGGGGGCGAGGAGTTCCTCGTTGCACGCGAGCAGCGCGCCGAAGTGGGTGTTCTTCGGGTCGTAGTGGCCCGAGAAGGAGAACGCGTGCCGGGTCTCGACGCCCTCGGCCGGGGCGGAGCGGTAGCGTTCGGCGGTGCGGCGCAGGTCGGCGCGGGGGCGGTCGGCGGCTTCGGTCACGCCCCCACCGTAGTCGCCGGCGCGCGGGGTGTGACTCTTGCCACCGCGCCGCTCCGCCGGGGGGTGTGCACGAGCAGTCACTCGCGTGAGGCAGTCTTGTCCTTGTGCCAGCCGCTTCCGCGAACTCCAAGAGCGAACCCAGCCCCAGCCCCGCAGCCGACCCCACCGGGAAGAGCCCGGCCGCCCGGGCGGGCCGTGACCGCCCCGGCCGCGCGGCGCCCCGCCTGACGGCGCAGGAGCGCAGAAACGCCGCCGAGCGCGCCGAGCGCCGGGCCGCGACGCTCAAGCGGCTGGAGAAGTCCTCCGGCAAGCTGGCCACCGCCGCGATCTCGCGGATGGACGACCAGCTCGGCTGGTACCGGCGGATGCCCCCGGAGCACCGGTCCTGGATCGGCCTGGTCGCCCAGGCCGGCATCGCCGCCTTCACCGAGTGGTACCGCCACCCCGACGCCGCCCAGGCGATCTCCACCGACGTCTTCGGCACCGCCCCGCGCGAGCTGACCAGGGCGATCACCCTGCGCCAGACCGTCGAGCTGATCCGCACCACGATCGAGGTGATGGAGGAGGCCATCGAGGAGGTGGCCGCCCCCGGCGACGAGGCGGACATGCGCGAGTCGGTGCTGGTCTACGCCCGGGAGATCGCCTTCGCGACCGCCCAGGTGTACGCCCAGGCCGCCGAGGCGCGCGGCGCCTGGGACGCCCGGCTGGAGGCGCTGGTGGTGAACTCGCTGCTGTCCGGCGACGCCGACGAGGGCGTGCTCTCGCGGGCCGCGGCGCTCGGCTGGGGCCAGCCCAGCCAGGTCCGGGTGGTGATGGGCAGCGCGCCGGACGGCGACAGCGAGCTGGTGGTCGAGGCGATCCGCCGGGCCGCCCGGTACGCCAAGCTGAACGTGCTGACCGGGGTGCTGGGCAAGCGCCTGGTGGTCGTGGTCGGCGGCGAGAAGGAGCCGGTGCACGCGGCCCGCGCGCTGATCGGCCAGTTCGCGCCGGGCCCGGTGGTGGTCGGCCCGACCGTGCCCGACCTGCTCTCCGCGACCCGCTCGGCCGCCGCCGCCGCGGCCGGCCTGCGGGCCTGCGCCGCCTGGCCGGACGCCCCCCGCCCGGTGCTGGCCGACGACCTGCTGCCCGAGCGGGCGCTGGCCGGCGACCAGGCCGCGCGCCGCCAGCTGGTGGAGGAGATCTACACACCGCTGGACGAGGCCGGCTCCGCCCTGCTGGAGACGCTGAGTGTCTACCTGGAGCAGGCCTCCTCGCTGGAGGGTGCGGCCCGGATGCTCTTCGTCCACCCGAATACGGTGCGCTACCGGCTACGACGTGTGACTGACGTCACGGGGTACGCCCCCTCCGACGTACGTTCGGCGTTCACTCTGCGGATCGCACTGGCCCTCGGCCGGCTGGACGCCGTCGGGGAGCCCGGCTGAGCCGGAGTGTAGGGACCATACAATCCCGGATGGTTTTCTTCGTTACCGTCGCCTACCCGCCCCTGGGCGCCTGGCGAGAGAGGGTTGAACCGTGCTCGTAATCGTCGCCCCTGGACAGGGTGCCCAGTCCCCCGGTTTCCTCAGCCCCTGGCTGGAGCTCGACGGCGTCGCCGACCGCCTGCGCGGTTGGTCGGAGGTCGCCGGGCTCGACCTGGTGCACGCCGGGACCGAGGCGTCCGCCGAGGAGATCAAGGACACCGCCGTCGCCCAGCCGCTGCTGGTCGCGGCCGGTCTGGTGACCGCCCGGGAGCTGTTCCCGGACGAGGACGCCGCCCGTGCGCTGGTCGGCGCCGTGGCCGGCCACAGCGTCGGTGAGATCACCGCCGCCGCCGGCGCCGGGGTGCTCACCGCCCACGACGCGCTGACCTTCGTGCGCGAGCGCGGCCGGGCCATGGCCGAGGCCGCCGCCGTCACCGAGACGGGCATGCTCGCCCTGCTCGGCGGCGAGCCGGAGGAGGTCGCGGCCAAGCTGGCCGAGCACGGCCTGACGGCGGCCAACAACAACGGCGGCGGCCAGATCGTCGCCGCCGGCACGCTGGACCAGCTGGAGGCGCTGAAGGCGGATCCGCCGACCCGCTCCAAGCTGGTGGCCCTCAAGGTGGCCGGCGCCTTCCACACCGAGCACATGGCCCCGGGCGTCGAGCGGCTGGCCGAGCTGGCCCCGACCCTGACCAGCGTGGCCGACCCGAAGGTCCGCTACGTCTCCAACAAGGACGGCGCGGTCGTGGACTCCGGCGCGGAGGTCCTCGCCCGCCTGGTGTCGCAGGTCTCCAACCCGGTCCGCTGGGACCTCTGCATGGAGACCCTCGGGCAGCTGGGCGCGACGGCCGTGATCGAGCTGTCCCCGGCCGGCACCCTCACCGCGCTGCTCAAGCGCAACCTCAAGGGTGTGGCCACGCTCGCCCTCAAGACCCCCGCCGATCTGGACAAGGCCCGCGCGCTCGTCGCGGAGCACGGCGGTCAGGAGCAGGAGAACCAGGCATGACCAAGCCCCAGATCCGTCCGGTGAGCGGCGCGCAGTACTCGCGCATCCTCGGCGTCGGCGGCTACCGTCCGGTCCGGGTGATCCCCAACTCCGAGGTCCTGGAGTGGATCGACTCCTCGGACGAGTGGATCCGCACCCGCAGCGGGATCGCCGAGCGCCGCTGGGCCGGCCCGGAGGAGTCCGTCTCCGAGATGTCCGTCCAGGCCGCCGGCAAGGCGATCGCCCAGGCCGGGATCACCGCCGAGCAGATCGGCGGCGTGATCGTCTCGACCGTCTCGCACTTCAAGCAGACCCCGGCGATCGCCACCGAGATCTCCGAGCGGCTCGGCTGCGGCACCGCACCGGCCTTCGACATCTCGGCCGCCTGCGCCGGCTTCGGCTACGGCCTGGGCCTGGCCGACGGCATGATCCGCGGCGGCAACGCCGAGTACGTGCTGGTCATCGGCGTCGAGCGGCTCAGCGACCTGACCGACCGGTCGGACCGCTCCACCGCCTTCATCTTCGGCGACGGCGCCGGCGCCGTGGTCGTCGGCCCGTCCGACACTCCCGGCATCGGCAAGCTGGTCTGGGGCTCGGACGGCTCGCAGGCCGACCTGATCACCCAGACCGAGGCCTGGGACACCGCCTTCGCCAAGTCCGACGCCGTCAACGGCGCGGGCGAGGAGACCAAGTGGCCGGCCCTGCGGATGGACGGCCAGCCGGTCTTCCGCTGGGCGGTGTGGGAGATGGCCAAGGTGGCCCAGCAGGCGCTGGACGCCGCCGGGATCACCGCCGACCAGCTCGGCGCGTTCATCCCGCACCAGGCCAACATGCGGATCACGGATGCCATGATCAAGGCGCTCAAGCTGCCGGAGTCGGTGCCCGTCGCCCGCGACATCGCCGAGACCGGCAACACCTCCGCCGCCTCCATCCCGCTGGCGATGGAACGCATGCTGGAGAGCGGTGAGGCCCACAGCGGGGACCTGGCCCTGATCATCGGGTTCGGGGCGGGTCTCGTGTACGCCGCGGCAGTCGTTACTCTCCCCTAGGCGCATTCGCCCAATCCACAAGCCTGTGTCCGGCCGCCGGCCGGACGCGTTCAACACCGAAGAGGAGCAGCCAGTATGGCTACCAAGGACGAGGTCCTGGAAGGTCTCGCCGAGATCGTCAACGAGATCGCCGGTATCCCGACCGAGGATGTCGCGCTCGACAAGTCCTTCACCGATGACCTGGACGTCGACTCGCTGTCCATGGTCGAGGTCGTCGTGGCCGCCGAGGAGCGCTTCGACGTCAAGATCCCGGACGACGAGGTCAAGAACCTGAAGACCGTCGGCGACGCGGTGGACTACATCCTCGCCAACGCCGCCTGAGCGATCGAGTCGTTCGACTCGGCCAGCCCGCCCGGCGTCCCGTACGCCGGCGGGGGCTGACCGGTCGGCCGGGCTCGTGGAGCCCGACCGACCCCACCGGCCGGGACGCCCCCTCACCGGGGCGCCCGGCCGGGCCCATCCTCGGCACGCCGCCGACCCCTGCACACGTGAGAGAAGAAGAAACCAGTGACCGCTGAAAACCGCACCGTGGTCGTCACGGGTATCGGCGCCTTCACGCCGCTGGGCGCCGACGCCGCCAGCACCTGGGAGAACCTGGTCGCCGGCAAGTCCGGCGTGGTCGCCCTGACCGAGGAGTGGGCCGAGGACCTGCCCGTCAAGATCGCCGCACGCACCGCCGTCGAGCCCGGCACCATCCTGCCCCGCCCGCTGGCCCGCAAGCTGGACCGCTCGGCCCAGTTCGCGCTGATCGCCGCCCGCGAGGCCTGGGCCGACGCGGGCTTCGAGACCCCCGCCACCGACGAGTCCTCCAAGCTCGCCCCCGAGCGCCTGGGCACCGTCATCGCCTCCGGCATCGGCGGCGTGACCACCCTCCTCGACCAGTACGACGTGCTGAAGGAGAAGGGCGCCCGCAAGGTCTCCCCGCACACCGTCCCGATGCTGATGCCCAACTCCCCGGCGGCCAACGTCGGTCTGGAGGTCGGCGCCCGCGCGGGTGTGCACACCCCCGTCTCCGCCTGCGCCTCCGGCGCCGAGGCGATCGGCTACGCGATCGAGATGATCCGCACCGGCCGCGCCGACGTCGTGGTGGCCGGCGGCACCGAGGCCGCGATCCACCCGCTGCCGATCGCCGCGTTCGCCAACATGATGGCGATGTCCAAGAACAACGACCAGCCCCAGCGCGCCTCCCGCCCGTACGACAAGGGCCGCGACGGCTTCGTGCTGGGCGAGGGCGCCGGCGTGGTCGTGCTGGAGTCGATCGAGCACGCCGAGGCGCGCGGCGCCCGGATCTACTGCGAGGCCGTGGGCCAGGGCCTGTCCTCGGACGCCCACCACATCGCCCAGCCCGAGCCGACCGGCGCCGGCGTGGCCCGCGCGCTGGCCGACCTGTTCGAGCGCAACGAGCTGGACAAGGCCGAGATCGTGCACGTCAACGCGCACGCCACCTCGACCCCGCAGGGCGACACCGCCGAGCTGAAGGCGCTGCGCAAGGAGCTGGGCGACGACCTCGACCACATCGCCGTCTCGGCCACCAAGTCGATGACCGGCCACCTGCTGGGCGGCGCCGGCGGCATCGAGACCGTCGCCACCGTGCTGGCCCTGTACCACCGGATCGCCCCGCCGACCATCAACGTGGACGAGCTGGACGACGACGTGGAGGCCGACATCGTCCGCGACGAGGCCCGCAAGCTGCCCGAGGGCCGGATCGCCGCGCTGAACAACTCGTTCGGCTTCGGTGGCCACAACGTGGTGCTGGCCTTCCGCACCCACTGACGCCCGTGACGAAGGGGCCGGCGCTCGCCGTGAGCGCCGGCCCCTTCGTCGTACCCGTCCGGTCCGTCCCTGTCCGCCTGCCCCCGGGGGGGCGGCCTCAGACCACCTGGTGCAGCCAGCGCACCGGCGCGCCCTCGCCCGCGTACCGGAACGGCTCCAGCTCGTCGTCCCAGGGCTTGCCGAGCAGCCGGGCGATCTCGGCCTCCAGGTCGGCGCCCTCGCTGCGGGCGCGCAGCAGGACGGCGCGCAACCGGTCCTCGGGGATCAGGATGTCGCCGTGGATGCCCGTGACGGCGTGGAAGATGCCGAGCGAGGGCGTGCTGCTGTACCGCTCCCCCTCCGCCGTGGCGCAGGGCTCGCTGGTCACCTCGTACCGCATCAGCTGCCAGCCGCGCAGCGCGGAGGCGAGTTTCGAAGCCGTACCGGGCTCCCCCTGCCAGGAGAGCTCGGCACGCCAGTGCCCGGGTGCGGCCGGCTGGCGGATCCAGTCCAGGCTCACCCGCACACCGAGCACCCCCGCGACGGCCCACTCGACGTGCGGGCACAGCGCGCGGGGCGCGGAGTGGACGTACAGGACTCCACGTGTCGTCACCGGGACCTCCAGGCTGTGGACGAGGGTCGCCTTCCCCAGCTGCCTCGTGCCTGCAGTTGATCCGCAGTTACTCACGTTAGCCGACATTAAGCTACTAAATTGAGCAAAACGGACAGGCTTTCGCTCAATGCTAGTCGAATCCTCAACGAGGTCTACCCCTCGGCCGGATCTCTCCCCCGAACGGCCCCATCGCCGGCGGGACCACCGTACCGCGAGGCGCCACAGGATGGATGACGCACTTTCGGATCCGGACGGAATGCGGTAGTGCGGCCGCGGCGCCCGCGCCCGACCGCGGGCCGCACACGACGGACCGCCCCGCCGCCCGGTGGGGGCGGCGGGGCGGTCGGGTCTCCTGACGGATCGTCAGCCGTCCAGGCGGACGACCATCTTGCCGGTGTTGACGCCGCTCAGCAGACCGAGGAAGGCGTCCACCGTGCCGTCGATGCCCTCGCTCACCGTCTCGCGGTACTTCAGCTCACCGGAGCGCACCCACGCCGAGACCTCCTCGACGAACTTCGGCTGGAGGTCGTAGTGGTCGCCGACGAGCAGCCCCTCCATGCGGAAGCGCTTGGCGATGATCTGCGCCAGGTTGCGCGGGGCCGGAGTGGGCTCGGTGGCGTTGTACTGCGAGATCATGCCGCAGACCACGATGCGCCCGTGCAGGTTGATCGAGTCGATCGCCGCTTCGAGGTGCTCGCCGCCCACGTTGTCGAAGTACACGTCGATGCCGTCGGGGGCCGCCGCCCGGAGCTGGTCGGCCACCGGACCGTTCTTGTAGTTGAACGCGGCGTCGAACCCGTACTCCTCCACCAGGAGTTCGACCTTCTCGTCCGAGCCGGCGGAGCCGATCACCCGCGACGCGCCCTTCAGCCTGGCGAGCTGGCCGACGATGCCGCCCACGGCGCCGGCCGCGCCGGACACGAACACCACGTCGCCGGCCTTGATCCCGGCGACCCGCGTCAGCCCCGCGTACGCGGTCAGCCCCGGCATGCCCAGCACGCCCAGGTAGGTGGAGAGCGGCGCGGCGTCCGGGTCCACCTTGACGGCCGTCCTGGGGTCGAACGTCGCGTACTCGCGCCAGCCGAAGAAGTGCAGGACGTAGTCGCCCTCGGCGAAGCCCTCCGCCCGCGAGGCGACGACCCGGCCGACCGCGCCGCCCAGCATCGGCTTGTCCAGCTCGTACGGCTCCGCGTAGGACTTGCGGTCCGACATCCGGCCCCGCATGTACGGGTCCACCGAGAGGTAGACGTTGCGGACCAGGACCTCGCCCGGGCCGGGGGTCCGGACCGGGGCCTCGACCAGGGCGAAGTCGGTCGGCACCGGCCAGCCCTGGGGGCGGGCGGCGAGGTGCCATTCACGGGCGGTCGCGGGGGTGGCGGCCTGCTCTGCCATCGGGGGCTCCTTGAGGGTTCGGGTGCGGGTTCAGGCGCTGTTCACAACATGAAAGGTTGATGAACTGAAGTAACGATGGGCATGAAAGGTTCACCCTGTCAACTTTTCAGGTAGACTTTTGACCATGGAGACCCAGCCCGTCGAGGACGCCACGCCGCAGCCCGACGAGATCACCCGCGAGGTCGTCGACCTGATGGCCAACCTGGTCGCGCTGTTCCACCGCGAGTACGAGGAGGCCGCCGCCGCCCGCTCGCTCACCGGCGCCCAGGCCAAGGTGCTCGCCCTGCTGCGGCGCGGACCGATGCCGATGCGCCAGATCGCCCAGACGCTCAGCTGCGAGCCCTCCAACATCACCGGCATCGTCGACCGGCTCGAATCCCGCGGCTTCGTCACCCGCGAGGCCGACCGGCACGACCGCCGGGTCAAGCTGGTCGCCGCCACCGGCACCGGCTCGGCCGCCTCCGAGGAGCTCCGCGAGTCGCTCAACTTCGCCCGCGAGCCGCTGGCCGCACTCGGCCCGGACGAGCGGACGGCCCTGCGCGACCTGCTCCGGAGGATGCTCGCGGGCGCCTCCGGCCCGGGCGCGTGACCAGCATCACAGGTCCCGGGGGCTGTCCGTTGGCCCCGGGGGGGTAACCGAACCGCCTCCCGGAACGTCTAACGTTCGAACATCGAACATCGAACGCGAGATACCTGAAGACGGGGGGCACTGAGGATGAGCAGCAGTGCGCGTCGGCGCCGCTACCTGCGGACCGCCATCGGCCTGGCCGCCGCACTGGTGCTGTCGGTCGCGGGTGCCGGAGCCTGGTTCTACCACCGGCTGGACAACAACATCACCACCTTCGACCCGGGCGGCGTCGCCACCGAGCGCCCGCCCGCCGCCGTGCCGGCCAGCCCCGGCGCCCAGGTGCCGGTCAACGTGCTGCTGCTCGGCTCGGACACCCGCGACGGGGGCAACGACTCGCTGGGCGGCGGCGACGAGGGCGTCGGCCACTCGGACACCGCGATCCTGGTGCACATCTACGCCGACCACAAGCACGCCGTCGGCGTCTCGATCCCCCGCGACACCCTGGTCACCATCCCGTCCTGCAAGCTGCCGAACGGCAGCTGGACGACGCCGAAGAACGACCAGATGTTCAACTCCGCCTTCACCGTCGGCCTGGCGGAGAGCGGCAACCCGGCCTGCACCCAGAACACCGTCGAGAAGCTGACCGGGCTGCGGATCGACCACACCGTCGTGGTCGACTTCAAGGGCGCGGCCGCGATGTCCGACGCCGTGGGCGGCGTGGAGGCCTGCGTGCCCAACGACGTCAACCAGTTCGGCATACACCTCAAGAAGGGCCTCCAGAAGCTCTCCGGGCAGTCCGCGGTGGACTACCTGAGAGCGCGCCACGGCATCGGCGACAACTCCGACATCGGCCGGATGAAGCGCCAGCAGGCCTTCCTCTCGTCGATGATCAAGAAGGTGCAGGGCCAGGGCTTCTCGCTGCCCACCCTGCTGCCGCTGGCCGACGCGGCCACCAAGTCGCTCACCGTGGACGAGGGTCTCGGCACCGCGATGAAGCTGGTGGACTTCGCCCGCTCGATCCAGGACATCAAGCTCTCGGACGTCTCCTTCGTCACCGCCCCCTGGCGCTTCGCCGGCGAGCGGGTGCGGCTGGTCCAGCCGGACGCCGACGCGCTCTGGAAGCTGCTGCGCGAGGACCGCACCCTGGACGGGCAGAGCACCTCCGGGACGGGCCAGGTGACCTCCTCCCCCGGCGCCGACCCGGGGGCCCCGGCCGCCCCGGCCACGCCGCTCACCCCGGAGCAGGCCGCGGCGCCGATCACCGTGGTCAACGGGGTCGGCACGCCCGGCCTGGCCGGCTCCGGCGCCGAGACGCTCAAGGCGCGCGGCTTCCGGAGCATCACCCTCGGCCCCAACTCCCCCGGGCAGCAGGCCACCCAGGTCTCCTACGACCCCGCGCTGAAGGCCGTCGCCGACCAGGTCGTGGCGCTCTTCCCCGGTGCCAAGGCGGTCGAGGAGCCCGGCTCGGGGGCGATCACCGTCACCCTCGGCGCCGACTACCGCGGGGCGGGCACCCGGCTCGACGCGGTGGCCGCCCCGAGCCCGGAGCCCGGTGCCGGGACCGCACCCGGGGCTGCCGCCGGGGCCCCTGCCGCCGCGGCCCCTGCCGGGGCGGGCGCCACCCCGGGCGCCACCGCGGGCAGCACCCCCGGCGCCCTCCCGGGCGGCGTCCCCACCGGCATAGCGGAGAACACCCGCACCGCCGACACCGACCCGTGCGCGAACCTGACCTTCGGCTGACCGCGCCCGGCCTCCGGCCCGCCTGAGGGCCGGGCTGCCCGTCGAACTCCCGCCCGCCCTCCCCGCGTTCGCCCGGGGAGGGCGGGCGGCCCGGCGTCCGGGCGGGCACCTCGCGCGGCTGAACCGTGGGCGCCTCGCCCCGACGGCCGCCGGCCGCTACTCCGGATCCGGCAGCCCGGTGACGACGGCGGTGAGGCGGGTGCCGCGCGGGAAGGCGCCCGCCGCCGCCAGGTCCGCCAGCGCGGCGAGCAGCTTGGCGACGTAGCGGCGCTCCAGCGGGACGCCGTGGCGGCGCTCGAACCGCTCGGCGAAGCCGGCCAGCTCGGCCGGGACCTTCCCGTAGCCGCCGCCGTGGTGCCCGTGGTCGATCCGCCAGTTGTCGAACCCGCGCCCGTAGGCGGCCCGGTGCAGCCGGGCGACCTCCTCCTCCAGGTAGCCCTCGCCGCCGCGCAGCACCGCCACCCCGAGCGCCCGGGCGCCCGCCGGCAGGCCGGCCGCGATGCCGGCCAGGGTGCCGCCGGTGCCGACCGGGCAGCAGACCACGTCCCGCTCGCCGAGGTCGGGCAGTTCGGCCGGGATCGCGGCCGCGCCGACGGCGGCCAGGGCGTTGGAGCCGCCCTCCGGGAGCACCAGGCAGGGGCCCCAGCGGCGGAGCGGGTCCGCCGCGCCGTCCTCCCCCTCGGCCCGGCCGGTGGCCTCCCGGTAGGCGGCCCGGGTCAGGAACTCCAGCCGCATCCCGGCCGCCTCGGCGGCCCGCAGCGACCAGTTGCGCGGCCGGTCGGCCAGCTCCTCGCCGCGGACCAGCCCCACGCTCTCCAGTCCGAGCGCGCCGGCGGCGGCCGCGACGGCCCGCAGGTGGGTCGAGTAGGCGCCGCCGAAGGTCAGCAACCGGGTGTGGCCCCGCTCCACGGCGGCGGCCAGGTTGGGCGCCAGCTTGCGCCACTTGTTGCCGGGGACGGTCGGATGCAGCAGGTCGTCCCGCTTCAGCCGCAGCTCCACCCCGGCCCGGGCGAAGGCCTCGTCGGTGCAGTCCACCAGCGGGGTCGGCAGCAGGGCGGCTTCGAGCATCCGGCCAGCATAAGGCGGACGCGCGGAGCCCGGCCCGCCGGTGCGGCGGC
>NZ_JBHJSJ010000089.1:0-25994 GCF_042268845.1 Kitasatospora sp. NPDC056273 | reverse complement strand
GGGCTGGCTTCGGCCTACTCCGTCGCCGGATTCTGCTCTCGCCATGATCAATCACTCAAAGTGACGCAGAGCCACGGATCAGTGTCCGTGGACACCGTCCTCCCCGCGAGTGCGGGGGTCAGCCGGTGGTTCGCCAGGCCCGACGTTGGGTCCGGAAGTCCTCCCCGCAGGCGCGGGGGATGCTCTTACGGATGTCAAGCAGCGGTTGCTGCTGGGGTGTTCTGGGCCGATGATGAGGCGTTGTGCCTGGTCAGGGCGTTGTAGATGTCTCGGGCGACGTAGCGCTTGAGGCAGCGCATGATCTCTTTCTTTGAGAGGCCTTCGGCGGTGCGGCGTTCGACGTGGGTCTTGGTGCGCTGGTCCCATCGCAGTCGGCAGATGACGATGCGGTGCAGGGCGGAGTTCGCCTGCCGGTCGCCGCCACGGTTGAGCCGGTGGCGGTGGGTACGGCGGTCGGCCCGCAGGGAAACGAACCCGCAGGATGCCGATGAGCCAGCCGTCCGAGGGCGGCCAAGGCGGGACCCCGTCATTCCCCGTGGTGGAGGTCGTGGTCGTTGGCGATCATCTGGGCGGTTCCGGCCTCTATGCCGAAGTGCACGAGGCATGGTGTCGGTGATGACCTCCATCGCCGGGAGACGGGAATCCTGGAGGACGTATCCGTCGATCTCGTCGCGGATCCCGGCCGGCAGACTCGTGGTCTGCAGACCGATCGTGACGACGCACAGGTCTAGAGGCGGCAGCTGATCTCCATGCCGTCCTCCACGGGGAACGTGACGCTCTGGTAACCGTTGCGGGGGTCGCGGACGTAGTCGAGGTAGGGCGTGAGGTCCGGCAGGTCGACGTCGTCGGCGATGACGAGGGTGCCGGGGGCGAGGCTGGGTTCGAGGAGCCGCAGGACGGGCAGGCACAGGTCCTTCCAGCCGTCGAGGAGGACGAAGTCCGCGGGGCCGGTGGCCGTGGCGAGGGTGTCGCGGGCGTCTCCTTCGAGGACGGTGATCAGGTCGTCCAGGCCCGTCTCGGCGAAGGTCCGGCGGGCGGCCGCGGCCTTGGCGGCGCTCAGTTCCGTGCTGATCACCCGCCCCGTCCCGTTGTCGCGCACCGCGGCGGCGAGGTGGAGCGTGGATATGCCGAAGGACGTGCCGAACTCGACGACGGTCGCGGGGCGGGTGGCCCGGACCAGGTTGTAGAGGAGGCGGCCGCCCTGGGCGGAGATCGGCATGTAGACCTCCGCCTTGGCGTCGGCCTGCTCCTGCGGGCTGAGGGGCGCGGAGTCCTCCGGCTGTGCCGCCCGGATCCGCCTGCCGGTCGCCTCGTCCTGCTCGGCGTTGCGGAACATCCGGTCGAGGGCGGAGGCAACGCGGGGGTCTTCGAGGGTGTTGGTGAGTGTCATGACCCTAGACTAGACGCACCGTTGCGTATCGTCTAGAGGTTCTGGCCTACCCTGGCCACAGGAGGCACACATGCAACGAGGAAGTACGGCCGCCGCGGCCGGGCCGGAACCGGCGGCACGCCACCACGGCAACCGCCACGGCCGCAGCGAACAGGCCCGGCAGGCAGTGCTGGAGGCGGCCGACGACCTCCTGGTCGAGAAGGGCTTCACCGGCGTCACCATCGAGGGCATCGCCGCCCGGGCGGGCGTCGCGAAGCAGACCGTCTACCGGTGGTGGAAGACCAAGACCGACATCCTCCTGGACGCCTTCCTCCAGGACGCGGCCGAGGCCCTGACCCCGCCGGACCACGGCGACCTGGCCCGGGACCTGCGCGCCCACCTGCGTCAACTGGCCGAGTTCCTCACCCGGTCCGACGCGGGCGCCGTCTTCAGGGCCCTCATCGGGCACGCCCAGCACGATCCCGCGTTCGCCGCCGCCCTGCGGTCCGGGTACCTCGACGAGCAGCGCCGGCGCGACCGGCTGCCGCTGGAGCGTGCGGTGGCACGCGGACAGCTCGTCGCCGGACTCGACACGGCGGCGGAGATCGACCAGCTCGTGGGGCCGGTCTACCACCGCGTCCTGGTGACGGCGGAGCCCGTGGACCAGGCCTTCACCGACCGCCTCGTCGAGGCGTTCCTGCGCCGCGCGCACGTGGCGGATGTTGTGGACGCAGCAGACGCAGCGGACGTAACGGATGCGGCAGGCGCGGCGGACGCAGCCGGCACGAGGGAGACGGGGCGCAGATGACTCTGAAGGCAGGTCAGCGAGTGGTGCTGGCGGCGGACACCCGGCTGACCGATCCGGCCGAGGTGTCGGGGGTCGTCATCGGCTTCCTGTCCCTGGCGGCGGGCACCGGCGGCACCGTCGAGCAGATGGTCGTCCACCAGGAGGAGAGCGACGACGTGCGCGAGTACGAGCGGCTCAAGTCGCTGCTCGACGCCTTCGGGCGCGAGATGCCCGCGGGGAGCAGGAGGCAGCTCGAAGAGAAGGTCCGCTCGCTGGAGCCCGCGTGGACCGCCTTCCGGGAAGGAGCGCCCCGCGTGAGCGTGCGGGTCCGCTTCGACAACGGGTTCATCCTCGACGGGGCCGACGAGGACGTCTTCGTCCCCGCTTGAGGGCGCGCCCCGGCGGCCGAGGTCGTCGGTGCGCACGCGTTCCAGCCGGTGCCGGCCGGCCAGCCGTGCTCACAGACCTGTCGCAGGGACGGCATGGGGTTCTCCCCGCGCCCGCGGGGGTCAGCCGGGAGTCCCGGCGGCGAACCGTCAGACGCTCTGGTCCTCCCCGCAGGCGCGGGGGTCAGTCGCCACCAGCCACGGCCTGCGCGCCGCCGACCGCGCCGACCAGGGCTACAGCGCCGCCGAGATCCTGGTCATCACCGAGGACTGGAAGTCCACCACCATGGTGGAGAGTCCGCCAAGGCCGGGCTATGCCGCACGGGCAAGGACAACCTCGGCCGAGCCCAACAGGCCCTCGACGCCCTGGTCGTCCCACCGCCGACCCACTCCGCCAGGTAGGGCGGGCGGAACCGGTTGCCGGGCCCACAGTTCAGGTGGGAGGACTACAGCGGGTCCGCCGACGTCTGTGCGGTCTTCGGCACTCGCTGGTGCCGCTGACGGCACCGAAAGCCCCGAGGGGGAGACCGCGTGGTTCGACCGACCGGTGCGCCGCTCACGTCCACGGGTCGGCGGACGTGAGCGGCGCGCCGTCTTGCTGAGCGGTCCGTCAGCAGGCTCGCTGGTACGTGGCGAAGACGATCTGGTCGAGCGCGAGGATCTCGGTGACGCCCGGGGCCATGCACATGCCGGTGTCCGGGACGGAGCGGTAACCCACGACGATGTAGGCGTTGGTGGTGCCGCAGTTGTTCCAGTAGGAGTGACCGGCGGCTTCGGAGTAGCCGCACGGGGTGGTGGCCTGGGTCGCGGCCGATGACGGCGTCGCCGAGGTGAGGAGCAGGAACGTCGATACGGCCGCCGTGACGGCGACGAGGAAATGCCGCTTGTATCTGGTCATGCGGTCCAGAATTCCGCGCGGCGCTATGCCGCTCCTATACACCCCGCATTCACTCCGCCTTTCCCCTGGCCAGGGGAAAGGCGGAGTGGAAAATGGGGGTCAGAAAACGGGCTGGGGAATCGCGGAGGTGATCCAGGCGGTGAGGGCCTGGGCGACGGGGCTGGCCGCGGCGACGGGGTTGAAGGCGGGGACGGACTTGACCGCGGGGACGGACTTGACCACGGGAACGGGGATGACCGCGGGGACGGGGTCGAGGTGGACGATCTGTCCGGCGTAGGTGAGGCCGGCTCCGAAGCCGAAGAGCAGGACGTCGCCGCCGGTGTCGATGTCGCCGCGGTTGATCATGCGGGACAGGGCGATCGGGACGGTCGCGGCCATGGTGTTCCCGGTGGTCGCCACGTCGGTGGCGACGGGCACGCCGGACAGGTCGAGGTGGTTGGCCAGGGCCCGGATGATGCGCAGGTTGGCCTGGTGGGGCACGAAGCCGGCCAGGTCGGCGGGACGGATGCCGGCGTCCGCGCAGATCCGGGCGGCGATGGGGCCCAGGCTCGTCGCCCAGCGGTAGACGGCGCGGCCGTCCTGGCGCAGGACGCGGGTGTCGGGGTCGATGACGATCCGGTCGGCGTGCTCGCCGACGCTGCCCCACACCACCGGGCCGATGGCGCGGCGGTGGTGCGGCAGGACCACCGCCGCGCCCGCGCCGTCGGCGAAGAGCACGGCGGTGTCCCGGTCGGACCAGTCCAGCCAGGAGCTGGCCTTGTCCGCGCCGATCACCAGGGCGCCCCGGCTGGTGCCCGACCTGATCAGGGAGTCCGCCACGGCCAGCGCGTGGCAGAAGCCGGCGCAGGCGCTGTTGACGTCGAACGCGGCGGGCGCGGCCAGGCCGAGCCGTCCGGCGACCCGGGCGGCGACGGCCGGCATGGTCGACTCCGCGCTGGCGGTCGCCACGATCACCGTGTCGATGTCGGAGGCGGAGTCGAGGCCGTCCCGGTCCCGGGCGAGGTTGGCCAGGGCGTCGTGGGCGGCCGCGACGGCCATGTCCGCGACCGTCTCGTCCGGGGCGGCGATGCGGCGTTCGCTGATCCCGGTGCGGGTCAGGATCCACTCCGCGTCGACGGTCAGCCGTTCGGCGACCGCCTCGCTGGTCAGGACGGTGCCGGGCAGGTAGTGCCCCATGGCAGCGATCCGTGTGCCCGGGGCCGGGATTGATGGCATTGTCGTCTCTCCTCGTGTGATCAACCAGGAACCGGGACGCCCTGGGCAGCACCGAGGACTACTGTCGCCACCGCGGCTATATTTTTCTTCTACTTCCGGGCCTGCCGGGAATTTCAGGCGGGGCGTTCGGCCACCGGTTCTATTCGTGGACGTGCCAGGTCGAAGTAGTCGCCGGTGTCCAGGGCCACGGAGCGGTCCAGGCGGGCCGCGTTGAAATAGAGCCGCGGGCTTTCGAGGAGTTCCGGGTCGACGATCAGTTCCAGGTCTGGGTGGAACGCGAACGGCACGATGGATCCGCTCCGGCATCCGGTGAGGCGCTCGGCCCGTTCCAGGGAGGCGAATCCGGCGCGCGTGCCGCCCAGCAGGTCCCGGACGGCGTCCACGTCGACCCGCAGGTCGCCGGGGACGACGGCGAGGGCGTGGCGTGTGCCCCGGCCGGGTGTCCTGACCTGCAGGACCAGGCACTTGGCGGCCTGTTGCAGGGGGTGGCCGCGCAGGACGCTGGCCACGTCCGTACGGCCTTCCGCCGCGTGGTGGATCATCCGGTAACGGCACCCGGACCGGTCGAGGAGGTCGATGAGCCGTGTGTACGTGCTCGGTTCGGCCGGTTCACCGGGGCGGGCGGTCTCCGCCGGCTCGGCTGTGCGAGTCATCACCAGCAACTGGTTCACTCCTTTTCTGTTGGTGCGGGGGGAGCCGGTCGGCGGCCTCGGGCAGTCGGCCGGACCGCGTGGTCGCCCGCGCGGTCCGGCCACGGGGGGTCAGGCGGTCCGGTTGCCGTGCTCCGCGAGCATCTCCGCGAGCAGGCCGGAGAGGGCATCGACGGTCGGGTAGTCCCAGACCAGGGTCGGTGCGACCTCGATGCCGAACTCGTCCTCGATCTCGCCGCACAGGGTGAGGCCGTGGAGGGAGTCGAGGCCGTACTCGGCCAGCTTGGTGTCGGTCCGGATGGAGTCGACCGGCTCCTCGAGGTAGAAGGCGACCTTCTCCCTCAGCCACTCGGCGATCGGCGCCTGCTGGATCTCGGTGGTCATCGCGGCAGTGGTCATCGGTGTGTCTCCTCGACATCTGAAGTGGTAACGGAAAGGGGACGGAACGAAGGAAGGGGTGGGGCTGGTCGGTCAGCTCAGCGACCGGGCGAAGGCGACGAGGGCGGCCGTGACCTCCTCCGGGCGTTCCTGCTGGATCCAGTGGCCGCAGCCGGGGAGCAGGAGCATCTCGCGCAGGTCGGGGACCCACTGCCGCAGTTCGGACTCCAGCCGGGCGGGGTCCGCGCCCTTGATCACGAAGTCCTCCTCACCGGCCAGGTAGAGGGCGGGCACCTGGACGGCCGCCTTCTGGTACGGGGCGGTCAGATCCCAGTTCGCGTCGAGGTTGCGGTACCAGTTCAGCCCTCCGGTGAAGCCGGTCCTGGTGAACTCGGCCGTGTAGACGGAGAGTTCGTCCTCACTGAGCCAACCGGGCAGTACGGCGGGCTCGGGGTAGAGGTCCAGCAGTCCGCCGCCGTCCGGCACGACGGGCGCCCGGTAGGGGGCCGATCCCGAGGTGCCGTTCAGCAGGCGGCGGAAGGACGCGGCCACGTCGCGCTCCAGCTCCGCCTCGGCGACGCCGGGCGTCTGGAAGTACAGCATGTAGTGGCCCGCGCCGATACCCCGCCGGATCGCGGGCAGCGGGTTGAGCGGCGAGCGCGGGCGGTAGGGAATGCTGAGGCCGGCCACGCCCCTGACCCGGTCGGGGCGCATCAGGGCGGTGTGCCAGGCCACCTGGGAGCCCCAGTCGTGGCCGGCCAGCACCGCCGGGCCCTCGCCCAGCGCGTCGATCAGCGCGACCGCGTCGCCCACCAGGTGGTGGATCGTGTACCGGGCCGCGTCCTCGGGGCTGTCGCTGCCGCCGTAGCCGCGCATGTCCGGGGCGACCGCGTGGAACCCGGCCGCCGCCAGGCCGGCGAGCTGGTGTCGCCAGGAGTACGCGAGTTCGGGGAAGCCGTGCAGCAGGACGACGAGCGGGCCCTGACCGGCCTCGGCGATCCGGACGCTGCGCCCGCCGGCCCGCAGCGTGCGCTGGCTGACCCCGTCCGGGAGCGGCAGGCCGGACCCCGGCGGCTCAGACACGGACGGCCTCCTGGTCCGACGGGCGGGAGGGCGCCGGGGCCTGGACCAGGCGCAGCCGGGAGATGACCTGGTCCGGGTCGGCGGCGGCGGTGTCCAGGGCGCGCACGTAGTAGGAGGCGAAGCGCTCGATGGTCGACAGGTCGAAGAGCACGGCGTTGTAGCGGAAGTCGAGCGTCAGGCAGTCGCTGCTCTGGCGGACGTTCACCGCGAGGTCGAGCTGGCCCTCGGCCTGGGGCAGTTCGAACGGGCTGATGGTCAGGCCGTGGTGCTCGATGGTGTTGTGCTCGCCCTCGCCGTCCAGCAGCAGCTTCATCAGCGGGTCGGGCTTGGCGACACCGATCAGGTTGAAGGTGATCTGGCAGAGCGAGGAGCCGGCGCTGGTGCGCGGGCGGTTGGCCGTGCGGGTGAGCCGCGCGAAGGGGTAGCCGACGGCGGCGAGGCCTTGGCGGACCTGGCCGTCGACGGTCGTCGCGGCGTCGCGGAAGGTGGCTCCGGGGGCGAAGCTGCCGCGGAAGACCAGGGTGTTGATGTAGTTGCCGACGACGTCGCGCATCGGCGGGGAGAGCCGGGTGGTGGTGGGGCAGCCGATGAGGAAGTCGTTCTGCCGGGTGTAGCGGTGGAGCAGGCCCTGGAAGGCGCCCAGCAGGAAGGAGAAGAGGGTCACGCCGCAGGCACGGGCGGCCGTGCGCAGTGCCTCGACCTGACCGGCGTCGAGCTCCAGGTGGTGGGTGGCGCCGACGGGCGTGGGCCCGGCTGTGCGGGGGCGGTCGGTGGGGATCTGCGCGGGCTGCGCCCCCTCGATCACACCGTGCCAGAACGCCTCGGCGCGGGCACCGCGCGGGGAGGAGAGCAGGCGCTGCTCGGCGGCGACGTACGTGTCGTGGGTGTAGGCGACCGGGGCGGGCGCGGCCTCCTCGCCGGCGACGGCCTGCTGGTAGCCCGCGAGGATGTCGCGCAGCAGGACGAGGTCCGAGACGGCGTCGGAGGCGATGTGGTGGCCGCCGATCAGCAGGACCGCGTCGGTCTCGGAGCGGCGCAGCAGGACGAAGCGGAAGGCGCCGCGGTCGCGCAGGTGGTACGGCTCGTTGAGCGCCCGGCGGACGGCGGTGCGCAGTTCGTCGTCGCCGACCGGGCCCAGGTCCTCGACCAGCAGGGCGAAGGGTTCGTGGGCCTGGGGGGTGCTGACGGGCACCCCATCGACCCTGTCGAACAGCGAGTGGACGAGTTCGTGCCGGGCGACGGCGGCGGCGACGGCCTCCCGGAGTGCGGGCAGTTCGACGGGGGACAGCACCCGTACGGCGACGCCGGTGTTGTAGGAGCTGCCCTCGGGGTCGAGTTCGTAGAGGAACCACAGCGCCTCTTGGGCGTGGGAAAGCTGATGACAGGTCGACATCACCGGCTCCCTTCTGGGATGAAAAAGCCGATATGCGCGGAGGGTCCGCGCGTGGACGTGGAGCGGCCGGTGGCGTCCGGCCGGTACTCGGGTCAGGCCAGTCGGCGGCCCGTGAGGTCGAAGCCGCGGCGGGTCTCGTGGCGGCGGGCGAGCTCGGCGAAGACGGGCTCCGGTACGCCGTCCGTCTCCGGTCCGCAGCCGAGCCGGCCGGCCAGCCGGCCCAGCGCGGCGGCGAGCCAGGCCGTGTCGCACAGGAACGGGTCCGGGTTGTCCGCGTTGTGGCGCCACACGCCGAGGCAGGCGGCGGCCGCCAGCAGCACCGCGTAGCGCTCGGCCAGCACGAAGGTGCCCGCACTGGCCACCGGGGTGCGGTCCCGGGGGGCCAGTTCGCCGAACCGCTCCTTCAGCCGGCGCAGCTCTCCCACCAGCGAGGCGCACAGCGGGCCGAGCACCCGGTCCCCGGCCAGCTCGGCGGCCACCTGCGGCAGTGCCGCCATCAGCGGGTCCTCACGGCCCGCCATGACGCTCAGCCGTTCCGCGTCCAGCTCCGGCAGGGCCCGGTCCATGGTGAACAGCTCGGCCGGCGCGCCGTCGTCGCTCAGCCAGCCGCCGCGTGCCATCCGCGGCAGCTGGGGGATCATCGTCGCCTGGCAGACCGTTCCGCCGGCGTGGACGAGCGAGGCCACCGGGAGGTCGCGCAGGTGCTTTTGGAAGACGCCGTGCTCGCCCTCGCGCAGGAAGGAGCGCGCGCCCAGCACGACGGCCATGGCGTCGACCGCCTCGCGCATCAGCGTCGGCACCAGGTACTTCACGGCCGCCGCGTAGACGCTGGTCTGGCCGGGGAGCACGTGCAGGGCGCGGCAGACCGTGGTGGCGAGGCTGTCGGCGACGAGCAGGTCGAGCCACGCGCCGGCCAGCAGGGAGCGGGCGTGCGGCAGTTCGGAGACGGCCCGTCCGTACAGGCGCCGCTGGACCGCGAAGTCCATCACCGTCCGCAGCTGCTGGTCGACCGTGCCGACCGCGGCCGCGGGCAGCACCGCCCGGGTGACCTGGAAGGCCCGCAGGATGGTCTCCATGGCCTCCCCGAACCCGCCGGCGACCGCGGTCACGGGCACCGGGCAGTCCTGGAACTCCAGGCCGCCGAGGTACAGGGCGCGCACCCCGCTGGTCCGGTAGCGCGGCAGGAAGCGCAGCCGGTCGCGCGGGACGCTCGCCATGTCGACCAGCACCATGGAGTGGCTGCGGCTGCCGGCCTCCTCCCGGGTGCGGGCCAGCAGGGTGACGGCCTCGGCCCTGGCGAGGTTGTTGATGATCTCCTTGCGGCCGTTGAGGACGAGCGAGTCGCGCTCCACCCGGGCGCTGAAGGCGGTGCGGGAGACGTCGTTGCCGGTGGACATGTCGGTGTACCCGGCGGCGACCCGGCCGTTGCGCAGCAGCACGTCCGCCAGCCAGCGGCGCTGCTTGTCACTGCCCGAGGACCAGACGTTCACGGAGCCGACCAGGTTGCTCGCGCCGTGGCCGAGCGCCAGCGCGACGTCGCGCCGGAACAGCGGGCGCAGCACCCTGGCCAGGTGGTCGGCCTGCCCGAGCCGGCCGCCGAGCGCCGCCGGGACGAACTCCGCGCCGAGGCCGTAGGCGTCCAGCACCCGCTCGCCCGCGGACAGCAGGTCGCCGCGCTCGTCCGCGTTCAGGAGGGCGGCGAAGCCCAGCGGGTTGCCGGGGTCGGTGGGGTCGCCCAACCGCGATTCCAGTGCGGCCGGGGTGCCGAGGTCGGTGAAGGGCGACGCGGGGGGTGCCGCGGGTGCCGTGGTCATGAGCGGCCTTTCACGAGCGGGTGGGTCAGCAGGGACGGCAGGTCGCCCCGGCCCTGCTGCTCGATCAGGACCGGCACCAGGCGCTCCAGGACGTCGCCGTCGGTGTCCGGCCGGCCGGGGAGCAGCTGGTCCAGCAGCCTGACCAGCACGGCCTCCAGCCACAGGCCGTCCTGCCAGAGCGGGTGGCCGGCGCCGGCCGTCGCGTGGTTGCGCAGCCACAGCCGGATCGCCGCCGAGGCGGCGAAGCAGCGGGCGTACCGCTCGGCCAGGGAGAAGGCGGCCACCGGGACGTCGGTCGCCACCGGGCGGTGGGCCGCGATGGAGGCGGCGACCTCGTCGGCCACGGCGGCGATCGCCTCCGCGTTGCGGGCCAGCGAGGTAGGGACCACGCCCTGGCGGGCCAGTTCGGCCAGCTCCGCCACGCCGTCGGAGAGGGATTGCACGATGCTGCCGCCGGGGCGGGGCAGCAGGGAGAGCCGTTCGCGGTCGAAGTCCGGCAGCTCGGCGGTCAGGGTGGCCGCCGTCTCGACGCCGGCCCGGTCCACCTCGCCGCGGCGGGCCTGGCGGGCCAGCTGCGGGAACTGGTTGACCAGCGAGTGGAGGTTCACCACGGTGTTGCCGTCGAAGATGGACACGATGCGGTGGTCGCGCTGCACCTTCTGGAAGCGCCCGTGTTCGAAGGTGTCGCCCACCAGCAGGGAGCGGGCGCCCAGCACCGTCGACAGGCGGGAGACGACCTGGTCGACGAGGGTGGGGACGAAGTACTTGGTGACGGCCGAGACCACCGCCAGCTCCCCGGTGAGGGCGTGGATGGCCCGTCCGGCCACCAGGGTGGTGGCCTCGGCGAGGAGCACGTCGGCGTACGACGCGGCGATCAGGTGCCTGGTCTGCGGCAGGTCGATCAGGCGGCTGCCGTAGGCGTGGCGCTCCAGGGCGTACCCGGTGGCGAGTCCGAGCGCCTGGTCCGCCGCCCCGAGCGACAGGGCGGCGCACAGGGTGCGGGTCAGCTGGAGGCTCTTCAGGACGATCTCCGCGCCCCCGCCTTCGGCGCCGATCAGGGCGGCGGCCGGTACGGGGGCGTCGGTGAACGCGACGCCACTGATGTCGGCGCTGCGGATGCCGTGCAGCTTCACCGCCGGCAGCGGCCGGTAGGTGCCGCCGGGGAGGCTCTGCTTGTCGACCATGAGCAGGCTGTAGGCGCGGGCGCCGCCCTGCTCGCCGGTGCGGGCCAGGACGCAGATCCGCCGGCCCCGGTTGGCGTTGTTGATCAGCCACTTCTCGCCGGTGAGGCGGTAGCCGCCGTCCGGTTCCCGGTGGGCGGCCACCTCCCCGGCGAGCAGGTCGCTGCCGTGGTCGCGCTCCGTCAGGCCCCAGGACACGACGGTGCCGTCGGCCACCAGCCGGCCGAGCTCGCGGGCCTGCTCCTCGCTGCCGCCGACCCAGACGGACACCGCGCCCAGGAAGGTCTTGCCGTGCGCGATGGCCACCGTCAGGTCGCGCCGGGCGACGGCGCGCATGAGCTGGAGCACCTCGTCGTAGCGGTGCAGCGAGCCGCCGTACCGCGCGGGGACGTAGTGGCCGGGCAGGCCCAGGAAGTCCAGCTCGCGGCAGATCTCGACCGGGAACTCCTCGCGGTCGTCGAGTGCGCCGCAACGGGCGTAGGAGAAGAGCCGGCCCGCGTCGTCCGGGTCGCCCAGGGCGCGGTCGAAGTCCAGGACGGCGGGGTACGGGGTGGAGGTCACGGCGTCTCCCCCGTGCCCCCGGTCGCGGCGGCCGCCGTCTCGGGCGTGCGGTAGCGCTTCCTGGTCGCGGTGTTGAGGTCCTCGTACAGCGGCTCCAGGGCGCCGGTCATGAACTTCTCGCGCATCAGCCGCCGCTGGATCTTGCCGCTGGTCGTGCGGTGCACCTGGCCGGGGCGCAGGAACACCACGTTCGACACCTTCACGCCGGCCGCCTCGGCGAGCTCGCCGCGCACGCGGCGCGCCAGTTCGGGCAGCTCGACCGGGTTGGCCGGGTTGGGCCGGTACTCCTGGATGACGACGATCTCCTCGCCGTCGGCGGGGACCGAGCAGACGCTGGCGACCAGGCCCTGGAACGAGGCGTGCACGGTCTGCAGTTCACGCTCCAGGTCGTGCGGGTAGAGGTTGCGGCCGTTGATGACCAGCACCTCCTTGGTGCGGCCGGTGACGTACAGCTCGCCGTCGTGGATGATCCCGATGTCGCCGGTGCGCAGGAAGCCCCGCTCGCCCTCGGCGGTCATCGCGCGGAAGGTGCGCTCGGTCTCCTCCGGGTTGTTCCAGTACCCGGCCGTGACGCTCCGGCCCCGGACCCAGATCTCGCCGGCGCGGCCGTCCGGCAGCGTGGTCCTGGTCTCCGGGTCGACGATCCGCACGTCGAGCCCGTGGATCTGGCCGCTGCTCACCAGCTTGGGGGCCTCCAGGTCACCGGGGAGCGGGCGCAGCACCTTGTGGGCGAGCGCGTCGCCGTCCACGGAGGTGATCGCCGGGCGGCGGCCGGGCGGCGTGCCGGTGACCAGCAGCGTGGTCTCGGCCATGCCGTAGCAGGGGTTGAAGACGTCGAGGCTGAAGCCGGCCGGGGCGAACTTCTCGGCGAAGCGGTGCAGCGTCGCGGCGCTGATGGGCTCCGAGCCGTTGCCCGCGTTGCGCAGGTGGGACAGGTCCAGGGTGGCGACCTGCTGGTCGGTGATCCGGCGCACGCACAGGTCGTAGGCGAAGTTGGGCGCGACGGTGGTGTGGATCCTCTTGCGGGAGACCAGGTCCAGCCAGAGGTAGGGACGGCGCAGGAAGTCCATCGGCGCCATCAGGTAGGTCGTGGTGCCGAGGTAGAGCGGCTCCAGCACCTTGCCCATGAGCCCCATGTCGTGGTGCTGCGGCAGCCAGCTGGCGACCAGGCAGCCGGAGTCCAGGCCGAAGGCCCGCTCGATCAGCTGCAGGTTGTGGAAGAGCGACCCGTGGGTGACCATGACGCCCTTGGGGGTGCTGGTCGAGCCGGAGGTGTACTGGAGGATGACCAGGGTGTCCGGGCCGAGCTGCGGCACCCGCCATCCGGGCGCCTCGGCGAGTTCCAGGGTGTCGGTGACGACGGCGTCGACCCCGGTGAGGCCGGAGTCCGCCACGAAGGCGCTGACGACGCCGGCGTTCGGCGTGTCGGTGAGGATCAGCCGGACGTCGGTGTCACGCACGATGCCGACCGAGCGGGCGTCATGGCCCCGCTGGCTGCCCGGGACCGGCGCCGGCACGGCGACCACGCCCGCGTACATGCAGCCCATCAGGACCTTCACGAACTCCAGGCCGGTGCCGTAGAGCAGCATCACCCGCTCGCCGACCGTGCAGCGTCCGGCCAGCCACGAGGCGATCCTGCGCGCCTCCCGGTCGAGTTCGGCGTAGGTCAGCGTCTCCTCGACGGGCTCCCCGTCGACGACCCGGACGAAGGCCACTGCGGTCTTGTCGGGGATCGTGCGGCTGTGTGCTTCCAGTCGGCTCACCAGGTGCTCGTGCATGGCGCCGCTCTTCCTTTCGGTCATGGGATCTGTGGCTCCGGGTGATCAGGTACGGCTGAGACCGGCGAGGGCCTGCCTGAGCCGGAGGTCGCTGCGGAGGTGGCCGGTGATGTGGCCGAGGAGCTCCTGCTCTTGCGCCTCCAGGTAGAAGTGGCCGCCGGGGAAGACCCGGAACTCGAACGCGGACGCCGTGGTCTGCGACCAGGCGCGGGCCTTGTCGACCTCGCAGTCCTCGTCGCTGTCGCCGACGTACGCCACGAGCGGGCAGCCGGTCCGGGTGCCGGACACCGGGTGGTAGGCGTCCAGCAGCCGGTAGTCGGCCCGGATGCTCGGCAGGACCAGCTCCAGCAGCGCCGCGTCCTCGATCTCGCCCATCGAGCCGCTGCCCAGCTGCCGGAGCTCGCGGACGAAGGCCTCGTCGTCCTCGGCCCGGCCGGGGGGCGTAGCCAGGTGCGGTGCCTCGGCGCCGGAGACGAACAGCCGCACCGGCTGGACCCCGTGCCGTTCCTGGAGCCGCAGGGCGACCTCGTGGGCGACGTAGGCGCCCATGCTGTGCCCGAAGAGCGCGATCGGCGTGTCGAGCAGCGGGACGAGGGCGGCCACGATGTCATCGGCCAGTTCGGGCAGCGAGGCCGCGAACGGATCGGCGAACCGGTCCTGCCGGCCGGGGTAGCAGGTGGCCAGCACCTCGACATCGTCGGGAACGGCCCGTGCCCAGGTCCGGTAGGACGTCGGCGCCCCGCCTGCGTGCGGGAAGCACACCAGGCGCAGGGCCGGGGAGGGCGTCGCCCGGTAGCTGCGGAACCAGTCGGCCGCCGCGCCGGTCATCGAACCTGTCATCGGGGTCCTTCCTTGGAATCGTGCGCGGAGGCGTCACAACTGCTGGCACTCCGCCAGCGTCCACACGCTCTCCCGGAGCCCTATATCCCGCCCATACCGGCGGATTCGGCCGCCGCGGGCGGCTCCTGCGTCCCGCCGCCGGGCGTCGCGGAGGCGGGCGCCGGGCCGCCGGGCGCCGCGGAGGCGCGGTGCTCGGCGCGCACCGCCGGGCTGAACGCCACCACGGCGGTCAGCGCCAGCACCGCGACGCCGAGGACGAAGCCGGTCGCGGACGGGCCCGCCCGGTCGACCAGCCAGCCGCCGGCCAGGGCGCCCAGCGAGTTCGCCCCCGAGGACAGGAAGCTCGACGCCCCGTTCACCCGCCCCTGCAGGGCCTCGGGGGTGACCTGCATCTGGTAGACGTTCCCGGTGACGTTGAACAGGCTGGCCACGAAGGTGATGCCGGCCAGCGAGGCGGCGATCAGCGCGGGCGAGCCGGAACACGCCGAGACCGGGATGAACACCGTCCACACCGCGAAGCCGGCCACCGCCGTCCGGTACAGGTCCGACCGGCGCGACCACCAGCCCGCGCTGAGCGCCCCGAGGATGCCGCCCAGCCCGCCCGCGCCGAGCACCAGGCCCACCACCGCCGGTGGGTGACCACCGTTGTGGATCCGCACCAGCACCGCCAGCAGGAGCACCTGGAAGACCAGGTTGCTGCCCGCGAACACACAGGTCATCACCCGCAGGAACCGCTGCCGCCACAGCCAGCGGACCCCTTCCCCGACCGCGGCGCGCAGCGACGTGCCGCCCGGGGGGACCGCCCGGTCGGCCTGCGCCGGGCCGAGGGCCCGCCGCAGGGTCACCAACAGGACGGCGGCGACCAGGCCCACGGCCGCGTTGGCCGCGAACGGGAGCCAGCGGGCCACCGTGAACAGCAGGCTGCTGCCGGGCTGGGCGAGCAGGCCGATGGCGGCCCCGCGCGCCTCGTTCTGGGCCAGCGCGGCCGACAGCTGCCCGGGCTCGACCACGGTCCGCACCGCCGCCCGCTCCGACAGCTGGTAGAGGATCGTCATCGCGGACTGCAGGAACGCGCCCAGCATGAGCTGCGGCAGCCAGAACCGGCCGCACAGCTCGGTCACGGCGATGCTCGCGACCACCGTCACGCAGACGATGTCGCAGCCCACCATCAGCCTGCGCCGGTTCCAGCGGTCGACCAGCGCGCCGGCCGGCAGCTGGACGAACAGGTTGGGCAGCGCGGCGGCGAACGTGACCAGCCCGGTCGTACTCGCCGATCCCGTGTGCCACAGCGCCAGCAGCGGGTAGGCGACCATCGTCACCGAGGTGCCGAAGCGCGAGATCCCCGCGCTCACCCAGAGCCGGATGAAGTCGGCGTTGCGCCGCAGGGGCACCGGCCCGGGCAGGGCCCGGGCCGGGGCCGACGGCGTCGCCGTGGGAACGGTCACCGGTGCTGCCCCGCGACCGCCGCGCGCGCCCGTTCCTGCTGCACGGCCTCGTCGATGGCCTTCTGCCACAGTCCCGCGACCCTGGTCCGCGCGGACCAGGTGGCGACGATCATGTGCTTCACCAGCTCACGCCCGCTCACCGCGTTGGTCAGCAGGACCGAGCCGACGCCCGAGTGCACCCGCAGCCCGGTCATCGCCTGGTAGCCGTAGGCCTGACCGCCGTGGCCGAACTCCACGTCCCCACTGGTGGTGTCGACGATGGTGCTCCAGCCGTAGTTGCGGTCCGACTGCGGCGACAGCATCTGCCGCACCAGCTGCTGGTCGACCAGGCCGTCCGAGTACCCCAGGTAGCCGCGCCGGATCTCGACGGCGAACCTGGCCAGGTCCTCGGCGGTGCTCCACATCCCGGCCGCGGCCGGCTCCGGCTGGACGATGTAGCCGCCCCGTACCTGGGTGCCCACCACGTCGTGTCCCCGGGCGAAGGGCCGCCCGGAGGCGTGCGGGAACATCGGGTCGAAACTGCTGCCCGTCATGCCCAGCGGTGTGAACACCAGACGCTTCACCAGGTCGGGGAAGGCCTCACCGGTGAGGTCCGCCATCACCTGCTGGAGCACCGAGTAGTGCACCGAGTTCTGTCGGAACACCTGGCCGGGCACGTCCTGGCGGCGCACCGGCGGTGTCTTGGCCGGCGCCCGCCCGTACAGCATGTCGAGCACCGTCGGCTGCTCGTCGTCGTCCGGGTAGTGGCCCTCGTTCACGGCCGGGTGCGGGGCGAACCCGGCCAGGTTCGCCATCAGCAGCCTCGCCGTGACCGGCTCCTGGAACTCCCCGGGGACCTGCCAGGACGTCAGATCGCGGTTGACGTCCCGGTCGAGGTCCAGCAGACCCTCCGAGACCAGCCGCAGTGCCGCGTAGGTCGTCACGTGCTTGCTGATCGACCCCACCGCGAACAGGGTGTCCGGGGTGACCGGCTCGCTCTCCCCGGCGCCGAGCACGCCGTAGCTGCGGACCGCCGTCACCTGACCGTCGTGGATCAGGGCGAGGCTGGCACCCGGGATGGCGTGGTCGGCCATCACCTCCTCGGCCCGCAGGTCCGCGAGCACCGACTCGGCCGCACTGCCGCGGCTCGACCGGCGCACCGGGCGGCGGCCCGACGCGGCGTCCGTGCCGTCGTCCTCGCCGAGCAGCACCCGCAGCTCCGCCATCTGCTCGTCGACCAGCCGGCGGACGGTCGCCGCCTCGTGGACGTCCGTGCTGTGGACCCACTCGACGTACAGCCGGCCCTCGTACACGTACGCGTCGATCTCCAGCAGGTGCGCCCGCGGGGCCTCGGGGGCGGCCGTGGCCACGACCCGCTCCGCGAGGTAGACCAGCGGCGGCGTCCCGTTCAGGGAGCGGGCCGTCGGCCTGCCGGCGGCGGACCGCGGCGCCGTGAAGGAGAACCGCACCTCCGGTGCCGGGAGGGCGGCCAGCTCCTCGGCCACCTCCGGGTCCGGCGCCAGGTGACGCAGCAGTCCGTATCCCTGCACCGGGTCGGGCAGGGTGCGCATCTGCCGGGCGACCGACTTCAGCGAGGACTGCGCGTCCCGGCCGAGCGGCAGTCGCAGGGTCACGGGGTAGCCGTGGTCCAGCGGGCCGACCGTCCGCGACGGGTCGCCGGCCGTGTCCGCCGTCGCGCCACTGCGGGCGTCACCGGCGATCTCGACGGCGATCCGGTCGGCCTGCGCCCAGCGCGCGAGCGTACGGCCCACCGCCGTCAGCACCAGGTGCTCCGGGTTCGCGTCGGCCAGCAGGGACGCGGTCAGCTCGGACGGCAGGGTCGCCGTGACCGTGTTGGCCGTGGTGTGGGTGGTCTCCACCCGGGCACGGTCCACCGGGAGCGTGGCCCCCTTCGGCCGGTCCAGCCACAGCTCGGCCTGATCCAGCAGCTCGTCGGAGTGCGCCTGCTTCAGCTGCTGCTCCGCCCACCAGTGCAGCGGGGACGCCACCGGCGGCAGAGTCGCCGGAAGGCCCTCGTTGAGCTGCCGGTACGCGGTGTTCAGGTCCTCGACGAGGACCGTCCAGGACGCCCGGTCGACCGCCAGCTCGTGGACGGTCAGCCAGATCTGGTCGGCCGCTCCGCTCTCCGCGCCGAAGCGGATCAGCGTCGCGTCCACCAGCGAACCGCCCCGCGTGTCCAGGCGCGCCCGGCCCTCGACGACCGCCCGCTCGATCCGCGCCGACCGCTCGGCGGCCGGCACCTCGCCGAGGTCCACGACATGGACCAGGGCCTCGGTGTTCGGCTCCGCCAGGTGGGCGCGGCCGTCGGCGGCCTCGTCGAACCGCAGACGCAGCGCCTGGTGGTGCTGCACCACGGCCCGCAGCGCTTCTTCGAGGACGTCCGCGTCGGCCTGCCCGTTCACCGGCAGCTGCACCGTGCGTCCGCCGGTGGCCTGCGCGCCGAGCAGCCGGTGCTGCTCCGCGAGCAGCGCGATCCCGTCCTGCTCCGGCGTCCGACCGCCGTCACCCTGCGCCAGGGCGGCGAGTTCACGCAGGTTCTTGGCCTGCATGACCATCCAGACCGCCAGCGGGAGACCCGCCTCCCGGCCCGCGGACAGCATCCGCAGAGCCCGGATGGAGTCGCCGCCGAGCTCGAAGAAGCTGTCCTCGACGCCGATGCGGTCGATGCCGAGGACATCGGACCAGATGGCCGCCAGCTGCTCCTCCACCATGGTGCGCGGGGCGACGTAGGCCGCCCGGGAGAGCGCGGTGGTGGCGGAGGCCGGGAGGGCCTTGTGGTCGACCTTGCCGCTGTTGGTCAGCGGGATGGCCGCCAGCTCCATGAAAGCGGCCGGGACCATGTACTCGGGCAGCGAGCGGGCCAGGAACTCCCGCAGCGCGACCGTGTCCAGGCCGGAGCCGCCGACCGGGACCAGGTAGGCGACCAGGGACTTGTCTCCCTGGGCGTCTTCCTGGGCGGCCACGACGGCGTCGCGGACGGAGGTGTGCTCGCGCAGGGCGCTCTCGATCTCGCCGAGCTCGATGCGGTAGCCGCGGACCTTCACCTGGCCGTCGGCGCGGCCCAGGCACTCCAGCGTGCCGTCGGCAAGGACGCGGGCCAGGTCACCGGTCGCGTACAGGCGGGAGCCGGCCGGCCCGAAGGGGTTCGGGACGAACTTCTCCGCCGTCAGGTCCGGGCGGCCCAGGTAACCGCGGGCCAGACCGTCACCGCCGATGAACAGCTCGCCGGTCACACCCTGCGGTACCAACTCCAGAGCGCCGTCCAGGACGAAGAGCTGAGTATTGGCCAGCGGGCCGCCGATCGAGACCCGCTCCACCTCCGCCGGGACCTCGCCCCGCGCGGACCAGATCGTCGTCTCGGTCGGACCGTAGACGTTCACCAGGCGACCGACCTTCGGCAGCAGCTCCCGCGCCACACCCACGGTCAGCGCCTCACCACCCACCAGCGCGGTCACCGACACATCGTCGAAGCCCGCCGCCAGCAGCAGACGCCAACCCGACGGAGTCGCCTGGACATGAGTGACCTCGTTGCGGGCCACCAGCTCCACCAGCGCCGTCGCGTCCTTCGCCTGCTCTGCCGAGGCCAGGACGATCGTCCCGCCGGTGATCAACGGCAGGTGCAGCTCCAGACCCGAGATGTCGAACGACACCGACGTCGAAGCCAGCCACGTGCCCGCATTGTCGCCCGTCACGTCGTCACGGATCGAACCCAGCAGGTTCACCAGCGCACCCTGCCCGATCATCACGCCCTTGGGGCGACCGGTCGAACCCGAGGTGTAGAGCACGTAGGCGAGGTCGTCCGAGGCGGGAACGATGCCGTCCCAGCTCTCCTCGGAACCGCCGTCCAGCTCCAGCCACGGACCGGCGTACTCACCCAGGCGCCCGGACGGCTCGGCGTCGGTCAGGACGAGCGCCGCACCCGAGTCCGTGAGCATGTAGCCCACCCGCTCGGCCGGAAGCGACGGATCGACCGGAACATACGCAGCCCCCGCCTTCCACACACCCAGCATCGCCGCCACAACACCCGGACCACGGTCCACAAACAGGCCCACAACCGATCCGGACCCGACCCCCCGCCCACGCAGCCGACCCGCGATCCGCGACGACCACGCATCCAGCTCGCCATACGACACCCGCTCCTCACCGAACACCACCGCGACCGCATCCGGCGAAGCAACCGCACAAGCCCGGAACAACTCCAGAGCCGAACCCGCACCCCACTCCACCGACGAACCACCACGCACCAGCGCGGCCCGCTCCGCCTCCGCCAGCACCACACCCGACGCGTCACCGTCCGGATCCGCCGCCATCGCCTCCAGCACCAACCGGTACATCCCCGCAAGACGCCCCAGCGCCTCACGGCCGACGACGTCCGACGTCGTGTTGAGCATGATCCGCCGGCCGATCGCCGCGACGTTGAGCGCGAACTCGTTGCCGCCGACGTTCAGGTTGCCGGCCATGTCGACCGTCTCGGTGTCGACCTGGTGGAAGTCGAGGTACTCGAAGAGCACCGCGATGAGCCGGCCGCTCTGCCCCGAGTCCCGCTGGACGGCGGGCAGCGGGTACCGGCGGTGGGCCCAGGTCTCCGCTTCCTGCGCGAAGACCCGCTCCACCAGCTCACGCCACGTGCCCGACGGGCGGGTGGCGGGGAACGGCAGCGTGTTCAGGTGCATGCCCAGCACCCGCTCGGCGCCCGGCGCCTCCAGACGCCCGTGGTAGACCACACCCGCGTGGATGGCCTCCTCCGCACTGAGCATGCCCAGCACCTTCAGGTGCGCCGCCAGCAGCACGCTCTTCAGCGAGGTCCTGGCACGGGCGGCGAGGGTGCGCAGGCCGTCCTCGAGGTCGCCGAAGGCGACGTCCGTCCCCAGCGGCTCGCGGGCCCCGGCGGTCGCCGGGTCGGCCCAGGAGTCGGGCAGCTGCGCCGGAGCGTGGTTGTCCACGATCCCCTGCCAGAAGGCGCGGTCCTCCTCGGAGGCCAGCGACTCCAGCTCGGCCGCGACGAAGTCGGCGAACCGGACGGCCGGCGCCTCGTAGGCGGGCAGCTCACGGCCGTCGCGCAGGTGCTGGTAGGACGCCAGCAGCTCCATGAGCAGCGAGTGGTAGCTCCAGCCCTCGGCGATGGCGTGGTTGTAGGTGAAGGTCAGTCGCCAGGCCTCGTCCGACTCCAGGTGGACCGCGATCCGCAGCAGCGGAGCGGTCCCGAGGTCGAACGCGGCAGCGTGCTCCTTCACCGAGAAGGCCCGCAGCGCCTTGATCTGCTGAGTGGAGTCGAGACCCCGCAGGTCGTGCAGCGCCACCGGCACCTGGGTGTCGGCGTGCACCAGCTGCATCGGCTGCGAGTAGCCGCTCAGGTGCATCGAGGTGTGCAGGGCCTCGTGGCGGCCGGCCACGACGGCGGCGGCCTCCGTGAAGGCGGCGGCGTCGAAGGACTCGGCGTCCGGGATGCGGAAGGAGCTGATGTTCAGGTAGGCGGACTCGCCGCGCTCCTGAGCGGCCACCATCTCGACCAGCATGCCGGTCTGGATCTGCGACAGCGGGTAGGCGTCCACGACGCCCACCGGCAGCAGGGCCCGGTCCTCGTCGCCGATCAGCGCGAACGGCTCCACGGCGGTGACCAGCGACCCACCGACCTCCTTGCCGGAGATGTACGTGCCCAGTTCCGCGATCGTCCCGTGCTGGTAGACCGACCGGACATCCACGTCGTAGCCGGTGGCGCGCAGGGCGCCGACCAGGCGGACGACGCGGATGGAGTCGCCGCCGAGCTCGAAGAAGCTGTCCTCGACACCGACCCGGGCGACGCCCAGGACGTCCGACCAGACCGCCACGAGCCGCTCCTCCAGCGGGGTGCGCGGGGCGACGATCTCGGCGGTGGCGAACGCGCTCTGGTCGACGGCCGGGAGGGCCTTGTGGTCGACCTTGCCGCTGTTGGTCAGCGGGATGGCCGCCAGCTCCATGAAAGCGGCCGGGACCATGTACTCGGGCAGCGAGCGGGACAGGAACTCCCGCAGCGCGACCGTGTCCAGGCCGGAACCGTCGGCACTGACGACGTAGGCGACCAGGGACTTGTCCCCGTGCGCGTCCTCCTGGGCCGTCACGACGGCGTCACGGACCCAGGCGTGCTCGCGCAGGGCGCTCTCGATCTCGCCCAGCTCGATGCGGTAACCGCGCACCTTCACCTGGCCGTCGGCGCGGCCCAGGCACTCCAGCGTGCCGTCCGGGAGGACACGGGCCAGGTCACCGGTCGCGTACAGGCGTGAACCTGCGGGACCGAAGGGGTTCGGAACGAACTTCTCGGCCGTCAGGTCGGGGCGGCCCAGGTAGCCGCGGGCCAGACCGTCACCACCGATGAACAGCTCGCCCGTCACACCCTGCGGCACCGGGTTCAGGTCCACGTCCAGGACGAAGAGCTGAGTATTGGCCAGCGGGCCGCCGATCGAGACCCGCTCGACGCCGTCCGGGACCTCGCCCTGCGCGGACCAGATCGTCGTCTCGGTCGGACCGTAGACGTTGACCAGGCGGCCGACCCGCGGCAGCAGCTCCCGCGCCAGGCCGACGGTCAACGCCTCGCCGCCGACGAGCGCGGTCACGGCGTAGTTGTCGAAGCCCGCCGCCAGCAGCAGACGCCAGCCCGACGGAGTCGCCTGGACATGGGTGACCTCATTGCGGGCCACCAGCTCCACCAGCGCCGTCGCGTCCTTCGCCTGCTCGGCCGAGGCCAGCACGATCGTCCCACCGGTGATCAGCGGCAGGTGCAGCTCCAGGCCGGAGATGTCGAACGACACCGACGTCGAAGCAAGCCACGTGCCCGCATTGTCGCCCGTGACGTCGTCACGGATCGAACCCAGCAGGTTCACCAGCGCACCCTGCCCGATCATCACACCCTTGGGACGACCGGTCGAACCCGAGGTGTAGAGCACGTACGCCAGCTCATCGACAGCCGGGACGATGCCGTCCCAGCTCTCCTCGGATCCGCCGTCCAGCTCCAGCCAGGGGCCGGTGTACTCACCGAGCCGGCCGGCCGGCTCGGCGTCGGTCAGGACGAGCGCGGCACCCGAGTCGGCGAGCATGTAGCCCACCCGCTCGGCCGGAAGCGACGGGTCCACCGGAAGGTAGGCGGCACCCGCCTTCCACACACCCAGCATCGCCGCCAGGACACCGGGGCCGCGGTCCAGGTACAGGCCCACCACCGAACCGGCGCCGACCCCCTGCCCGCGTAGCCGGCCCGCGATCCGCGACGACCACGCATCCAGCTCGCCATACGAAACCCGCTCCTCACCGAACACCACCGCGACCGCATCCGGCGCAGCCGCCGCACGAGCCCGGAACAGCTCCAGAGCCGAACCCGCACCCCACTCCACCGACGAACCACCACGCACCAGCGCGGCCCGCTCCGCCTCCGCCAGCACCACACCCGACGCGTCACCGTCCGGATCCGCCGCCATCGCCTCCAGCACCAGCCGGTACATCCCCGCAAGACGCCCCAGCGCCTCACGACTCAGGAACTCACCGCTGGTCGCCATGTTGAGGTGGCCGTTGTTGGGGACCACGTTGAGCGCGAACTCGTTGAAGCCGTCGTTGAAGCCGGCGTCGGTGTCGACCGTCTCGCCGTCCACGTGGTGGAAGTCGAGGTACTCGAACATCACCGTGAGCAGGCGCTCGCGGGTGCCGCTGTCGCGCTGGACGGCGGGCAGCGGGTAGCGGCGGTGGGCCCAGATCTCCGACTCCTGCGCGAAGACCCGCTCCACCACCTCACTCCACGTCCCGGACGCGCGGGTGGCGGGGAACGGCAGCGTGTTCAGGTGCATGCCCAGCACCCGCTCGGCGCCCGGCGCCTCCAGACGCCCGTGGTAGACCACACCGGTGTGGAAGGCCTGGTCCGAGGTGACCGAGCCCAGCACCTTCAGGTGCGCCGCCAGCAGCACGCTCTTCAGCGAGGTGCCGGCACGGGCGGCGAGGGTGCGCAGGCCCTCCTCCAGGTCGTGGAAGGGGACGCGTAGACCGTGCCGGTCCTGCGGGTCGCGCTCCGGTGCGGCCCACGGCTCCGGCAGCCGCAGCGGCGCGTGCTCCGCCACCACGTCCTGCCAGAAGGCACGGTCCTCCTCGGAGGCCAGCGACTCCAGCTCGGCCGCGACGAAGTCCGCGAACCGGACGGCCGGCGCCTCGTAGGCGGGCAGCTCACGGCCGTCGCGCAGGTGCTGGTAGCACTCCACCAGCTCCATCATCAGGGCGTTGTAGCTCCAGCCCTCGGAGACGGCGTGGTGGTAGGTGAAGTTGAGCCGCCACGAGCCGTCCGACTCGACCAGGACGGACATCCGCAGCAGCGGTGCGGCCGTCAGGTCGAAGACCACGGCGCGTTCCTGTGTGAGGTAGGCGGCCTTGCGGCGCTCCTGCTCCTCGATGTCCAGGCCGCGCAGGTCCCACAGCGTCACGGGGTAGTCCGCCGTGGCGTGCACCAGCTGGAGCGGCAGCGCGTAGCCGCTCAGGTGCATCGACGTGCGCAGGATGTCGTGCCGCTGGACGACGACGTCCACCGCCTGCTGGAAGACCGGCAGCGAGAACGGCTGGTCGTCGCGGATCCGGAAGGAGTTGAGGTTGTGGTAGACCGCCCGGTCCGCCGGGCCGGCGGCCATCGTCTCGACGAGCATGCCGGTCTGGATCTGCGACATCGGGTAGGCGTCCACGACGCCCGCCGGCAGCAGGGCCCGGTCCTCGGCGCCGATCAGCGCGAACGGCTCCACGGCCGTGACGAGGGACTCGCCGCCCTGGCCGGTGAGGCCGGCCGCCATCGCGGCGATCGTCCGTGACTCGAACACGTCGCGGATCGAGACGTCGTACCCGGCGGTGCGCACCGCGCCGACCAGCCGGACGGCACGGATGGAGTCGCCGCCGAGGTCGAAGAAGCTGTCCTCGACACCGACCCGGGCGACGCCCAGGACGTCCGACCAGATCACCGCGAGCCGCTCCTCCACCGGGGTACGCGGCGCCACGTGCTCGACCGTGGCGAAGGACGCCTGGTCGGGCGCGGGCAGCGCGCGGTGGTCGAGCTTGCCGTTGCTGGTGAGCGGGATGGCGTCGATGGCGACGAACGCCGTCGGCACCATGTAGGCGGGCAGGTCGGCGGCGAGGTGCTCGCGGAGCTGTGCGGCAGCCGGTGCGGCGCCCTGCTGCGGCACGTAGTAGCCGACGAGCTGCTTGGCGCCCTGAGCCCCCTCGATGACGGTCACCACCGCGGCGCGGACGGCCGGGTGCCGGCGCAGCGCGGTCTCGATCTCGCCGAGCTCGATGCGGTAGCCGCGGATCTTCACCTGGGTGTCGACGCGACCGAGGAAGTCCAGCGAGCCGTCCGGCAGTCGCCGGGCCAGGTCGCCGGTGCGGTAGAGGCGCGAGCCCGCCGGACCGAAGGGGTTCGGGACGAACTTCTCCGCCGTCATCTCCGGCCGGTCGAGGTAGCCGAGGGCCAGTGCGGGGCCACCGACGTGGATCTCGCCGGGCACCCCGACCGGCACCAACTGGCCGTCGGCGTCGAGCAGGTGGACGGAGAGGTCGCGCAGCGGACGCCCGATGTTGCTGCGGCTCGGCCGCCGGAGGTCCTCGGCGCCGATCCGGTGGTAGGCGCAGTGCATGGTCGTCTCGGTCGGCCCGTACAGGTTGACCAGGGCGGGCCGGTCGAGGCCCATCCGGTCCACCCACGGCTGGAGTTCGGAGGTCTCCAGCTTCTCGCCGCCGAAGCCGACGAGCCGCAGGGCGAGCTGGTCGATGCGCGGGTCACCGTCGCCGGCCAGGGCCGCGAGGGCCCGGAATCCGGTCGGGGTCTGGAGCATCACGGTGACCTGCTCGGCGACCAGGAGGTCGAGCAGCTCGCCGGGCGAGCGGTTGACGTCGGTCGGGACGACGACGACCCGGCCGCCGTGCAGCAGGGCTCCCCACATCTCCCACACCGACACGTCGAAGGCGTAGGAGTGCGCCTGGGTGAAGACGTCGTCGGCGCCGAAGGCGAACTGCTCGCGTGTCGCGCTGTACAGGCGCAGGACGTTGGCGTGGGTGAGGCTGACGCCCTTGGGCTTGCCGGTGGAACCGGAGGTGTAGATGACGTAGATCAGGTTGTCCGGGGTGACCGCGGTGGCCGGCGCGGTGGCCGGGCGGGTCGCGATCTGCTCACGGCTGTCGCCGTCCAGCAGCACGATCCGGCCGTCGAACGAGTCGGTCACCCGCT
>NZ_JBHJSJ010000088.1:0-26313 GCF_042268845.1 Kitasatospora sp. NPDC056273 | reverse complement strand
GCACCCGACGACGGGTGCGCCGGCCCGCGCCGTTCCCGGCCCCGCCGCCGGCGGGCACCGCCCCGGTCAGCCGTGCGGGACGAGGGCGACCGGGCACCGGACGTGGTGGATCGCGGCGTGCGCGACCGGGCCGAGGTGGGCGCCGAGGAGGGTGCGGCGGACGCGGCGGCCGACGACGAGCAGCCGGGCTCCGGCCGCCGCGTCCACCAGGGCGACGGAGGCGCTTCCCTGGATCAGGTCGGCGGTCACCGCCACCTCGGGGTGGCGCTCCCGCCAGGGGGTCACCTGCTCGGCGAACCGGGCCCGGTCGACGGAGGCGAGTTCGCCCAGCCCGCCGACGGCCTCGAGTGCCGTGTACTGGCTGGAGACCGGCGGCGACCAGACGTGCACCACCCGCAGCGGCGCCCGGCGCCGGGCGGCCGCGTCGAAGGCGAAGGCCAGCACGTCGTCCATCGGATGGGCGAGGTCCAGGCCCACCAGCACCGGGCCCTCCGACTCCTCCGCCTCGGCCCGGACCAGCACCACCGGGCAGCCCGCCCGGCGCAGCACCTCCTGGCTCACCGAGCCGACCAGGAAGCCGCGCACCGCGCCCAGCCCGCGCGAGCCCAGGACGAGCAGGGCGGCCGACGTGCCGACGGCCTCCAGCGCCTCGGCCGGGTCGGTCGGGACGATCGCCGAGGTGACCGGCCCGTCGCCGGCCAGCGGGCGCAGCTCCCGCGCCCGCAGCTCCAGCCGGTCCAGGGCGTCGCGGTACGTCTCCTCGCTGCCGACCACGTCCCGGTGCGGCCAGGGCCAGGCCTCCAGGAGGTCCAGCGGGCAGCCGCGGCGCCGCGCCTCCCGGGCGGCCCACTCGGTGGCGGCGAGGCTCTCGGGCGAGCCGTCGAATCCGGCGACGACGGGTGCGGTCATGGTCTGCTCCTCATCCGCGCAGCGTGTCCAGGGCGGCGTTCAGCCGCCGCGCCGCCTCGTCCGCGACCTCGCCCAGCCCGCCCCCGGACCCGGCCAGGGCGACCATCGTCTGCGGGTCGACGGCCTCCACCACCGTGGCGTCGCCGTCCGTCCGGACCACCACGTTGCAGGGCAGCAGCAGCCCGATCCGGCGGTCGGCCTGGAGCGCGCGGTGGGCGAGGGCGGGGTTGCAGGCGCCGAGGATCAGGTAGTCCTCGACCTCCGCGCCGATCTTCTCGCGCAGCGTCGTCCGGACGTCGATGGTGGTCAGGACGCCGAAGCCCTGCTCCTTGAGCGCGGCGGTGACCGCCTCCACCGCCTGTGCGAACGGCCGGTCGAGCCGTACGCCGAGACCGTAGTCCATGGTTCCTCCGGGGGTGTCGGGTGGCCTGGGAGGTCGCGGCCCCAGTATCGGCGGGCGCCGCGCCCGCCGCCTCCCGGGGCCGAGCCGCGGCGGTGCCGGTGGTGACGCACGGCGAGGACCGCCGTGCGGTGGCGGCGCGGGTCGGCAGGACCGCCGGGCCCGCGCACGGTCCGTCAGGCGGACGCCGCCGAGGCCCTCCGGCTGTCACGGGGGCCGGCGGGGGGCCGCTGCCTCATGCACCCGGGACAACGGGTGGAGCAGACTTCAGGGATATGCGGGAGCCCGACGACGAAGGGGCGGACTCATGGCTGCGGAGAGCGTGCGAAGAGCCTGGTGGCGGCCTCGGTCCGGTCCTGCGGAGCGACAACTGGCCGCGGCCGGGCTGTGCGCGCTCGTCTGCGTGGTGGCCGGCGGGCTGTGGGTCGGGTACGTGCTGAGCCACCTCGGCGCGCCCGGGGTCTCGGTGCCCACCCACGACCTGGCGGTGCTCGGGTACGGCCTCGCCGCCGTCGCCGGTGGAGTACTGCTGCACGCCCACCGGCCGGGGAGCCAGCTCGGCTGGGTGCTGCTCGTGTACGGGGCGGCGACGATCCTCCCGGTCGCGGCCGAGGCCCCGATCTGGGTCGAGGGGGGCGACCCGCGCATGGTCGGGGCGGTGGTGGTGCTGTCCTCGCTGTGCGACACCGTCAGCGGAGCCCTGTGGCACGCGCTGCCGCTGTGGCTGCCGTTCGGGACGCTGCCGAGCAGGCGGTGGTGGTTCGCGATCGGCGCCGTGGCGCTGTGGCGGCTGCCCCCGGCGAGCTACTACGTCTCCGAGCCGACCGTGTTCGGCCGGCCCAACCCGTTCGCGGGCAGCGGCCTCGCGCACCTGCTGCAGGGCTTCAACGACCGGATGCTCGACACCCAGCTCGTCGTGTACGTCGCGCTGACCGTCCTGGTGGTGCTCGTCCCGCTCGCGCGGATCCGCGGGGCGTCCCGGCGGCGCCGGCAGAACGTCCTGATCGGCCTCGGGGTGTACCTGCTGTGGGGCGGGGCCGAACTCGGCTACTACTTCGACCAGGGCACGGCCGCGTACACCGCGTTCGCGGTCACCTCGGCGCTGTGGACGCTCACCCTGGCCGCCGTGGTGGTCCGGGACGGGTCCTGGCGGCTCGACCGGGCCGCCCGGCGGGTGCTGACCGGCCTGCTGGTGGCCGCCGGGCTGGCCGTGGCCTTCGTGGTGGTGGCCTGCCTGCTCTCCACCATGCTGATGCCCGGGACCGGTCTCGGGGCGCTGGTGGTGGTCGCCGCGGTCTTCCTGCTCGCGACCGGCCTGCCCCGGGGCGTGCGCTGGGCCTCCGGCGTCGTCGACCGCTGGTACTACGGCTCGCGCGCCCAGCCGTACCAGGTGTTGCGCAGCCTCGCCGGGAGGGTCAGCCAGACCGTCGACCCGCAGGAGGTGCCGGCCGTGCTGTGCCGCACCGTCAGTGAGGAACTGCTGCTCCCCGGCGTGGAGTTGACCGTCTCCACGCGGAGCGGCGAACGGTCGCTGGCGGCCGTCGGGGAGCTCACCGGCGGCGGCGAGGGCTTCCCGCTGGTGCACCGCGGGGAGCGGATCGGACGGCTCGCCGTCGCCCCGCGCCCGGGGCAGCGGGCGCTCGACGACAGCGACCGTGACATCCTGCGCTCGCTCGCCGACCAGGCCGCGCCCGCCGTCGCCTCGCTCCAGCTGATGGCGGACCTGCGGGCCAGCCGCGAGCGGATCGTCGCCGCCCGCGAGGAGGAGCGGCGCCAGCTGCGCCGGGACATCCACGACGGCCTCGGCCCGCTGCTGGCCGGGCTGCGGCTGCGCCTCCAGGCCGCCGCCGCGGTGGACGACCCGGCGCTCTTCTCCGGCGTGCTGGACCGGGTCGCGGACGACCTCGCCACGGCGGTCCGGGAGGTCCGGCGGATCACCGACCGGCTCGGGCCCACGGCGCTGGGCGACTACGGCCTGTCCAGTGCGCTCGGCCGGCTCGCCGAGACCTTCAGCGGCCCGGACCTCGCCGTCGCCACCCGGCTGGAGCCCGACCCGCTGCCGGCGCTGCCCGCCGCCGTCGAGGTCGCGGTCTACCGGATCACCGCGGAGGCGCTCAACAACGTGGTGCGCCACGCCCGGGCGAGCAGCGCCACGGTGTCCGTGCGGGTGGACGCCGGGCACCTGGAACTCGAGGTCGAGGACGACGGGCGGGGCCCGGACCACGGGCTCCCGGTGCACCCGGGGGTGGGGCTGCAGTCGATGTCGGAGCGGGCCGCGGAGATCGGCGGCAGCTGCACCGTGGACGCCCTGCGGCGCGGCACCCGGGTGCACGCGGTGCTCCCGCGCAGGCCCGCGAGCGGCTGAGGGGCTGGTCCTTCCCGGCCCGGGGCCAACGAAGAGGCCCCCGGCGCGACGGGTGACGGCCGGGGGCGGGATCGGTGCTTCCGAGGAAGGGGAGGACGAGGGGGTCAGTGGCAGTTGGGGGGAGTGCAGCCGTGGGGGTGGCTGCCGGGGGAAGAGCTGCTGCCGGGGCCGGGACGGTGGCTCCGTCCCGTCTCCGAGGCGCTCTCGCCGCCCCGGACCGGGCACTTGCACGCCCGGAGGGCGGCGGCGATGCTCACCGCGGCGAAGACCGCGGCGACGCCGGCGGCCATCAGCGCGGTGTTGGCCGTTCTGTCGGTCATGGGGTCCTCCACGGGGTTCCGCAGGCGGTCCGCTTCAACCCGCACCCCCATGCCACCGCCCGTCCCGCCCCAGCCGCATGAGGCCACGGTCCTGTCCCGGTCCCGACGTGCGGGAACTCCATCGGATCGAACGCATGATCGAAATTCTGTTATGCGGCGTCGGCGGGAACGGGTTCGTTCACTAACATCGACAGTGGCCCCCCGCGATGTCCGTGATATACGAAATGCTTCACCGTGCGCGCGGCCGACCAGGGATTTCCTGGAGATCCGCGGGCGAATGCGGGGAGCGACGGGGATCGAGGAAAGGCGATTGAAGAAGGTGCGCAACCATGACCGCTGAGACGGATACCGGACACGGACCGGTGACGGGCGCCCCGCTGCGGCGGCGCGGCGAGGCGCTGGAGAGCGCCATCTACGAGGCGGTCCTCCAACAGCTCACCACCGACGGCTACGCCCGGCTCACCATGGAGGGGGTGGCCGCCGCCGCCCAGACCGGCAAGGCCGCGCTCTACCGCCGCTGGTCCTCCAAGGAGGAGCTGGTCATGGACGCGCTGCGGGCCAGCCTGCCGCCCTCCGGCCCGGCCCCCGACACCGGCAGCCTGCGCGGGGACCTGCTGGAGGTGGTGACCCGGCTGCGGGCGGCGATGGTCAGCGAGCTGGGCGCCGCGGTGCGGGCCATCATGAACGAGCTCGACCACCAGCGGGCGCACGCCTTCGTGGAGATCGTGCTGGAGCGGGTGGTCGAGCCGACGACGGCGCTGCTCGCCGAGGTGCTGGACCGCGGCACCACGCGCGGCGAGGTCCGCCCCGGGGCGGTCACCCCGCTGGTCACCGACCTGGTGCCGGCGCTGATGCTGTACCGGATCAAGATGTGCGGCGGGGAGGCGACGCAGCTCGATCCGGCGGAGATCGTGGACGAGCTGCTGCTGCCGATCGTCCGCCCCTGACGGGGGTGCTCCCGGGTACGCCGGGAAATCCGCGCGCCGCCGGCGGAATCCCACGGGCGTGTTCCTGTGTTCCGGACGGAATTCCCGTGGGATTCGGCGGCGGCGGTGGCGGTCCGCGCCAGGCCCGGGCTCAGGCGCCCGGGCCCGCCGCGGCTCAGGCCCCGCTGTGGCGGAGCATGGACTCGCGCTCGACGACCTTGACCCGCTCGCGCTGCTCGGCCTCGCCGAGCGCGCGCTCGTGGGCGTCCAGCAGCTTCCAGCCGTCCCAGGTGGTGAAGCGGACGCCCTGCGCGCGCAGGTGCTCCTCGACGGCCGCCGGCTCCGGCTCGACGGCGCCGGGCAGGCGGTCGGCCGCGTGGTCGTCCAGCAGGCAGGCGACGGTCTCGTTGGCGTCGCCCTTGGTGTGGCCGATCAGGCCGACCGGGCCGCGCTTGATCCAGCCGGTGACGTACGTGGCGGTGCGGTGCGAGCCGTCGCCGTCCAGGACCCGTCCGGCCTGGTGCGGGACGGTGCCCGAGGCCGGGTCGAAGGGCAGCTTGGGCAGCTCGTCGGAGTAGTAGCCGACCGCGCGGTAGACCGACTGGACGTCCCAGTCGGTGAAGGCGCCGGTGCCGCGCACGTTGCCGGTGCCGTCCAGCTCGGTGCGCTCGGTGCGCAGGCCGACCACCTTGCCGTCCTCGCCGAGCACCTCGACCGGGGACTCGAAGAAGTGCAGGTACACCCGGTGCGGGCGGTCGCCGACGTCGCGGATCGCCCAGTTCTCCAGCGTCGAGGCGACCAGGTCGACGTGCTTGACCGCGCGGCGCTCGGCGATCGAGCCGTCGTCGTACTCGATGTCCTCGGGGGCGACGATCACCTCGATGGTGGGGGAGTGGTCCAGCTCACGCAGTTCCATCGGGCTGAACTTGGCCTGGGCGGGGCCGCGGCGGCCGAAGACGTGCACCTCGACGGCCCGGTTGCGCCGCAGGCCCTCGTAGACGTTCGGCGGGATCTCGGTGGGCAGCAACTCGTCGGCGGTCTTGGCGAGGACCCGGGCGACGTCCAGGGCGACGTTGCCGACGCCGAGCACGGCGACCTTCTCGGCCTCCAGCGGCCAGGTCCGGGGCACGTCCGGGTGGCCGTCGTACCAGGAGACGAAGTCGGCCGCGCCGTAGGAGCCGTCGAGGTGGATGCCGGGTATGTCCAGGGCGCGGTCGGCCATCGCGCCGGTGGAGAAGACCACGGCGTCGTAGAAGCGGTGCAGGTCGTCCAGGGCGAGGTCGTTCGGGTAGTCGACGTTGCCGAACAGCCGGACCTGGGGCTTGTCGAGCACCTGGTGCAGGGCGGTGACGATGCCCTTGATGCGCGGGTGGTCGGGGGCGACCCCGTAGCGGATCAGACCGAACGGGGCGGGCATCCGCTCGAACAGGTCGATGGAGACACCGGGGTCCTGGGCGGCGTCGGACTTCAGCAGGGCATCCGCGGCGTAGATGCCGGCGGGGCCGGCTCCGACGATCGCGACTCGGATCGGGCGGGGCATGACGAGTGGTCCTCCGGTCGGGCGCGATGCAAACGTGGTCTGAACCTTTGTAGCAAACCCTACGGATGACCTGGGAAGTAGGTGGTGATGATCTATGAGGTCATAGGGCTGGCCTATGGCCTCGGCGCGGGTCCGACCGGGGCTCCGACGGCGTCCCGGCGGTGTCCCGGCGGCTTCGGTGGGGCTCTACCGGCGGCCCGTGCGGGCCGGTAGCGTCGCCGGGTGACCACCACCACCGCCTCCGCGGCGGGTTCCGGCCGCGCCCGGCCGCCGCTGGTGACGTGGGCGCTGCTGGTGCGCCTCGTCTCCCTCTTCGGCTGCACCACCGGGTTCAACCTGCTGCTCTCCGCCGTCCCGCTGTACGCCCAGGAGTCCGGCGGCGGCGAGCACGCGGCGGGTCTGGCCACCGGCGCGCTGATGTTCGCCACCGTGGTCGGCGAGCTGGCCACCCCGTCGCTGACCGCGAGGTTCGGCCACCGCTGGGTGCTGGCGGCCGGGCTGGTGCTGCTGGGCGCGCCCACCCTGGCGCTCGCCTGGACCGGCGGCATGGCGGCCGTGGTCGCGGTCTGCCTGCTGCGCGGGCTCGGCTTCGCCGTCGCGCTGGTCGCGGGCGGGGCGCTGACCGCCGCGCTGATCCCGGCCGAACGGCGCGGCGAGGGGCTCGCCCTGGTCGGGCTGGTCTCCGGGCTGACCGCCCTGGCCGGTCAGCCACTCGGTGTCTGGCTGGCCCAACACGTCGGCTGGGGCTGGGTGTTCGCGATCGGCGCGGCGGCGCCGCTGGCCGCCGTCGTCTCCGTCCCGGCGCTGCCGGACCGCACCCGGGCCGACGGGCCGACGGTGGGCCTGCGGGAGGGGCTGCGCAGCGGCGCGCTGCTGCGCCCGGCCGTGGTGTTCGGCGCGACGGCGCTGGCGGCCGGGATCCTGGTCACCTTCCTGCCGCTGGCCGTGCCGTCCGCCGCCGCCGTCGCGGCGGCGCTGCTGGTCCAGCCCGCGGCCGCGACGGCGACCCGCTGGCTGGCCGGGCGGTACGGGGACCGGCGGGGCGCGTCCGGGCTGGTGCTGCCCGCCCTGCTGGTCTGCGCCGGCGGGGTGCTGCTGCTGGCCTCGACGGGCAGCCCGGTCGCCGTGGTGGCCGGGGCCACGGTGTTCGGCGCGGGCTTCGGCGTCGCGCAGAACGCGACGCTGACGCTGATGTACGCCCGGGTGCCGCCCGCCGGGTACGGCACCGTGACGGCGCTGTGGAACGTCGCCTTCGACGGGGGCATGGGCGTCGGCGCTGTCGCCTTCGGCGCGGTCGCGGGCGCGACGGGCTACCCGTGGGCGTTCGTGCTCACCGCGGCGGTGATGCTCGCCGCGCTCGCCCCGGCCTGGCGCGACCGGAGGACCAAGGGGTAGCCGGTTCCGGACCTCACTCCCGCGGGGCCGGACGGGCCGGTGCGCTCAGACCGCTTCCCAGGGGATCACGGCCCAGGCGGCGGCGAGGGCTTCGGCCAGGGCGCCCCCGTCGGCGGGGAAGGAGGTGCCGTCGATGGCGGCCAGCGGTTGGCAGGGGCAGATCGAGTTGGTCGCCGCGGCGGCGCCCAGGCCCGGCAGGTCGGCGGCGGTCAGGGGCCGGACCTCCCAGGGCAGCCCGAGCCGGGTCAGACCGCGCCGCAGCAGCTGCATCGTGATGCCGGGCAGCACCTCCGCCTCCGGCCAGACGACCTGCCGGCCGTCCCAGAAGGCGACGTTCCAGATCGAGCCCTCGCTCAGGCGCCCGTCCCGCCCGACGAACAGGACGTCGTCGAAGCCCGCGGCCCGGGCCTGGAGAGGCTGGTAGCTCAGGCCCATCGTCGCGAGGTGCTTGACGTGGGGCAGTTCGCGTTCGTACGTCACCGTGCGGACGCGCGGCGCGGGTTGGGGCGCGTCGGGGACGGGGTCGGTGACGGCCACCATGACGTCGGGCGAGGCGGGGTCGCCGAGCCGCGCGGTGACGGTCACCCGGACCGACGCGTCACGGTCCGCGCCGAGCGCCCGCCCGATCAGCCCCCGGATCGTTCCGCCGTCGCACGCGATCCCCTCGCCGAACAGCGCGCGCGACGCCGTCTCCAGCCGCTCCAGGTGCAGGTCCAGGCCGCGGACCGCCCCGTCGCGCACCTGCATCGAGGTGAAGTGCCCGAAGTTCCGCGTCGCCACCCGGTACACGCTCTCCGCGTCCGCCCGGCGGCCGTTGATCTCTATGGTCAGCACTCGCGCCATGCTTCCACAGCGGGGCCCGTCCGGCCCCGGGTTTCCGCTCCGGGGGAACCGGCGGCCCGGGGGCGCGGACCGACACGCACGGGGCCGGGCCGTTGCTCGACTTGCCGGGGGCCGGGCGCTTGGATGGATCCGCCCTGGTCAACGCCCGGACGCGGCCAGACGGCCCCCGGCCAGCCGAGGAGTCACCACCGTGAACGACACCCCCGACCCCGACCCCGCCGCCGTCGCCCGTCGGATCGCCGAACGGCGCGAGCAGCTGGGCCTCAGCGAGGAGGCCCTGGCCAACCGGGCCGCGATGGCCCCCCGCTACCTGCGGTGCCTGCTGGAGGCCGGGCCCGGCTTCGACCCGGCGGGCTTCGTCCGGATCGCCGCCGCCCTCGACACCACCCCGGGCGAGCTGCGGTCCGGCCGTGCCGACGCCGCGCCCGGCCAGGGCGGCCCCGGCCCGCGCCCCCGGCTGCTCGACCTCACCGAGCCGGAGTGCTGGCAGCTGGTCGGCGGCCACGGCATCGGCCGGATCGCCCTGCCGGTCGAGCCGGGGCCGGTGGTGCTGCCGGTCAACTACGTGGTGGACCAGGGCTCCTTCGCCTACCGCACCGGCGAGCACGACGCCGCCGCCCCGGTGGAGGGGGCCGCGGTCTCCTTCCAGGTCGACCACATCGACGAGTACCTCGGGCGCGGCTGGAGCGTGCTCGCCCTCGGCCCGGCGCACTACGTGGACGACCCCGCCGAGCTCGACCGGCTGGCCGGGCTGCCCGGCGCGGCCCCCTGGGCGGGCGGGGCGCGGCCGCGCTGGGTGCGGATCCGCCCGGAGGAGGTCAGCGGCCGGCGGCTGGTCACGGGGTGAGGCGGGGCGGGACCGGGCGCCGGTACGGGTCGGTGGCGAGCGTCCGTACGGGTCGGGAGCGAAGGCCGGTACGGCCCGTGGACGGGCGGCCCCGATGACTGGTAAGCAGGCCGGAGACGGCCGGTCCGTCCGGGCCGCCGTCCGGGACGTACCACCAGGAGAGCAGGGGCGATGCGCAGAGTTCTGATCGTCGGCGCAGGGCAGGCCGGACTCCAACTGGCCCTGGGGCTACAGGCGCACGGCTACGACGTGACCGTGCTGACCGACCGCGGCCCGGAGGAGGTGCGCGGCGGTCGGGTGATGTCCAGCCAGTGCATGTTCGACTCCGCGCTGCGCACCGAGCGGGCCCTCGGCCTGGACCTGTGGGCCGACCGGGCGCCCCGGATCGAGGGCCTCGGGGTGTCGGTCGCCGGGCCGGAGGCGGAGCGGGCGGTCGACTGGGTCGGGCGGCTGGACGCCTACGCGCAGTCCGTCGACCAGCGGCTGAAGATGTCCACCTGGCTGGAGCTGTTCGCGGAGCGCGGCGGCCGGGTGGAGCTGCGCCAGGTGACCGCGGCCGACCTGCAGAACCTGGCCGGCTCGTACGACCTGGTGCTGGTCGCCTCCGGAAAGGGCGCGCTGGCCTCGCTGTTCGAGCGCGACCACGAGCGCTCCCCGTACGAGCGGCCGCAGCGCGCGCTGGCGGCCAGCTATGTGCACGGGCTCGGTCCGCGCCCCGAGCACGACTACCCGGCGGTGCGCTGCAACCTGGTGCCGGGCGTCGGCGAGCTCTTCCTGGTGCCGGCGCTGACCGAGGCCGGCCCGTGCGACGCCATGGTCTGGGAGGCGATTCCCGGCGGCCCGGCGGACGCCTTCGACGGGATCCGCGATCCCGCCGAACACCTGCGGGTGACACTGGAGTTGATGAAGGCCTTCACACCTTGGGAGTACGACCGCACCCGCGCCGGCGTCGAACTCACCGACGCCGGAGCGACGCTGGCCGGGCGCTTCGCCCCGGGGGTGCGCCGTCCGATCGGCGAACTGCCCGGCGGTGGCACGGTGCTGGGCGTCGCGGACGTGGTCGTCCTCAACGACCCGATCGCGGGCCAGGGCTCCAACAACGCCGCCAAGTGCGCCGCCGGCTACCTGGCGGCGATCCTCGCCCACGGCGACAGGCCCTTCGACCGGGCCTTCCAGCAGGCGGCCTTCGACGGGTTCTGGCGAACCGCCGCCCCCTCCACCACCTGGAGCAACGAGCTGCTCGCCCCGCCGCCCCCGCACGTCCTCCGGATCCTCGGGGCGGGGGGTTCGCTGCCCGCCGTGGCCCACCGGTTCGCCAACGCCTTCGACGACCCGGCGGACCTGGAGGAGTGGTACTTCGACCCGGCCAGGGCGGAGGCCTACCTGGCCTCGGTCGCGGCGGAGGACTGAAAGGTCAAGTTCTTCCCAAGTTCCGTACAAGCAAACGCCCTTCGTGGTGGGTTCTTCTCGCCCCCACCCGAGGGGCGCCTCCGGCCCGGTACCACGGGCCGGGCGGGCGAAGCGGACACCAGGAGGAGAGCCAGTGGCGGTCGACGGGGGCAACATGGCCCAGACAGTGATCGATACGGCGTACAACGAGCGCAAACGGCTGCACACCGGGCGCAGCCGGACCGTCGCCGTGGTCCTGTTCGGCCTGCTGATCGCACTCGGCTTCTTCCTGGCCCTGGTGGTCGGCAAGGCGGACCCGGACACCCCGCCGACCTGCGACGGCAAGACCATGACCCGGCACAGCGAGTGCCGGATATGGTCCAGCCGCGGCGGCGGGGGCACCTACTCGTACGACGAGATGATCGACCGTCGGGAGTCCGGGAACGGCGTGTGGCGGGTGGTCGGCTTCGGCGGCGCGGGCGTGGCCGCCGTGCTGATGGTCGTCTCGATCGCCAAGCTCAACCCGAACCGCCCGTGGGGCCAGCCGGTCGGTGCCGCCTGCCCGCGCTGCCGGGAGCTCAACCTGCGCGAGAAGCACACCGTGCACAGCGTCACCCGGGGCCGTACCACCCACCGCTACAGCGGCATCGTCACCCTCTGCACCCCGGCCTGCGGATTCTCCGCGATCCGCCAGCGCTGACCGGCGCCCCTGGGCCCCGCGGTCCGGCGCCGCGGGGGCCGCGGTCCGGGACCGCACGGCCCCGGGAGCCCGAATAGGTCCTCCCGCTCCCACCGGCTACGCTCGACCCCCGTCGAACAAACGATGGGGTGGACCGAGTGGGCAGGTGGGAGCGGGCGCTGGACGCGGCCGGGGTGCGGGAGGCCGGGCTGCGGGCCGACTACGGCCGGCAGCGGGAGCAGGTCGCCCGGTACAAGCGGGAGGTCGCGCTCGCCGCCGACCTGCTGCTGCCCGCCCGGACGGTCCCACACGTGATCGCCGCCGCCGCCTTCATGCACCGCACCGACACCCTGCTCGACAGCGGCCCGCTCGCCGAACGCCGGGCGGCTTCCGCCCGCTGGCAGCGGCTGGTCACCGACAGCCTCGCCGCGGGCCGCACCGACGACCCCGAGCTGCGCGCGCTGCTGAACAGCGTCGCCGCCCACCCCGTGCTGCGGGACCGGGTGCTGGACTTCCTCGCCGCGACCGGGGCCGACCTGGACTTCACCGGGTTCGCCACCGAGGAGGACCACCAGGCCTACATCGACGGGTACTCGCTGCCCGGCTTCATGGTGGTCGCCGCCCTGCTCGGTCCGGACGGGGACCAGGGCGACTACCGCGCCGCCTGCCGCACCTTCATCGACGGCAGCCAGCGGCTCGACTTCGTCAACGACCTCGCCGAGGACCTCGCCGAGGGCCGGCTGACCATCCCCGAGCAGACCCTCCGGGAGCACGGCGTCACCCGCGCCGACCTGGAACAGGCCCGCGACCTGCCCGCCGTACGGGCCCTGCTCGCCGCCCTGCTGGACCGGGCCGACCGCAGCCTCGCCGAGGGCCGGGCCGTGATCGACCGGGTGCCGCCCGCCCACCGCCCGATGGTCCGCTGCATCGTCGGCGTGGAGGAGCTCACCAGCGCCGCCGCCCGCGCCGACCTCGGCGCCCTGCTGCGCCGTTCGGCGGGCCCGGCGAAGCCCGCCGCGCTGCGCCTGCTGGCCCGCGAGTACCTCCGGGCCCGGCGCCTGCGCGGCTGACCGGCTCGTGTCGTCCCGGTGGGCGCGGGCGGGAGCCGGCGTCCACAAACGGAACCTCCCTTTGTCGTAGTCGATCCGGCGGGTCCGTCAGCTCCCTGTCCCGGGTCGGGTGGCCTGGCTAGCATGAGCCCGCTCAGCACGCAGGACCCAACCACCTGAATGATTGGGAGGACCCCCATGAGTGCCCTGCTGACCGACATCCGCGACGCCGGCCCGCTGGAGATCGACGAGGACGCCATCGTCTTCGAGGACGAGTTCGACGCCGACCTCGCGCCCGCCGCCTGCCTGGGCGAGCCGTGGGTGACCTACGTCCCGACCCGCTTCCCCTGTGAGTTCAACGCCTGATCCACCCGGATCCGAACGAACGGCGGACCACGGCGGACCGGGGGAGGACGGAACCATGAGCGCACCGCCCGACCCCGGCTCCGCCGAGGCCGCGCACGAGGACGCACTGCGGGCACAACTGGGCAGCAGGGCCGAGCAGTTGGCCGCCCGCGCGCCCGGCCCGCACCGCCCGCTGCGCACCGACGGCCAGTGGTGGTACCTCCGGGACCCTCGGATGCCGGAGCTCGCCCACGGCTGGAAGCTGCACCTCTCCGCCCGCCCGGACGGCTTCGAAGCGTTGCTGGACACGGCGCTCCCGATCCTGCTCGGCCGGGTCTGCGACGTGAAGTTCGCGGTGAGCACGGCCGCGCTGTGGGAGCTCAACAGCGGCCGGCACGGCGCCGCCGCCGTGGGCAAGGCCGTCACGGTCTACCCCCGGCCCGAGGAAGTCCGCGCCCTGGGACTGGAGTTGGCACAGGCGCTGGCCGGCCGGGAGGGCCCCGCCGTGGTCAGCGACCGCCGGGTGCGGCCGGACGCCCCGGTGCACTACCGCTACGGTCCGTTCCGGGTCACCGACGACGAGGCCCAGGCCGGCATGGCCGGCCCGGACGGCGCGCTGTTCCCCGGCCTCGCCGAGGCCCGCTACCGCCGACCGCCCTGGGCGAGCGACCCGTTCGAGGCGCCCGGCGCCCCCGCCCGCCCGGCGACCACCCGGGTCGGCGACGGCCGCTACCGGATCACCGCCGGCATCACCCGCGCGCCGAGCGGCCACGTCTACCGCGCGGTCCACCTCGCCACCGGGCGCGAGGTGGTGGTCAAGCAGGCCCGGGCCTTCGTCGCCGAGGACGGCGCGGGCACCGACGCGCGCGGCCGGCTGCGGCACGAGCGCCGGGTGCTCGACGCGCTGGCCGGGGTCCCCGGAGTGCCCGCGCTGGTCGACTACTTCCGGCACGGCACCGACGAGTACCTGGTCAGCACCGCCTGCGGGCGGACCGACCTGCGCCGCGAGGTGCTCACCGCCGGCCCGTACGGCGCCGAGGCGGGTGGCGTGGCCTCTGCGGGTGGCGCGGATTCTGCGGACGGCGCGGGCGGGCGGGACTGGTGGACGCTGGCGCGCGCGTTGCTGCGGGTGCTGGACGCGGTGCACGCGCGCGGCGTGGTGGTCTGCGACCTCAAGCCCGCGAACGTCGTGCTCGACCGGGACGGCCGGCCCGCGCTGGTCGACTTCGGTGTGAGCGCCCTGGACGGCGACCGCCCGCCGGGCGCCACCGCCGGGTACGGCCTGCCCGGCGCCACCGGAGAGGACCCCACCGAGGACCACTACGCGCTGGGCGCCACCCTGCACCACGCCCTCACCGGCCTCGACCCGGTGGTGATCGACCCCGACCCGGCGACCAACCGCGACCGCACCCTGGCCTGCCTGCGCGCCGCCCTCCCGGAGCCCGGGCACCCGGCCGCGGAACTCGTCGAGGGCCTGCTGAGCCTCGACCCGGCGAGGCGTGCGGCCACGGCGGCCCGGCTGCGGGAGGGGACGGTGCCGACCCGGCGGGCCCGCCACGCCCGGTGGAACGCGGAGACCCGGCGGAGCGTCCTGGACGGCGCGCTCGACCACACCGTCACCACCTGCGTCCGGATGGCCCGCGAGCTGCTCGCCGCCGACCCGGGCGCCGAGCGGCCCCGGACCCTGCTCTCGCTGTACGACGGCGCCGCCGGCCTCGGCCTCGAACTCCTCCAGCACCCGGACCGCCCGGACGCCCGCTCCGCCGCCGCCGACCTGGCCGCCTGGACGGCCGCCCACCCGGCCCTCGACCACCTGGACGGCTCGCTCCACCAGGGCCGTACGGGCGTCGACCTGTTCCTCGCCGAGGCGGCCGCCGCGCTGGGCACCCAGCCCCCGGCGCCCCGCCGGTACGAGGGCACGGGCGTCGACCAGATCGCGGGGACGGCCGGGATCGGCACCGGGCACCTGCTGCTCGCCGGGCTCGTCGGGCTCGGCCCGGAGACGGGAGCGCACCGGGCGGCGGCGGCCGACTGCGCCGCCGAACTGGTCGGCCGTCCGCTGGACGACCTCGGGGAGGAGCCCAACCCCGGCACCGCCGCCCTCGCGGAGGGCTTCGCGCACGGCCGCGCGGGCGTCGCCCACTTCCTGCTCGCGATGCCCGACGAGGCGTCCCGGCGCACCGCCCGGGAGATCGTGGACGGCCTCGCGGCCGACCTCCCCGGCATCATCGCCGCCGCCCGCGCACCCGGGGCGACCCGCCGCTACCTCTCCTGGTGCCGGGGGCTGGCCGGGCTCGGCACCCTGCTGGTCCAGGCCGGCCGGCAGTACGGCGACGACGCGCTGACGGCGCTGGCCGCCGACGCCGCCGACACCTGCCGGACGCTCGCCCCGAGGACCGCGCAGGTCTTCCGCTGCTGCGGCCTCGCGGGCGTCGGGGACCTCTGCGTCGACCTCGCGGTGGCCACCGGCGAGGCCCGGCACTGGGCCGCCGCCCAGGAGGTGGCGGAGCTGGTCCTCACGCGGGCGGGCGGCACGCCGAACCGGCCGCTGCTGCCCGGCCGCCGACCGGACACGGAGGCCCGGGCCTGGGCGGTCGGCACCCCCGGCGTCACCACCTTCCTGCGCCGCCTGGCCCGGCGGGGCGGCCCGGTCCCGGGGCTGCTGCCGCTGCACTGAGCGGCCCCGGGGGCGCGAGTCCGAAGGCAGGCCCACGTCCCGCCCCCGGCCGGGCTTCCGCATGCCGTTGAACGAGCGCCGCTCGACGCGGGATCCAGGACCGGTCGAGAAGCCCCGCAGGACGTCCTGGGCCGGGTTGCGTACGAGCACGCCCCGACCACGGGTGTCGATCGCGCCGTGGGCCGTTGATCCCACCCGTGTCGTCGCACGGCCGGTCCTCCCCGGCGAGCCCCGCCGACGAGTCCGCGGACCGGAAACAGGACGGACGGACGCCGCGCGGAGCCGGCGCCGGTCGCGCCCGGGCCGGGCCGCGGTCGGGGGCCCGTGGGGGGCCGCTGGAGTGCCGCTTGAGCCGGACCGGTCTTGAGCCGACGGGGTACGGGCTCCCGGCCAAGGTGCCGATCGGCCGTACCGCCGGGCGCCGCCGGGTGCCTAGATTCGTTCTCGGGCGGCGCGAAGCCCGGGTCCGAGCGGCCCGAGTGCGGCGCACCCACGGGGGACCCGGCACATTCCGCAGCACCCGCTCGCAGGCACACCTTTCCGGTCCGACCGGCCCGCCTGCCCATCCGAGGGAGTTCGCCATGTCCGACACCACCACGTCCCGTACCGCTGCCACCGAGGGCCTCGACCTTCAGGACCTCGACCTCAGCGAGCTGACCGTCACCTCGCTGCGCGACACCGTCGCGCTGCCGGAGAACGGCGCGTCCTGGGGCTCCTGCTCCTGCCAGGGCTCGTCCTCCTGCGCGCAGCCGCAGCTGCCGGACGTGCCGACCGCCTGACGTCCTAGGGTCCGGTTGTACGCCGGGCCTGCCGGCCAGGCCTTCCGGGGCCGGAGCCAGCGCACCAGGACGGAACCCGGCGCGTCCACCCGGACGCGTCGGGTTCGTCCCGCGTACCCAGGCCCGTCCCGGTCGCCGCAGCCGACCAGTCCCACGAGACGCGCCGCCAGGCCCCGTCGGAGGGAACCGCCATGCCCAACCGAACCGCCCTGCCCCGGGACGCCCGCGTGCCCTCGCCCTCGCCCGTGAACGCACCCGCACCGGCCCCGGCCGCGTACACCGCGCGCCACGCCCTGGTGCGCTCCACCGTCCTCGCCCGGCCCGCCCAGTCCGCCGACTCGGCGGGCGCCCGGGCGCTGCTGGGCGGCCTCACCGCCGCCGAGGCCGCGGCCGAAGCCCTGCGGTCGGCCCTCTGCGACGACCTGTACGCCAGCCGGGCCGGGCACGACGAGGAGTTCCACCGCCGCGTCGTGCTGCCGCTCCGCCGCGACCTGCACAACGGGCGCCCGCCGCGGGCGGCGCTGCTCGACCGGCTCGGCGACCTGCCGCGCCGCGTCCCCCGACTCGCCGAGTGGCTGGAGCTGCGACGGCTGCGGGCCCGGCTGCTGGCCGCGCTCGCCGATGCCGTCCCGCCCGCCCTGGCCGCCGAACGGGCCTCCCTCGCGGGCATCTGCCGGGAGCCGGCCTTCACCCGGGCCGTCGCCCTCAGCAGCGCCGACCTGCTGCGCGCGGTGGCCCACACGGCGGGCGCGACCGGGGAGCCGCGCGGCCGGGCCCGGAAGGAGGAGGCGGCCGTCCTGCGGCACGCCCTGCGGGCGACCGCCAAGACCAGCCCGCTCTCCTGGTTCACCGCCGTCGGCTGGACGTCCGACGTGACGGCGGAGGACGCGGAGGCGGAGGAAACGGCGGACGGCCCGCGCGCGGTCGTCCGGGAGAACCGGGCGCTGGTCGCCGCGCTCGTCCAGGCCCTGCTCGACGACCCCCGCCGCAGCCGTACGCTGCCGCACCGGATGACCAGCGCCGCCCGGGTCGCCGACGGCCGCGCCCGCTACGCCCGCGCTGAGGTGGTGTTCGCGGGCGGGCGCTACCTCGTCACCCGGGAGGAGGAGGTCGAGCTCGCGGCCCGGCCCGAACTGGCCCTGCTCGCCTCGCTCGCGGCCACCCCGGACCGGCCGGACCGGCTCGCCGCCCGGCTCGCCGAGGCCCTCGGCCGCCCCGGCGACGACCCGGCCGCGCACCGCTTCGTGGGCCGGCTCCTGACGGCCCGGCTGCTGGTGCCCGCCGAGCCGGTCGACCCGCAGGACCGGCGGCCGCTCCGCAGCCTGGCCGACTGGCTGCGGCAGTGGCCGGAGGACGCCGCACTGGCCGAACGGCTCGACCAACTCGACCTGGCAACAGGCTCGTTGGTGGCGACCCCGGGCGAGCACCGCCCCGCCCTGCTGGCCTCCCTCGCCGACCACTGGCGGCGACTGCTGGCCGACGCCGGACGGCCGGTGCCGGACAAGGCCGCGCCGCTCAGCGTCCTCAGCGAGGACGTCCACACGCCGGCCGCGCCGTGCCCCCGACTGAGCGCGGCCGACCGTACGGTGCTCGCCGAACTCACCGCGCTCGCCGAGCTGTTCGACCACGGCCACCTGATGCGCCGAGCCGCCCGGGACCGCTTCGTCGCCCGCTACGGCGTCGGCGGGGTGTGCGACGCGCCCTGGGACTTCGGCGCCGACGCGGCGGACGCCTGGGCGGATACCGGCCTGCCGGACGAACTGGCCCTGCTGCGGCAGGAGTTCGCCCACCTCCCGGAGCTGGACGGCGAACTCGTGCTCCCCGCCGAGCGGGTCCGCGCCCTGGCCGCCCGGCTGCCCCACTGGACCGCGGCCCGGCCGCTCAGTTACTCCTGGTTCCTCCAACGCGACCCCGTGGACGGCCTGGTGTGCGTCAACCACGTCTACGGCGGCTGGGGGCGCTTCACCAGCCGGTTCCTCGACGGCCTGCCCCCGCGGGCCGCCGCCGAGGTCGCCCGGCAGCTCCGCTCCGGGCTCGGCGCCGGCGCCCGCGCCGCCCAGGTCCGGCCGGTCGGCGGCTTCAACGCCAACCTCCACCCCCGGCTGCTCGCCGACGAGATCGGCCCCGACCGGCGGTGGACCGGCCTCGCCGAGGCCGACCTCGACCTCGTCCACGACCCGGCCGACGACCAGCTCCGGCTACGGCTGCGCGGCACCGGCGAACTGCTCGACGTCCTCTACCTGGGCTTCCTCGCGCCGGTCATGCTGCCCCGGCGGCTCGGCCCACTGCTTGCCGACCACCCCAACGGGGTCGTCGACTTCCGCCCGCTGCTGCCGCGCACCACCCTCGCCGCGCCCGGCGGCAGCGTGCTGCGCACCCCGCGGCTGCGCCACCGGCACGTCGTCCTCGCCCGCCGCCGCTGGCAGCTACCGGCCGGGGTGCTCGACGCCCTGCGGGCCGAACTCGCCGCCGACCAGGGCCCCGACGGGGTCCCGGCCGCGACCGTCGCCCGCTGGCGGGCCCGGCTCGGCCTGCCCGAACAGCTCTTCCTCCACCCCGCACCGGCCACCGCCGACGGCACGGGCACACCCGCCGACGCCTTCGTCGCCCACCTGCGCGCCCCCAAGCCCCAGCCCGTCGACCTCGGCAACCCGCTGCACCTGCGCCACCTCGCCAAGTGGCTCACCCGGCACCCGCACGGCGCGGTACTGGAGGAGGCCCTGCCGGGCATCGCGGGGCAGCGGGAGCCGACCCGGGCCGTGGAACTCGTGGTGGAGACCTACCGGCCCGGCCGGGACAGCGTGGCGGGGGCCGCTGCCCGCGACTCCGTCCGGACCGCCCGAGCCGTCCGGACCGCTCGTACCGCCATCGCCGAGGAGGCGCCCGATGAGTGACCCGGCCGACGGTCAGGGGGCCGTGACCGCCTGGGACGTGGTCCTGTACCACTACCGGCCCGACAAGGCCCGCGCGCTGCGCGAAGCCGTCCTGCCGCTGGCCCGGCGGGCGGCGGCCGAGGGGCTGGCCGCCCACGTCGAGCGGCACTGGCGGTTCGGTCCGCACCTGCGGCTGCGGCTGCGCGGCCCCGAGGCGCGGGTGTCCGGGGCGGCGCGGCGGTCCGCCGAGGCGCTGCGGGCGTGGGCGGCCGCCCACCCCTCCGTCGCCGACCGCTCGGACGAGCAACTGCTCGCCGAGGCCGCCGCCGCCGGACGGGCCGAGCTGGTCGCGCCGCCGTACGGGCCGCTGGTGCCGGACAACACCGTCGCCGCGGCGCCCGTCGACCGGTCCGCCGAACACGCCCTGCGGTCCCTGATCGGCGCCGAATCCGCCGAGCTGCGCGAGGAGTTGCTACGGACCGGCCTGCCCGCCCTGGATTCGGCCTGCCGCTTCCTCGGCGCGCACGGCGACACGCCGCAGGCGCGGGTGCAGCTGGTGGTGACGGCGCTCGCCGCGCACGCCACCGCGCACCCGGACGGGCTGGTCGGCGCGCACTACTCGGTGCTCTCGCACCTGGAGGACTTCCTGGTCCACGAGGACCCGGACGGCAGCCTGCGGGCCGGCTTCGAGCGCCGCTGGGAGCGCACCGGCCGGGCGGTCACGGCGCTGGTGGGCCGGATCACCGAAGGCGGGGCGCGCGACTGGGAGCGGGACTGGGCGCACTGGTCGGCGAACGCCTGGAGCCTCGCCGAGCGGCGGCTGGCGGCCGGAGCCGACCTCGGCGGCCGCCACGCCGCGTACCGGGAGCGCGCCGAGGCCCTCGGGGACCGGGCCACCGCCGAACGCTGGAACGCCGAACTGCGCACCCGCTACAGCGAGTTCCACCGGCTGCTGCACCGCAGCGACCCCGATGGCGCGATGTGGCACCGCCCGGACTACCTGATCAACCGGACCGGCACCAACGGCCTGTACCGGCTGCTCGCCATCTGCGACGTCCGCCCGCTGGAGCGCTACCTCGCCGCCCACCTGCTGGTGCGCAGTGTGCCCGAGCTGACCGGGCACCGCTGGCAGGCGCTCCTCGGCGCCCCGGCGGCGGCCGGGGCCGGCCAGGCGGGCACGGACGGGACGCGCACCGACGGGACGTACATGGAGGGGACGCGCATGGACCGGACGCGCTTGGAGGGGGCGGCATGACGGCCGAACCGGAGACCCACCGGCCCCGGCTGCGCCCCGGGGTGGCGGTGACCCCGCTGCGCGAGGGGCTGCACCTGCGCGGCCGCGACACCAGCCTCACCCTGGAGGGCAGCCGGGCGCTCCCGGCGCTGTGGCAGGTGCTCGCCGCCCGGCTCGGGCCGGACGCGGAGGCCGCCGGCGCGGCCGCCGACGCCGCCGTCGAGCCGAAGGTGGCGGCCGCGCTGGCCACCGTCACCGCCCGGCTGCGCGAGCACGGCCTGCTCGTGGACCACCCGGACGGGGAGCGCCTGCCGCCCTGGCCCGGCTCGGTGGCGGACGATCCCGGCGGCGCGGTGGCGGCCCTGGCGGCCGCCCGTCCGGTGGTGGCGGCCGCCGACCCGGACGGCCCGTCGGCCCGCGCGGTGGCGCGCGCCCTCGCCCGGGGCGGGACGGCGGCCCCGGCGGTGGTCGCCGAGCCCGGGCTACCGCCCGGCCGGGTGGTGGCCGCGGCGGACGGTCCGTCGGGCCGTGCGGTGGCGGTCGCGGTGCAGTGCGGCGCGGACGGCGGCTTCGTCACCGAGCCCGCCGATCCGGCCCGGGTCCGGGCGGACGCCACGGCGCTCGCCGCCCGGCTGGGCCCCGCCGCCGCCCCCGCTCCCGGTGCCGCGCCCCCGCCCGTTTTCCTCGCGCTGCTCGCCGCCGCCGGCGCCCAGCGGCTGCTCTGCGCCGTCGCCGGCCTGCCGGACCCGGGCGAGCCGGCCGAGGACCCCCGGCTGCTCGCCGGGCGTCCCGCCGTCCTGATCGCCGAGGCCCGTCCGCCGCGCGCCGACTACCACCCGTGGGCGGCGGGCCCCGGGGCCGTCGCCGCGCCGCCCGGAGACCTTGCCGAGGCGCTGCGCCGGGTGGACGCCCTCGGCGACGCCCGGCTGGGCGTGCTGGACGCGCCGTCCCCGGGCGAGCTCCCGCAGCTGCCCGTGGCCCTGGTCTCCTGCGGCACCCCGTCCGGCCCGCTGGCGGCCGGTGCGGTGCGGACGGACCTCGCCCGGCTGGCCGCCGCCTGCCGGTCCGTCGAACTGCACCTGGCGGCGGTGGGCGGGGGAGCTGTACCGGTGGTCGGCGTCGACCCGTCCCACGCGCTCGGCCGGGCCCTGCGCTGGGCCGTCCTCGGCCGGCCGCTCCGGGGCGACCGCCCGGTGCCGGAGTCCGCCTGGCGGGAGCACCCGCAGGCCGGGCACTGGTACGGAGCCCTGGCCCGCCGGCTCGGTCGCGCACCGGATCTGACGGTGCGTCAACTGGCCTCCGAGCAGGCGTACCTGGCGCAGGCAGAGGGGGCCAGGGCGGTCGAGGCGACCCCCGCCGACGCGGTCGCCCACGCCGCCCTGGCCGCCCTCACCCGCCTGCTGGCCCGGGACGGCGGCCTCGCCGCCGCCCACCACGCCGCCCTCTCCGGCGCCGCCGCCCCGCTCGCCGCCGCCGGGCGCACCCCGGCCGCCTGGGCGGACCCCGGCTGGGCCGACCACTGGCTCGCCGACGTCGCCGACCGGGAACCGGACCTGCACGCCGCCCTGGTCCGGCTCACCGGCCTGCGGACGACCCGCTGGCAGCCCGCCACCCCCGGGGCCCGCCCGTTCGCCGCCGCCCTGGACGGCTGCGGGTTCACCGCCCTCGTCACCGGGGAGGGCCGCCCATGAACGGGCTGCCGGTGCTCACCCCGGCCGAGGCCCTGGCCGCCACCGGCGGCACCGCCGTCGTCCACCTCGCGGAGTGGACCCTCGGCCTGGCCGAGCAGCTCAGCCGCCACGCCCTGGCACACCCCGTATGCCTGGTGCCGGTGCGCGAGGACGGCGCGCTGACGGTGGTCGGGCCGGTCCTCCACCCCGGGGCGCCCGCCTGCCTGAGCTGCACCGAGGTCCAGCGGCTCGCCACCGCCGGCGGCCGGGTGCCCTGGCAGAGCCCGGCCCTGGCGCTCGGCGGCACCGGCACCCCGGCCTTCGCCGAGGCGGTGACCGCCCTCGCCGCCGACCTGGCCGCCGAGAGCACCGATTCCGTCGCCACCGTCCACGTGGTGCACGGCGGCCGGGCCACCTGGTCCACCCACCGGGTCCGCCCGGTCGGCGGCTGCGAGGTCTGCCACCCGCTGCCCGCCGACACCCCCGAGGCCGCCCGACTGCCCGCCACCCCCCGCCCACTGCCCGACCCGGCCGTCCTGCGCGGCCCCAACGACCGTACGGAAGCGAGGCAGTTGAGGGCCGAACTGTACGACGAGCGGTTCGGCCCGGTCCGCCGGCTGTTCCGCACCGAGGACTCGGCCTTCGCCCTCACCACCGCCTGGGTGACGGACGGCCGGGCGCTGGACGACGGCGGCTACGGGCGGGCGGCGGACTTCCGCGCCAGCGAACGCGTCGCGCTGTTCGAGGCGGTGGAGCGGTACGCGGGCATGCGGCCGCTCGGGCGCCGCACCGCCCTGCGGGCCTCGTACGCCGACCTGGTCGCCGAGCGCGGGCCCGGAGCCGTCCTCGACCCGGCCCGGCTCGGCCTGCCCGACGACGCCCCGCCGGGGCACCCCGCCGTGGCCACCGTCCCGTACACCCCCGAGCTGGTACTCGACTGGGTGCACGGCTGGTCGCTCACCCACCGCCGCCCGGTCGCCGTCCCGGAGCACGTCGCCTACTGGGATGTGCCCGGGCGCGACCGCCCCCGGGTGGTCTACGAGTCCTCGAACGGCTGCGGACTCGGCAACAGCCCCCAGGAGGCCGCGCTCTACGGCCTGTTCGAGGTCGCCGAGCGCGACGCCTTCCTGATGGCCTGGTACGCCCGCACCCCGCTGCCCGGCGTCGCCGTCCCCACCGAGGACTCGCGGATCGCGGAACTCGCCGACCGCGCCCGGCTGTTCGGCTACCGTCTCACCCTGCTCGACGCCACCAACGACCTCGGCATCCCCGCCGTGCTCGCCCTCTGCCGCCACCGCGGCGACCACCCCGACGCCCCGCGCACCTTCCTGGCCGCCGGAGCCCACCACGACCCGCTGGCGGCGATCCGCTCCGCCGTCGCCGAGGTGGTCACCAACGTCCAGGAGGCGCCGCACCGCGCCACCGCCCCGGGCGGGCCGCGCGACCCGCTGCGGCTGCGGCCGATGCTGGACCGCCCCGACCTGGTCGTCACCCTGGACGACCACGTCGGCCTCAACGCCCTGCCCGAGGCGCAGCCCCGCCTCGACTTCCTCTTCGCCGGCCCGCCCCCGGTGCCCTGGACCGAGCGGTGGCCCGGCGCCCCCGCACCGGTCGGCGACCTCACCGCGCTGCTGGAGCGGACCGTCGCCCGGCTGGCGGGGGAGGGCCTGGAGGTCCTGGCGGTCACCCAGGACGAACCCGGCGTCCGCGACCGGCTGGGCCTGCACTGCGCCAAGGTCGTCGTCCCCGGCACCCTGCCGATGACCTTCGGCCACGCCAACCGCCGCACCCGGGGCCTGCCCCGCCTCCTGGAGGTCCCGTACCGCCTCGGCCGCACCCCGGCGCCCCTGCGGCACGACGAACTCCCGCTCCACCCGCACCCGTTCCCGTAGCCGCCCGTTCCCGTAGCCGCCCGGAAGGACCGCGATGACCACCCAAGCGCCGCCAGCCGCCCGCTGGCACAGCCTGCACCTCGCGCTGCCGCTGACCGCCCCCGAGGCCGACGCCTTCCTCACCGAGGACCTCGCCCCGCTGATGGCCGGGCTCGCTGGCACCGACTGGTTCTTCATCCGCTACGGCGAGGGCGGCCCCCACCTGCGCATCCGCCTCCGCGGCCCGGGCCCGGCGCCCGCCCACCTGACCGATCTCGCCATCGAGCTCACCCGCCGCGCCGCCCGCCGCACCCCGCCCGACGGCCCTTTCGCGGGCGGACACGGCGAGGTCACGGAGGTCCCGTACCAGCCCGAGACCGAGCGCTACGGCGGCGCGGCCCTGCTGCCGATCGCCGAGGAGGTGTTCACCCACTCCACCCGCACCGCCCTCGCCGCCCTGGACGCCCTCCGCGAGGCCCCCGGGGACCGGCTGCCGCTCGCCCTCGACCTCGCCCACACCACCGCCCACGCCCTGGGCCTCGACGAACTCGCCGCCTCCCGCTGGCTGCGCCGCCACGCCGCCTCCTGGCGCTGGGTCACCGAGTTCCAGCCGCTGCCCGGGGCCGCCGTGCACGTCCGGGTCAACACCGTGTTCGCCCGGCAGCGCACCGCGCTGGCCCACCGCGCCCGGGCCCTGCGCACGGCGCTGGACGCCGGTACGGCCGCACCCTGGCTCGCCGATTGGGCGGCGCGGGTCGCCGAGGCCGCCGCCCGGATGCGGGCGGCCGTCCCCATCGATGCCGTACCCGCCGACGCCGAGGAGCGCCTCTCCTGGGTCTGGGCCTCCCAGCTGCACATGCTGTTCAACCGGCTCGGCGTCGGCCCCGACGAGGAGCGGGCGGTCTGCCGCCTCGCCGCCCGCACCCTGCTGGAGACCGGGCAGCCGTTCACCTTCTTCCCCGCCGACCACCACGCCCCGGACCACCAGTACCTGGAACGCAGCAAGTTCCAGATCGGCCGCCCCGAGGACACCGCCCTGCGCGACCTGCCGCACCACCCGGCTCCGCACCCCCGCCCCGGCGACCTCCCGCTGCCCGCCGACCCGCTGCCGCCCGTCACCCTCGCCGACGCCCTGCGCACCCGCCACTCCACCCGCGGCCCGCTCACCGGCCCGCTCACCGCCGGCGCCCTCGGCGGCCTGCTCTGGTCCGCCTACGCCGCCAACCCCGACACCGGCCACCGCCCGTACCCCAGCGCGGGCGCCCTGCACACCGTACGGCTGCGCCTGCTCGCCCTCGCGGTGGACGGTCTGCCCGCCGGCACCTACCAGTGCCTCCCCGAGCACCGCAGCCTGCGCCCGATCGGCCCGGCCCCCGCCCTCGACGACCTCAAGGCCCTCTCCTCCTACCTCTCCCGCCCGGCCGACGACCCGGACGCCATCGGCATCGACCAGGCCCCCGCCGTCCTCGCCGTCCACCTCGACCTCGCCCACCTCCGCCGCCGCTACGGCCTGCGCGCCCTGCGCCTCGGCCTCCTCGAAGCCGGCCACCTGACCCAGAACCTCCTCCTGACCGCCGCCGCCTTCGGCCTCGGCACCACCCCCCTCGGCGGCCTCCAGGACGACCTGGCCCACGAAATCCTCGGCCTCGACGACCTCGGCGAACCCGTCCAGTACCTCCTCCCCCTGGGTCGGCCAGGGATCGCCCGGACGATCAAGTAGGCCGGTGGAGCGGCCGGTTCACGGCGTCGCGAGCGTGCCCGGAGCCGGTTGCCGACCGCCGAAGAAGACCTGGACCTCCCGGATCAGCCCGTCCCGGACCGTGATCGCCTCGACGTTGCGGTAGCGGCCCCCCGTGGTCAGCTCGTACTCGTAGTAGGCGAAGACGAGTTCCTCGTCGGCGGGCGTCACCCGCAGCAGCCGCTGCTCCGTGAACCGGTGGGCGGTGGGGAAGCAGCGCTCGAAGAACGCGGCCTTGTCGAAGCGGTCGTCCTGGGGGCTGGTGAAGGTGAAGTCCTCGGCGTACAGCGGCAGGGCCGCCTCGCGGTCCTGCGACCGGTAGCAGCGGAACGCCGCCTCGACGACGCTCGCGGGGGTGCCGTTCATGCGATCCATACCTTTCTTCGTGGGATCGTTCTGGTCATTCGTAAGATCAGGGCACCCAGGGATGCCGGGTGTGGCTGTCATGTCATTGCCGCGTCCGT
>NZ_JBHJSJ010000087.1:0-29401 GCF_042268845.1 Kitasatospora sp. NPDC056273 | reverse complement strand
GGGGCTCTCACCCCCGCTTTGCGCGCGCGGGCCCACCTAGGGGGGTTTCTCCCGCCCGCCCCCCCCCCCCCCCGCCCGCCCCCCCCCCCCCCCCCCCCCCCGGGGGGGGGCCCCCCCCCCCGGGGGGGGGGCCCCACCACGGCCTGCGGGGGTGACCGCCAGGCGTACGCGTCTGGCCCCGGGTCATGAGTGGTGGCAGAACTCCGCGTCGGCGAGGTCCCGGGCCGCCGCGCCCTGGAGCGCGAGGCTGTCGGTGTTGAAGTAGACGGTCATCCGGTGGCGGGTGTCGCGGGTGGAGACCGTGAGGGCCTCGAAGCCGTAGCCGCCGCCGCGGTACCCCCAGAGCTCGACCCCGCAGGAGGTGGTCATGCGGGCGATGCCGAGGCCCTGGTCGTCGATGCCGGCGGGCACGGTGGTGGTCATCTCCCGCAGCTGCGCCTGGGGCAGCAGCCGGCCGGTGAGCAGGGCACGGTAGAAGTGGTCGAGGTCGTCGGCCGTGCTGATGATCTCGCCACTGGCGCGGATCGCCGAGGGGTTGAACTCCGTGACGTCGACGCCCGGCGGGGGCAACTGGACCTGGGCGGTGGAGTAGTCCCGGCCGGACGGACGGGGCAGCGACTCGCGCGTTCCGGGCGAGTCGGTGCCCCGCAGGTGGAGCGGGTCGATGATGCGACGGCGCAGCTCGTGCTCGTAGGAGCTGCCGGTGATCCGTTCCACGATCATCGCGGCCAGGAGGTAGTTGGTGTTGGAGTACACGAACCTCTCGCCGGGCTGGGCCGTGGGCGGCTTCGACATCGCGACGGCCAGGAGTTCCTCGGGTGTCCAGGTGTCGTGCAGGTGCTCGAGCCAGATCGGCCCGATCTGGTGCAGGGCGGGGTCGTTGAGGTAGTTGTACACACCGCTGGTGTGGTTCAGCAGCTGCCGGACGGTGATGCGGCGGCCGTCGTGGCCGTGGCCCCGGACCAGGCCCGGCAGCCACTTCTCCACGGTGTCGTCGATGCCGAGCCGCCCCTCCGCCTCCAGCTGGAGCACGAGCACGGCCGTGAACGTCTTGGTGATGCTGCCCACCCGGAAGTGGTCCGCCGGACGGGGCGGGCGTCCCGTCCTGCGGTCCGCCACCCCTGCCGTTCCCACCCATCGGCCTTCGCCCTCGGCCACGGTGACGAGGACCCCGGGCGCACCGTCCCGTACCGCCCGCTCCATCGCGGCCCGGGTCCGTGCGTGCTCCGGCCGGCCGGCCCCGTCGGCCGGTGCGGCGGCTGGGGACGCCGGGACCGGCAGGAGTGCGGTCAGGAGTGCGGCGGCCACGGCGGCGAGGGTGGCCGGGCCTCTTCCGGTGGCCACGGGCATGGGCGTGCTCCCTCTCGGGGCGGGGATCATCCGTCCTCAGTCAAACAGAGGTGCCACCGCCCCGCATGCGGGGCGACCCGCCGGCGCTTGCCCCGTTCCGGTGAGGAAACCGCAGGTCACCAGGTTGCTGGGGGCGGACAGTGCGACCAGGCGGCGGGAGCGGACGACCGTGGCGCCGTCGCCGCGGAGGTTCGGCCCGGCGATGGCGTCGGCGACCTCTGCGGGGGTGGGTACAGGAGCACCGCGTCGCGTCGGACAGTTGGTTCGGGGTGCGGGCCAGGCCTGTCGATTCTCGCCGGCCGGGCTTCCAACGTCGGTGCGCGGAAGGCGAATCGACGTGGGGATCAGGGTTTCGTCTGGCGTGTTCCTGGCAAGCTATCCCAACCATGGGCTTGTCGCCGGTCGCCGGTCATCCTTCTGTCGCTGTCTTCCGTGAGCCCCGGGGCGGGCGGCCCGACCCGGTGCTGGGGCCGCGGGTCGCCGCCGCGGCGGGGCGGGCCGCGCGCGTGCTGGACGGGGTGGCCACCCATGCCGGACCGGTCGAGCGGACCGCCGCGCTCCGGCAGGCCGCCGCGGCAGCGGGCGAGGTGGTGGCCGCGTTGGAGGCGCTGGCTCCGGCCCTGGCGGGTGAGGACGTGCCGGCGGAGTCGACCAGTCAGTCGTACTTCCGCGTCCGCGAGGTGGAGCTGTCGGACCAGCAGGCCGCCCTGCACGGCCTGTTGGTGATTCACCGCGGCCTGGAGGACCTCTGCGAGGCTCCGCTGTCGGGTGCCGACCTGGCGCTGGAGCTGGCCGGGATGCGGCGGTCGGTGCTCGACCTCACCGGAGTCGCGCCGGGCACCGAATCCTGGCCCGTTCCGGCGCCGGCCGTCCCGGAGCCCGGTGCGGGGCCGTTGTTGGAGAGCGCGTGGAGCGCGCGCTGGCTCATCGGGCACCAGGTCCACGTGCTGTTCAACGTCTGCGCCGCGGTCGCCGTGGCCGACGCCACCCGCCACCTGCGCGACGGTGACGGCGATGCCGCGCTGGGGCGGCTGGCGGACGCGACGGAGTACGTGCGCGGCTTCCCCGCGGCCATGAACCACGCCAGTACGATCCCGGCCGACTACTACATGGCGGCGATCCGCCGGACCATGGCGCCGCCGTCGACGGACATCCCGCTCAGCGGGCGCCAGCACCGCGGGTACAAGCTCTTCCGGGCGGCGATGAAGGACCTGCTGACGCTGGTCCCCGAATCCTACGAGCAACTGGCGGACCGCGACCCCGAGTTGGCCGAGGCGCGGGACGCCCTCCTGGAAGCCGACATCGTGGACGCCGAACGGCACGTCACGCTCGCGTACTCGATGGTCCGGCTGCGCCGTTCCATCGCCCAGCGGCCCGAGGGCCCCGACAACGCCGTCGCCGAACTACGACAGATGCGCCACCGCCGCGCGGCCCAGTACGCCCCCCTGATCCGATTCGGGGACCACTACGTCGCCGACGCCGTGGCCGGCCTGCGCCACTCGTGAGTCCGCGCGTCCGCCCGTCCACACCCCCGGCAGGAGACCCGATGCCCGGCACCACCGACAACACCGCCGTCGCCGCGGACTGGAACCTGGGCCCGGCCGACGCCGACACGTGCGAGCGCCTGGCCCGGACCCTGTCCGCCGACGGGGGCGACCAGGTCGACAGCCCCGCATGGGTGGCACGGGCCCGGGACGCCTGGGACGAACTCCCGCTGCCGCTGCGCCGGGCGGCGCGCCGGTTCCGCCGGCACTCCGGCCCGCGCGGCACCCTGGTGATCGGCGGCCTGCCCGTCGACCGGGCGGTCCTGCCCCCGACACCGGCCGTGCCCGGCTCGGTCCAGCGGCAGGCGACCGTCCCGGCCGCGCTGCTCACCATGGTGGCCTGCGGGCTCGGCGAGCCGCTCGCCTACCTGGCCGAGAAGTCGGGGGCCCTGGTGCAGGATGTCGTGCCGGTGCCCGGGCAGGAGGCCTTCCACGGCAACGCCGGATCGGTGCCGCTGTCCTTCCACACCGAGAACGGCTTCCACCCCCACCCGCCGGACTACGTGGTCTTCCTGTGCCTGCGCGCCGACCACGACCGGACCGCCGGGATGCGCGTCGCCGGCATCCGCCAGGCACTGCCCCTCCTCACCCCGGCCGAGCGGGAGGCCCTGTCCGCAGCGGAGTTCCGCACCACGCCGCCGCCCTCCTTCGGCCCCGACACCGCGAGCGGGGCCGGAGCCGAACCCCGGCCGGTGCTGTCCGGTGCGGCCGAGGACCCCGACATCCGCATGGCCCAACTCGTCACCACCCCGCTCACCCCTCGGGCCGCCGCCGCGTTGGCCGCGTTCGGCCGGGCCTGCGAGGCGACCGCCCGCACCCTGCGTCTGACCCCCGGCGACCTGGTCGTCATCGACAACCGCGTCACCGTCCACGGCCGCACCGCCTTCCGGCCCCGCTACGACGGGGCGGACCGCTGGCTGCAACGCACCTACGTCACCGCCGACCTGCGCCGCTCCCGCGACCACCGACCGGACGACGGCCACGTCCTCGCCCGCTGACCGGCCGTGACGGGTGGGGGCGCCCCCAGCCCCCGCCCGCCGCGCACGGCACGCACGGTGCGGCCACCCGAGCCCGGAGGCCCTGGGTAGCCGCAACCCGGGACGCGATGTCAGCAGCAGCCGTGCCACTGGTAGTCCGTCGGGGCCTCGAGTCCGGCCTCGGAGGCGTCGCCGTCGGTGCCGGCCGCGGTGGCGGGGTGGATGGTGGTGCCCTTCTTGATGGTCTCGGCGACGGCGATGTCCTTGATCTCCTCCGGCGGGACCGTCAGCGGGTTCGCGGAGAGGATCACCAGGTCGGCGAGCTTGCCGACCTCGATGCTGCCCTTGCGGTCCTGCTCGAAGTACTGGTGGGCGGCGTGGATGGTGATCGACTTGACCGCGTCCAACGCCGACACGCACTGCTCGGGCCCGAGGACGACCTGGTCGGTGCGGGTGCGGCGGGTGACCTGGCTGGAGAGGATGGCGATCGAGTTGGGCAGGGCCACCGGGGCGTCGTGGTGCGAGGTGTAGACCATCCCCCGGTCCACGGCCCAGCGGGCGGGGGAGATGGTGGCGGCCCGCTCCGGCCCGAGGACGGTCTTGCGGTACCAGTCGCCCCAGTAGTACGTGTGCATGGAGAAGAAGGACGGGATGACGCCCAGGCGGGCGAAGTCCTCGATCTGCTCCTCGCGGGCGGTCTGGGCGTGGATCGCCACCGTCCGCCGGTCGGCGTCGGCGGGCTCGACCTCGGCGGAGGCGGTCCGGACCGCCTCGATGAACTGGTCGATCGCGGCGTCCCCGTTGACGTGCGCCAGCACCTGCCAGCCCCTGGCGTACGCGGTGCTCACCTGGTCCAGGACGACCTTGGGGTCCTCGATGGTGGGGTAGCCGCAGTAGCCCTCGGGAGTGCCTTCCGGCCGCTCCTCGTAGGGCTTGGTGAGCCAGGCCGTGCGGCCTTGCGGGGATCCGTCCAGGTACATCTTGACGCCGGCAGCGCGCACGCCGCGGTGGTACTCCTGGCTCACGCCGACCGGGTCCGGCTCCGGTGAGGCCGTGGCCTCGTCGGCCCGTGCGTAGGCGACGACGTCGATCTTGAAGGGTTTGAGGGCCGCGGCGTCCCGCAGGGCCTTCAGGTTCTTCAGTGTGGCGCCGCCCTCCTGGACGGTCGTGAAGCCGAAGCTCGCGGCCGACGCCACGCCCTTGCTGAAGAGGGCGGCCATCGCGGTCAACGGCAGCCCCTCGGTGGCCTTTTCGGAGGCCGGACTGAAGGCCGTCTCCTCCAGGACGCCGTTGGGTTCGCCGAACGGCCGGGCCACGGGGCCGGGTTGGCGTCGGATGACGCCGCCGTCCGGGTCGGCGGTGGCCCTGGTGTAGCCCAACTCCCGCAGGCCCCGGCTGTTCACGGCCCCGAGGTGGAAGGACTGGTGGATGGCCAGCACCGGCCGGGTGGTGGACACCTTGTCGAGATCCTCGCGGGTGGGGTGCCGGCCTTCGGCGAGCATGGCGTCGTCGTAACCGAACCCGATGATCCACTTGGAGAAGGCGCCCACCGGTGTCTTCGCCCACGCGCGCAGCTTGTTCAGGAGCGAGTCGATGTCCGTGACGTCGCCGTCGGGGGCGGCCAGCAGGTTGGCGAGGGTGGCCTGCAGCCCGATGCCGCCCAGGTGGCCGTGGGCGTCGATGAACCCGGGCAGCAGCGCGCGCCCGGCGAGGTCCCGCACCTTCGTCCGCGGGCCCTGCCAGCGGTCGACGGCCTCCTGGTAGTCGCCGACGTGGACGATGACTCCGTCCTTGACGGCCACCGCCTCGGGACGGGGATCGGACTCCTGGGAGTCGGCGGCCGCCGTCACGATCTCACCGCCGTGGAAGATGACATCGGCCTCGTCGTACGGTGCCGCAGCCTGGACATCGCCGGCGTCCGTCGTCACTCCCGGCTGACCGCTCATTCCGGTTCCCTTCCGCTGCCTACGTTCGGTGATCCGCTGCCTACCCGTGGCTATCGGGGTGTGAACATGAATCTGAATCTGAACGCTGCTCGGGTACGGCGCTGGGGCAGGTACGGCTAGTGAGGTGGACCATCAGGAGTCGCCGGGTGCGGGCGCGCAAGGGCCGTCTCCCTTCTTGTCCGCGACGAACACCCCGCCGCATCGCCCCGCTCTGCTGCCGTTGCCGTTGTAGACGCTGACGACCTCGAACACGATCGGCTTCACCGCCGTGCGGTGGACGTACTGCGGGGGTTCCTGCGGGCCGACGTTGAAGTCATTGGCGCCGAATCTGTCCTTCTCTCCCCGGGAGCTCTTCTGCGCCGGTTTCCAGAAGGCGTACTTCGACATATCGGACCAATTCGTCATGTAGTTCAGCAGGTCTGTGTTCAGGGTGGTGGCCTTGCCGGCCTGTGGCCATCCGGCCTGGACCGCTTCGGTGATCGGGGCGAACCGTGCGGCTTCGGCGAAGAGAACGGCCGGTTGGCACAGGGATGCTCCGTCAGCTCCGTTGCCCTTGTCGGCGAATTCCTTGACCGCGCTGTTCAGGCTGTTGTCCGTTATCTCCAGCCTTCCAGAGCTGATCTTTTCGCAGAGCTTGGGGTATTGCGTGCCCTTCGTCCAGCTGCCGGTCCGATCGGCAGGGAAGGGATAGTCGCGCCATTTCTGCTCGGGTGTTTCGAATCGGATGTAGCTGTTCTTGTCCTCGTTGTACAGGCCGATGACGTAGAGGTCGTCCTTGCGCATCAGGAAGGTGATGTGCTGCGACTGGTCGCGGCTGGTGATCCGGAGCCCGACGAAGTCCTCCGTCGTGTATGACTTGGGATTCTTGGGTTTGGCGTCCACCACCTTCTGCTGAATAGACGGGCTGACGTGCAGCCTTCGCATGCCGACGGAGGTCTCCACGTCAGCAGCGGGTGCCACGGCGTCGCGGATCGACGCGATGTAGGCGGCATAGGCGTCCGCGCCTTTCCACTGCGGCTCCCCGAATTCCAGGAGCGCGGGGAGCTGTGGGGCTTGCGGTGCTGCCTGTGGGTCGGCGGTCGGAGTGCCGGAGCAGGCGGCCAGGGACACGGCCGCGAGGCCCATGGCGAGGACGGACGGGTATCGGTGTGCGGAGGGCTCGGGCATGGGGTGACTTCTTTCGGGGCCCGATGGGCCCGCGCGGGTCGGAGGCGAGGGGGCTGCGCGCGACCGGGTGCGGCCGGAGGGCGGTTCAGGAGGCGGGGAGGCGCTTGCGTCGCCCGGCGGGCGCCGCCGTGCGTTTGGCGGGCGTCGTGCGCTTGGCTGCGGCCCGGCGGGGCTTCGCGTCCGTCGGGCGAGGCGCGGTGCGGGAGGTCCGTGTCGTACGCGGGGGCGTGGTGATGCGGCCGACCTGCGTGCGCTTCTCAGGGCCCGGAGGCTGGAGGGCTTTGCCCGTCCCGTCCTTGACCACGGGCATGGCCACCAGAATGACGGCCGTGGTGGCCTTCCCGACCAGGGTGAACGTCTGCTCGGCCACCGGCGCGAGCGCGGGGACGACGAAGACGACGGTGAGGGATTTCCCGTCCTCGGACGGGGTGACCTTGGCGACGGTGGATCCGTGGTCGGGGACGAACCCTTCGCCCGTCACGGTGACCTCGAAGGTGGCCCCGCGTACGGTGCTCTGGCCCGTGTTGGTGAGGTTCCAGACGTAGGTGACGTTGTCGCCGACCAGGGGTGCGGGGGGAGAGACCGTCGTGGTGATCGCGACCTGCGCGGTGCTGCCGATGGGCACGGGGTCGCTGCCGGAGGCCAGACCGGTCGTGGTGCCGACGGTGGCGGACCGGGTGACGGCGGCCTTCGGGCCGGCCGGGTCGGGGGAGACGGCGACCCGTACGGCGATCTGCGCGGCCTCGCCCGGTGCGAGCTCTCCCACGGGAACGGTCCACCGGCCGGGGTGCGCCGGATCGACGGTGCCGCTGCGCGGGGCGGTGTCGACGGTGGCGTCCAGGAAGGCGAAGTCCTTCGGGAGCGTCAGGACGAACGAGGTGTCCCGGGCGCTGGAGGGCCCGTCGTTGCCGAGGGACCAGACCAGGACGCTCTCGCCGCCGGCGGTGACCGGGTAGGGGAGTTGGAAGGCGCTGATCCGTACGGTGCTGCGGACGGTGACGTTCAGCCGTGCGGTGTGGATGACCGGGCTCGCGCCGTCCGCGAAGAGCAGTGCGGTGACGGCGAGTGGATCGGGGCCTTTCGCCGTGGTGGCGGGAGCTCGGGGCGACACCCGGCAGGTGACCCGCACGGTCTGCTTCCCGGTGGCGAGGCCGTCGAGGCCGAGGGTGAGGTGTCCGTCGCTCTGCGACAGCGAGGACGGGGCCTGGCCGTCGATCAGGGCCTCGGTGACGGTGAGCTCCGGGGGCAGGGCGACCTGGAGGGAGGCGGGGCCGGTGGCGCAGGTGCCGGTTCTGGCGACCGTCCAGGTGAACGGGACGGTGGCACCGGCATCGAAGGTGCGGAGGTCGGCGGTGTCCGGGTCCGGGGTGAGGGTCAGGACGGCGTCGGAGTCGATCTCGATCCGCGCGGCCGCGTCGGCCGGAGTCTGCCCCTCCTCCTTGACCACGGCCCGTCCGCTCACCGTGCCCGGCGCCCGGGTCAGGTCGTCGGCGGTGGTGGTGCCGGTGGCGGTCACGGTGACGGACAGGCCGGGCTTGAGGTCGGGCAGGGATGTCGGACTGGCCTGGACGGGCGCCTTCCTGCCGTTCGAGACGGTGATCTTGGGATTGCTCAGTTCGGGTGGCAGCGTGAGGTCGGCGACGGCGCCGGAGGCCACCGACGGGCCGCGGTTGACCACCGTCCAGACGAGCGAGGCATGTTCGCCCACCGTCACCGGGCTGGGGGTGCCGATGCCGTTGAGCGTGAGCGCGCTCGCCCGGGTGACCTGCACCGAGCCGATCCGGCCCGTGGCGTCGGCGGTGTCGCCCGCCTTGGCGGTGGCGGTCACGGCGGGGATGTCCTTGGCGGCCGGGTCGACGAGGGCCGTGACCGTGACCGTGCGCTGCTCGCCCGGCTTGAGATCGATCGGCGGCCACTGGACCCTTCTGCCGTCCGACGTCGCTCCGCCGTGGGAGGAAGTGCGGTAGGTGAGGGAGGCCGGCAGGCCGGCGGTGAGGTCGATCTTCTCTGCGGCGGGCCCGCCGGCGTGGGCGAGGGTCCACACGTAGGTCAGGTCGCGCCCGGCGACCACCGCAGGCGGGACAGCCTCGCCGGTGAGGCTCAACGCGACCTTGACCTCGGCCGTCAGGGTGTTCTTGGCGTCGGCGGCGTCGGTGGCCTGGGCGTGGGCGGTCGCCTCCAGCGGGCCGGCGGCATCCTTGCGAACGGTGGCGGTGGCCTCGAAGGTCAGCTGCTGGCCGTTCGACAGCGTGCCGAGGGAGTCGAAGACGAGCTGCCGCTTCGGCTCGTCCCAACGTGCCGTCTGCGATCCGCCTTCGGTGACCAGGCCCTTCGGGTCGGACACCTGGTCGGGCATGGTGATCCGGACGGTGAGCCCGGACGCGTCGGAGGGCCCCTTGTTGGCCAGCGTCCAGTGGTAGGTGATCCGCTTTCCGGCGTCGGCGGGGTTCGGGGTTACCGCCCCGGTCAGGTCCAGCTGGGACGAGGCGCGGGCGGTGGCCTCGGCGGTCTTCCAGGCCGGGCGGGCCTGTGCGGAACAGGCGTACGCTCGGGCGGGCAGCGAGCCGGTGGCACCGTCGTCGACGAGGGTCTTCACCGAGAAGTCCTGGGTCTTGCCCGGGGCGAGCGAACCCAGGTAGCCGATGATCATCTTGGGGGTGGGGGTAGCGGGCAGCCCGTGAACCTCCGTCGGCTTGACGTCGGCGGGCAGGGTGATCGACACGTAGATGTTCTTGGCGGTGACGTTGCGACCGGTGTTCTTGAGGGTCCAGGAGTAGGTCAGGAACTTGCCGGGGTCGACCGTTTCCGGATCGGCTTTCGCCTTGGTGAACTTCAGTGTGGTGGTCTTGTCCTTCTCGTCGTCGTCATCGTCGTCCGACTCGTCGTGGTCCTTTCCGCTGCCTTCGCCGCCGAACGGGGGCGGGAAGCCGAAGGGCCCGAAGTCGAAGGGGAATCGGAAGTTGCCCTTCCCCTGTTTGACGGGGATGGTGATGTCCTTGCTGGTCGCCTCGGTGGAGCCATCGCGGGTGAACAGGCCCGTGACGGTGAGCTTGTCGTCTCGCGTGTGGCCGACCGTCGTGACGACCGTGAACCATCCGCCGGCCTTGCCGGGCGCCAACTTCTCCTGAGGATAGGTGGCTTGCTGGCCGTCGGCGAGGCTCAGGGCGCTCGGCAGCTTGACCGTACGGGTCACGTTGCGGGCCAGGGACGGACCGGTGTTCCTCACATTCCAGGCCAGGGCGAGCTGGTCGCCTTCCTGGACCGTGTCCGGGCTGAACCGGGTCTCGATGATCTCGAGTCGGTCCTGCACCGCCACCTGGACCGTGGCCGGTGCCTCGGGCGTTCTGGCCGGCTTCCCGGTGCGGGGGTCGAGTGTCTGCGCCTCAGCGCCGGCCTTGAGGGTGAGCGAGCCGCGAACCTCCGGGGCGGGCCAGACACGGAGGGTGAGGTCGGCCGGGCAGTTCGGCGGGAGGGGGCCCAGATCCCAGCTGATGTCCGTGCCCTTGACAGTGGCTGTCGGGGTGGCGGACACGAAGGTGGCGCCGGGCGGCAGGGTGACCCGTGCGGTGACGCCGGTCGCCGTGGAACTTCCCTTGTTGGTGAGTGTCCACCGGAAGGCAGCGGGGTGGTCACGGTCACCCGCCACCACCTGGGCCGGGTCGGTGGCTTCGGCGCGCAGCGACAGCACGGCCTCTGCGGTGGCGGTGACGGTCGCCTCGGTCGCCGGGACTTTGATCGGCTTCTTTGTCTTGGCATCCAGGGTCGTGGCGGAGGCCTTCGCCGAGGCGGTCAGCGGGCCGAGGGCCCCGGGGCCGACCTTCGCGGTGACGGCGACGGACGTGTCGCCGGACTCGACCGGGGGCAGCGCCCAGCTGACGATGCCGCCCTTCTGGAGCGTGCCATGGTCGGTGGCGGAGACGAAAGCCAGACCGTCCGGCAGCGTCGCGGTGACGGCGAGGCCCCGGACGACGGAGGGGCCCTCGTTGTGGAAGGTCCAGGTGTAGGTGACCTCGTCCCGCCCGGCGACCGTCTGCGGGGGGACGGCGGCCGCTGTGCAGGTGAGCGTGGCGAGTTCCTGGACCTTCAGGGTGACGGGTACCTGCGGGGTGGTCGCCGGACTGCCGGAGCCGTCCGGCCTGCTGAACGTTGCCACGGCGGTGGCGACCAGGGTGTCCCGCGTGGTCGGGGAGGTCTTCGCCTTGACCGTCACGGTGCGCGACTGGGGTGGGTCCAGGTAGCCGAGCTGCCAGAGGATGCTGCCATCGGCTTGTAGGGTTCCGCCGTTGTCGGCAGAGTCAAAGCGCACCCCGGCCGGAGGGGTGGCCCGTACGCTCACCATTTCTGCGCTGGACGGTCCTCTGCTCTCCACCTTCCAACGGAAACTGACGGGTTGATCTGCCGGCACCGTGTCGTCGGCGGGGTCACCCGTCAGGGAGAGGTCCACCTTCGACACGGGGTCCACGATGGTCTGCCGGTTTGGCGTCGCGTCGGCGGTGTGGACACCGAACAGGACACCCAGGGGGATGCCGGCGTTCGGCGCGATCTGCACGGTGAGGGCCGCCACGGCTTTCTCGCCATGCTTCAAGGGCGGCAGCTTGTGCTCCGGGGCGCGCTTGTCGTCGATGGTGAAGTCGACTTCGCTCAGACCGTACCCCATGTCGTACTCGCAGACGGCGGAGGTGACGTTGTCGGGCCCGAGGTTCGTCACCGTCCAGGAGAGGACCGCCTTCTCGCCCGCCACCGGTTCGGGAGGCTGCACGGTGCCCTGGCTCAAGTCGAGCGTGGCGTTCTCGAGGACGGTCCCCTTGCTGTCCGAAGAGCCGGGGTCGATGTGGGTGTCGTCGCCGAGGAACTCCGCCTTGACCGAGGCATCGGCGACCTTTGCCTCGTCCGTGTCGCCCGCTCGCCGCCGGGCGCTCGCCGTTCTCTTGGTGGCTGTCGTACGTGCCATCGTCCTGCTGCTCCTCGGTGTGGACTGCTCAGCGGGAAGGGGTGACCGGAAGCCGGTGGGGAACGGCGGGTGGGCACGGTCCTTCGCTCCGGCCGGGCGGGTTCTGATGGGCAGCGCCGGCCGGCGTCCCGCCTCAGGTCCGTTCGAGCCGGACCGCTGCTGCGCCATGGCGGGGACGCGGGGTCTCGCTCCGCAGTTGTCACTGTACGAATCGTGTGCGGATTCCGCCCGGCGGGAGCGTCCGCTCGGATCGTTGCCCGGTCCGGGTTCCGTCCGGCGGACCGGCTGAGGGCGTGACGCCGGACGGCCAGGACCGGCTCGCCAACGAGGCGTTCGAGTGCGCCGACCCGCTGAGGCTGATGCGGCCCTTCGGCATCGCGGAGCTGCCGGGTAGACGGCCTCCGGCCCGGAGCGGGGGAGTACCCCGTCCCGGGCCGGAGGCCGGAGCCGCGGAACCATCGGTGCGTACGCCGGTGTTGTCCGGGCGCAGCGGCCTGAGCGGCCTGAGCGGCCTCAGCGGCAGAGGGCTGCTTCGACGACGTTCTCGACGTGCCTCAGGGCGGCCTTGTCGGTCGGGCGGGAGGTCACGGCGATGTTGGCCGCGGTGCTGCCGTCCTCGGTGACGCCGCCGCGGGTCTCGTAGCCGGGGAAGCTGCCGCCGTGGCCCCAGTAGAGGCCGCCGCAGGGCAGGGGCCTGCTCACGAGGCCGAGTCCGTAGGCGGCGCCGGGGCCGACGGCCTCGGCGGGGACGGTCTTCTTCATCTCGGCGAGCTGGGCGGGTGGGAGGAGGCCGCCGTGGAGGAGCGCGGAGAAGAAGTGGTTGAGGTCGGAGTTGGTGGAGATCATCTGGCCGGCGGCCCAGCCGAAGGAGGGGTCGGTCGCGGTGACGTCCTGCTGGGGTGCGTCGGGGGTTTCGCGGTAGTAGCCCTTGGGGTGGGGCTCGCGGATGGTCGTGTCGCCGGGGGTGGGGAAGTAGGTGTGGCGCAGGCCAACGGGCTTGACGATGCGGCGGTCGATCTCCGCCGCGAGCGGGCGGCCGGTGACCCGTTGGACGATCAGGCCGGCCACGAGGTAGTTCGTGTTGCTGTAGTTGAACCGGTCGCCAGGGGCGAAGTCGGCCTTGAACCGCAGTGCGTTGTCGAGGAGGTCGCGCGGCTCGTAGTAGTGGAACGAGGCATCACCCCGCAGGTACTCCGGGAGCCCGCTGGTGTGCTGGAGGAGCTGGCGGACGGTGATGTTCCGCCCGTCGATGCCGTCCCCGCGGACGAGGCCCGGCAGGTACGTCTCGACGGGCGCGTCGAGGCCGATCTTCCCCTCTCCGACCAGCTGGAGCACGACCACCGCCGTGAACGTCTTGGTGTTGCTGCCCATCCGCACCTGACCGTCGACCGGGACCTTCGCCCCGGTGGCCAGGTCACCCATCCCGGCGGTGTAGTTGCGGGCTCGGCCGTGCCCCTTCTCGACGTTCGCCAGCGTGCCGACGATGCCGTCGTCCCGCACCAGTGCGTCGAGGCCCTGCTGGACGGTGTCCGGCTTCGGTGCCGCGAAGGCCGCGGACGGGGCCAGCACCCCCGTCGTCAGGGCACCGACGGCCATCGCGGCCACCAGGACCTTCCGGTGCCGGGACGGGTGGACGGTCTGCTGCGCCTGATTGCGCATGCATCAACTCCGGTTGCTTGTCGAGGAAGCCGGCGGGTCACGCCGCTGCCCCAACCCTCTCCGGAGCGGACCACCTGCGACGATGCCGCTACCCACCCGGTCGTGGGTGGGGTTATCCCCCGGTATCCGCAGGAATGACGGGTTCACGGCAGTACGGCCACCGCCACCACGTCCGCCAGCCGGTCGTCGTACCCGGGCACCGGGGCCTGCCCCTGCGCGCACGCGCCGGCCGCCGGCGGATCACCGGGGTTCGGCGACGAGCAGCGGGCCGCGTGGGCGGACGGTGGCGGCGGTGGCGCTCTCCCGGAGGGGGGTGGCCGTGGCCGGGCTGAGGCGCAGGCGGGCGAGGACGGCCGCGGTGACGACGAGCATCTCGGTCCAGGCGAAGGACTCGCCGACGCACTTGTGCCGGCCCGCGCCGAAGGGGATGAACAGCCTGGGTGGGGCGTGGCCGGCGGACTGGCGCCAGCGGTCGGGGTCGAACCGCGACGGGTCGGGGTGGAGCAGCGGGGAGCGGTGCAGCGCGGTCGGGCTGAAGAGGAGCTCCGCCCCCGGGGGCAGGACGACGCCGCCGTACCGGAGGGGCTCCGTCGCCCGGCGCATCAGGATCCAGTTGGGGGTGTGGAGGCGGAGGGTCTCGCTGATGGCGTGCCCCGTGCGCTCCAGGAGCGGCAGGTCGTCCGGGGGCACGGCACCGTCGGGGGCGACGGCGCGCACCTCCTCGCTCAGCTCGTCCTGGAGGTCCTGGTGCCGGGCGAGTTCGTGGAAGAGCCAGGCGAGTGTGGTGGCGGTCGTCTCGGTGCCGGCCAGGAGCAGCGAGACGGCCTCGTCCCTGACCTGGGCCGGTGGCATGGCGAGGCCGGTCTCCTCGTCGCGGGTGGTCAGCAGCAGGGAGAGCAGTGTGCCGTCCGGGTCCTGGTGCGGGGCGGCGGCCTGATCGACGATCTCGTCCACGGTGGTGCGCAGGTCCCGGACCGCCGCGTCGAAGCGCCGGTTGGCCGGTACGGGCAGCTTCTCCAGCAGTGGCGACGGGTAGAGCGCCCGCTGGACGAAGCCGGTGAGGACGACGGGCACGGCCCGGTCGATCCGGGTCTTCTGGGCGGCGCTCAGGCGGGTGGCGAACAGTGCCTCGACCACGATGTCCCGGGCGAGTCCGTGCATCCGCGGCTCGATCGGCGCGGGCCGCCCGGTCTCCCAGCGGGACACCGCGGCCGCTGCCAGCCGCGCGGCCAGGGCGGCGTACCGGCGGATGCCGTCGCGGTGGAAGGCCGGTTGCACCAGGCGCCGCTGGCGGAGGTGGAACACGCCCTCGGAGATGAACAGGCCGTTGCCCAGCAGGCCGCGGGCCTGGTCGAAGACGAAGCCCTTCTCGGTCCTCGCGGCGTCCTGGACGAGCAGCCGGTGGACCAGCCCGGGGTCGGTGAGGACGTGAACGGGCCTGCGCCACAGGTGGATCCGCACCACCGGGCCGTGGTCGGCGAGCGACTGGAGGAACGGCACGGGGCGGGTCAGCAGCGGGAGCAGGTGGCCGAGCAGGGGCAGGTGGCCGGGCGCGCGCGGCGCGCTGCCGGGCGGGGCGGCGTCTTCGCGCATCAGTGCCTCGCCGCGGGGGACGGCACGTCGAACCGGGAGCTGCCGCGCGACCAGTCGATGTGCCCGCGCAGCCACAGCCCGAGGCTGCGGGCGTACGCGGAGGCCGCCTCGCTGCCGTCCGTGCGGACGGTCCGGCTCAGTTCGACGAACGCGCGCATCTCGGCGTCGCGCATGGCGACGGCCGACCGTCGGGCCTCGGCCGGGGAGCAGCGGTGGTGGCGGGCGAGGACCTCGACCAGGTTGTGGCGGCCCTGGCCGCCGGCGGCCTCCTTGGCGTGGGAGTACAGGTCGTTGTCCCAGCTCACCAGGTTCGCCGTGAGGTCCCTGAGCCTGCGCAGCGACGGTCCGTCCGCCTCCGCGGCCGGCACTTCGTCGCCGGCCGCGAGGTCGACCAGGGCGAGGCAGGTGTACGTCGCCCCGGCGTGCCGGCGCATGGCCACGTACTCGGCCAGGCCCGGTACGGTGCCCGCCTCCCGGTTGGCGGCCTCCCACACCTGGGCGGAGAGGTAGTCGCGGACCGTGCACTCCCACCGGAACAGCTGGGACGGCGAGGCCTGCGCGGCGACCCGGTCCCGGATCTCCCGCAGGGCCGTCGCGTAGGCGCCGGCCGGTCCGGGCAGCCCGTCGCCGGGCGGCTCGGGGTCGACCACCCGGGAGAGGAGCGCGGTCGTACGGGCCAACGGCCCGGGGGCGGCGCCGCGTTCGCGGTCCTCGCAGTACCCGTCGTCGAAGGCGAAGAGCCAGACGTACCAGTCGGACAACAGGCGCAGCATCCCGGCGGAGACCTCCGGGTTGGTCCGCGCGGCCAGGTGGCCGCTGCGCTGGCGGCCGATCCGGTCGGACTGCCGGTGGCGCCCGTCCAGCAGCCGGTGGCGCGCCAGCCAGTCCAGGCTCTGCCGGTCGGCCTGCTCGGCGTGGGGGTTCGTCAGGGAGGGGAAGGGGCACCACAGGTCGTCCGGGGCGCTGGGTGGCTGCCCGTCGCGGGGATCGGTCATGGGTGTGTCGGCCTTCATCTGGTGTGGGGGCGGTCAGTTCCGGAAGGACGCGGTGAGGTCGGCGTGGCCGCGGAAGGTGAGGCGGTCGCGGCGGACCGCCGGGCCGGTGCGCCGCATGACGCTACGGCGGCGGGAGCCGGGGCGGTTGCGCGTCCGTGCACGGGGGATGGCCCGGGAGGGAACCGGCGGGCCGGCGGCGAGAGCCGGGGCTGGGCACGCTGCGCGCCCGGAGCGGTACCCGCCGTAGTGCCGGGGCGGGTTGACGGATTGTAGCCTTGGGTGCCCGGGGAGTGGGCGGTGAGAACCCGAGGGGGACGAGAGTGGTGGACGGCGGGCGGGTTCCGGTCCTGGTCGGCCGGCAGCGGGAGACAGAGCTGCTGACGGCGGCGCTGGTCCAGGCCGTGGACGGTGCGAGCGGTTCCACGGTGCTGCTGCGCGGTGAGGCGGGGGTCGGCAAGAGCACACTGCTGGCCTGGGTGGAACGGGCGGCGCGCGAGCGCGGGTTCACCGTCCTGCGCGCGGTCGGCTCCGAGGCGGAGACGGACCTCGCGTTCGGCGCCCTCCACCAGGCCTTCTGGGCGCCGCTCCAGCGCTCCACCGCGCTGTCCGAGCACCAACGGGAGGCCCTGGAGAGCGCGTTCGGCGTCCGCCCCGGCGCCCCGAGCGGCCTCGCCGTCGGTGCCGCCGCGCTGGCCCTGCTGGAGGAGGCGGCGCGGGCCGCCCCCACGCTGCTCCTCCTCGACGACCTGCACTGGATCGACTCGTCGAGCGCGACCGTCTACGCCTTCCTCCACCGGCGCTGCGCCGAGCAGCGGGTGGTGATCGTCGGCGCCACCCGCCCGGACGGGCCGGCCGCCCGGCTCTGGTCCGCCGAGGCCGTTGACGTGCGGGCGCTGCCCCGGACGGACGCGGCCCTGCTGCTGGGCTCCCGCTACCCCGAACTCGCCCCGCCCGCCAGGGACCGGGTGCTGGCGGAGGCGGCCGGGAACGCGCTGGCGCTGGTGGAGCTGCCGCGCCAGCTCGCGGCCGCCCAGCAGCGCGGGGCCGCGCCACTGCCGGAGCGGCTGCCGCTGGGGCGGAAGCTGGAGCGGATGTTCACCGAACGGCTGGGGGCGGTGCCGCCGGAGGCCGGCCGTCTGCTGCTGCTCGGCGCCTTGGCCGCCAGTCCGGACTTCGGCAGCGGCGAGTGGCTGAGCGCGGTCGCGGACGAGAACGCGCGGGAGATCCTGGAGCGGATCGAGGCGGACGGACTGGCCCGGCTCGACCCGGCCGGGCAACTGGTGTTCCGGCACCCGCTGGTGCGCACCGCCGTCGTCTCCGCGGCCTCCGACACCGCGCGCCGCGAGGCGCACCGCGCGCTGTCCGACGCGCTCGCGCCGGGCGACCCCCGGCGGCTGGTCCACGAGGCCGCCGCCGCGCTGCTGCCCGACGAGGACCTCGCGCACCGCCTCCAGGAGGCCGGCCGCGACCTCGCCCGGCGCGGCGGCGACGCGGAGGGCGCGCTGCTGCTCGAACGCGCCGCCACCCTCAGCCCCAGCTCCTGCGAGCGCGCCCGCCGGCTCACCTGGGCCGCGGTGATGTCCGCCCACGGCGGGCAACTGCGGCACACCGCGGCCCTGGTAGAGGACCTGAAGGCCAGCACCGTGCCCGAGGACGTCGCCCCGCTGTTCGCGTACGCGGTGGTCTACGTCGACCAGAGCCACCACGTCGACTTCGAGTCCTCCTCCGCCCTGCTGCCCGCGGCCCTCGACGCGCTGACCGCGCCGGGCGCCGAATCCTTCGGCGGGCTGGTCGAACAGGCCTACTTCAAGCTCCTCCTGGCCGCCAGCTACACGGACGACCCCTGGGCCTGGCAAGCCCTGGAACGGCACCGGGAGAACGTCTCCGAGGCGGGCAGGCTCTGCCTGCGCGCCTGGACCGACCCGGGCCCGGACACGGCCGCCGCGCTCCGGGCGGCGGCCGCGGACCTCAGCGAGGAGCAGGAGGCCGGTGCGGCCTGGCTCCTGCTCTGGACCGCCTCGGCGCTCGACTGCCCCGAGGGCGACCTGTGGCGCCGCTTCACCGGGCTGCACGGCTACGCCACCCAGGGCTCGGTCGCCAAGGCCAGGTGCCACCAGGACTTCCTGCTCGGACAGTGGGACCGGGCGGCCGTCTGCCTGCGCGAGGCCGGGATCGCGGAGGAGCTCGGCTACCGCACCAACGCCCTGGTGTTCCGCCTGTACCACGCCCACTTCCTGGCCGGCCGGGGCGACGAGGACGGCCTGCGGGAGATCGAACAGGCCGTCCGGCCGACCGCCACCCGCGCCCGGATGCGGTACGTCCTGGACCGCCTGAGCCACCTGCGCGGCCTGGCCGCGCTCGCCCACCGGCGCTACGAGGAGGCGTACGCCCACTTCTGCGAGCTCACCCCGCCCGGACACCTGCCCGGCGGCCGGCCCTGGCACCACACGCTGGTCCTCGACCTGGTGACGGCCGCCGTGCACACCGGCCGGCACGAGGAGGCCCGGCAGCACCTCGCGGCCGGACGCGCGGCCCGCTCGGCGGAGATCTCCGGCCGGCACGCCTTCCTCTTCGCGGCCGCCACCGCCCTGGCCGCCGACGACGACGAGGCCGACGCCGCCTACCGCGCCGCGTACGCCGTGCCGGGGGCCGAGCAGTGGGCGTTCGACCTCGCCCGGCTGCGGCTCGCCCACGGCGGGTGGCTGCGCCGGCGCCACCGCCCCGGGGCCCGGGAGCCGCTGCGCGCGGCCCACCACGTGTTCCGCCGCCTCCGGGCGGTGCCCTGGGCCCGGTGGTGCGAGGAGGAACTGCGGGCCGCCGGGGACTCCGCGGCCCTGCCGCCGGCCGGACCGGCCGGGCTGACCGGCCTGACCGGCCATGAACTGCGCATCGCCCGGCTGGCCGCGACCGGCCTGACGAACAAGGAGATCGGCCGGGAGCTCCAGCTGTCGCCCCGCACCGTCGGGGCCCACCTGTACCGGATCTTCCCGAAGCTCGGCATCACCTCGCGGGCCGCGCTCGCCCACGCTCTCGACGGCGGCCGACCGGTCGGGACGGCGCTTCCTCCGACCGCTGTCGAACCAGGCAGTCAGATGACCTAACGGGCCGTCGCCGTCGAAGTCCAGGCTGAGTCGCGCAGGGCTTCGACGGGAGGGCGGTCAGATGGGTGTGCGGGGGACGGCCGGGGCGGTCGTGGACGAGGGGAAGGCCGCGTTCCGGGGCGCTCCGGCGGCGCCGGTGCCGGTGGGGGCGCACCCGCTCACCGGGCGGCCGTTCGACGGGCTCCCGGTGTCGCACCGGCTCGGCTACGTGCGGATCTCCACCCTGGAAGGAGACACCGCCCGGTTCTCCCGTAGCGCCGACCTGATCGCCCCGGCCCCGCGCACCGAGCCGCGGGTCGGGGTCGGGGTGCAGGAGTCCGGCCGGGCCGTGCTGGAGCAGGACGGGCGCCGCGCGGAGGTGCCGCCGGGCGGGCTCGTCCTGTACGACGCCGGGCGGCCGTTCGCCGTCGAGTACCCGGGGCGCTTCCGCACCCACCTGTTCCAGCTGCCGCGCCGGCTGCTGGGCGTGTCGGAGCGCGACCTGCGGTACGCGGCGGGTACGGCCGTCGGCCCGGCGGACGGCTGCGGGCCCGTGCTCGGGCCCTTCCTCGGCACCCTGGCCGCCTCCGCGCACTCCTACCCCGGCCCGGTCGGGGACCAGCTGGCCGGGCGGGTCGCCGACCTGGTGAGCGCGCTGGTCGTCCAGCTGGCGGCGGACGGCCCCGGAAGTGTCGGCCCCGACGGCCCGAACGAGCACCTGGTCCGGCGGGTGCGGGAGTACATCGACCAGCGGCTGGGCGACCCGGAGCTGACGCCCGAGCGGATCGCGCACGCCCACCGGATCTCGGTGCGGTACCTGCACCGGCTCTTCGAGCACGAGGGAGTGACGGTGAGCCGGCTCGTCCGGCAGCGCCGCCTGGAGGCCTGCGCCCGCGAACTGGGCCGCCGCGGCCGGACCGCCCCGACCGTGTCGGCGGTCGCCCAGCGCTGGGGCTTCGTCAACCCGGCGCACTTCAGCCGGGCCTTCCGCGCCGCCTACGGGGTCTCGCCGCGCGACTGGCGCTCGCCCGGGAACGACGGGGCCTGCTGACGAGCCGCCGAACCAGCACGACTTGGGCCACCGCCGCCGAGGCGCAACCCGGCGCGGTCGGGCCCGCAGACCGAACAGGAGCACAGATGTCCGTCGTCCCGTCCGCCGTCCTCGACACCGCCGGTGTGCCGGCCGCCGACCGCGCCGAGTACTGGCACGAGGCGGTCTCCCGTACCTTCATCCCGCTCGACGTCGTCCTGCGCGAGGACGCGCCCGCGCCCGCGACGATCACCAGCCACCGGCTGGGCGCCGCCCAGGTCTCCCTGGTCCGGGCCGGCCCGCAGCGGGTCGAGCGCAGCGCCCGGCTGATCGCCCGCGGTGGCGAGGACCACCTCACCCTGGCGCTCCAGCACCGCGGCACCGCCCGGCTGCTCCAGGACGGACGCCAGGTGGAGCTGCGCCCGGGCACCTTCGCGATCTCCGACGCCGGGCGGCCGTTCACCAAGGACCTGCCGGAGCCGTTCCTCTTCACGGCCTTCCACTGGCCGCGCTCGGCCGTCGGGGTCGCCGAGGAGGACCTGCGGGTGCTCACGGCGACGGCCTTCGACACCCGGGAGGACGACACCGCCCGCCTGGTGGGTGCCTACCTGGACTGCCTCTCCCGCTCGGCCGGGAGCATGGAGCCGCCGGCGGCCGCCTGGCTCGCCACCACGGCGCTCGACCTGCTCGCGGTGCTCGCGCACGAACGCCGCGGCCGGTCCGTACCGGAGGCGCCCGAGGCGGCCCTGGCCACCCTGGCCCGGATGAAGGACCACATCCTGCGGCACCTGGGGGACCCGGAGCTCTCGCCGGAGCGGATCGCCGAGGCCCACCACGTGTCCGTGCGGTACCTGCACAAGCTGTTCGGCTTCGAGGGGGTGACGGTGACCCGCTGGATCCGGCGCCAGCGGCTGGACGCGTGCCGCCGGGACCTCGCCCGTACGGCGACCCGTTCGGCGGCCCGTCCGGCGACCGGTCCGACGGGTGGCCCGGCGACCGTGGCGGCGGTCGCCGGGCGGTGGGGCTTCGTGAGCGCCAGTCACTTCAGCCGGGCCTTCCGGGCCGCCTACGGGGTCTCGCCGCGCGAGTGGCAGGCGTGCGCCCGGGCGGGCCTCGCCCAGGGAGGCGCGGCCCGGCCGGAGGGGTACGGCATCGCGGTGTGACCGCCCCCGTGCCGGGGCACCGGTCACCGGTCGCCGTGCAGCTCCGCGACGTAGCCGCCGGGGAACCGCACCATCGCGCTGTCCCGGCCGTCTGCCCGGACCGGGCCGGACAGCACCGACGCGCCGGCGGCCTTCGCCCGCTCCAGGGTGGCGCCGAGGTCCGCCACGCCGTAGCCGGTGAGCTCCCGGCCGAACGGGTACGGCAGGTGGCCGTCCGTCACGGCGACCGTCGTGGTGCCGAAGCCGGAGGTGAGGCGCAGCAGCCGGTAGGCGGTGCCGGGCAGTCCGATCGCGGCGCCGTCGGCCCGGCGGTCGTCGGAGACGATCCGGCCGTCGGTGAAGGCGAGGAAGCTGCGCAGGAAGGCGCCCACCGCGTCCGGTGACAGGTAGAGCCGGTTCTCCGGCACGCTGGCGAGCCCGGGGTAGGAGGGCGGGGTGGTGTGGACGTACAGCTGGGCGTTGACGCCGCCGGGGAACTGGACGACGGCGTCCCGGCCGATCGGGTCGGCGAACGGGGCCACGGTGACGGCGGCCCCGTCGGCGCGGGCGGCGCGGACCGCCTGGTCGAGGTCGGTGACCAGCCAGCCGGTGCGCTCGGTGCCGAAGGGGTACGGGACGGGCGTGGTGTAGTCGAACACCGAGAGGGTGCCCACCGGGGAGACGACCAGTTCGGAGAGCGTCCGGCTGGGCGTGGGGGTCACCTGGGTGGCGTTCGGCCCGATCGTGCTGCCGCCGAAGGTGGCCACCCAACTGGCCGCGAAGGCCTGCTCGGTGCCGGGCTCGACGTACACGTGGGTGGAGTCGTACTGGGGGCCGACGGCGAACTGCCGGTGCCCGGCGGTCGGCGCGGCCTGGGTGCCCTGGGCGGGCGCGGCGGTGGGGACGGCCGCCAGCGCGGCGACCGCCGCCACCAGCGGGACCAGGCGTCGGGTGAGGCGTCGGGTCAGGGGGCGTTGCACGGGGGTGACCTCCCGGTCGTGGTCGGTGCGGGTGCTCGGAGTGTCGGTGCGGTGGTCAGGCCGTCGGTGCGGCCCAGGGCGCGTCGGGCCCGTGGGCGGCCGAGAGCCGGTGGGCGGCCAGCGCCGTGCCCAGGAGCAGCAGGGCGGCCAGGGCCAGGGCCGTGGCGGTCCGGCCGTGCAGGACCAGGACCGCGCCCGCGAGGCCGCCGAGCAGCATCGCCAGGGCGGAGAGGATCCGGCGCCCCGGCCGCGGCGCGGTGCCCCCGGCCGGGGCCGAATCGGAGGCGAGGCCGGTCAGGGTGAGGGTGAGGACGGTGGTGGTCAGGTCGGGTACGGCGAGCCGCCGGGCCACCGCGTTCTGCAGGCCCATGCCCAGGCCCAGCAGGACGATCAGGGCGTAGCGGGCGCCGGCGCCGTCCGCGAGCGCGGCGGTGACGGCGGCGCCGGCGGTCAGGGCGGTCTGGACGCAGGCGGTCAGGGCCAGCAGACGCCCGCGGTGGTCGGCAGACCGGCCGGCGAGCCGTCCGCCGCAGAGCGCGCCGGTCAGGAAGGCCGCGAGCGAGACCAGCGAGGCCGTGGCCGACAGGCCGGAGGCGCCCGCGAGGGCGAACCCGAGGAAGACCACGTTGCCGGTCATGTTCGCCACGAAGACGTGCCCGAGGCCGAGGTAGCTCACCGCGTCGACCACGCCGGTGGCCACCGTCAGCAGCAGCATCAGCGGCGGCAGCGGTCCGTGCCGGTCGGTGCGCGGCGGGGCGAGCGTCCGCAGGGCGTCAGTCAGCAGGGCGCGCAACGGCGGTGGCTCCTTCGGGCGTGGCCGGGCGGTGCAGGACGGCCCGGGTGAGCAGTCCGCTGGCGGGGCCGAGCACGACGGCCGCGGCGGAGATCCAGAGCGGCCAGGCGGTCAGGCCGACGGCGTGGTCGACGGACCACCGGCCCGGGCCGGTGAGGGCGAGCGCTCCGGTGACGACGACCAGGACCAGCGGGTACTCGTAGCCGTCGTCCTGCACCCAGAGCCCGTGCGGCAGTTTGACGGTCATCGCCACCGTCATCACCCCCATGGCGACCATGGCCGCCGGCGGGGTGAGCGCGCCCAGGGCCAGGAACAGGCCCGAACCGATCTGCCCGGCGCCCGCGGCGAGCGCGGTGGGCGTCCCGCCACGGAAGCCGTCGTGGCGGAACTCCGCCGTCCCGCCGGCGAGGCCGTGGCCCCCGAGGCGGTGGCTCACCTTCTGTACTCCGTGCCCGGCGATGAGCAGGCCCACCACCACGCGGAGGATCAGCAGTCCGGTATCCATCGTGTCCTGTTCCTGGTCCCTGGTCCCTGGTTCCTGTGCTTCTCGTGCGGTGCCGGCTCAGCCCGCGGCGTGCTCGCCGAGGAAGGCCTGGGCGTAGACGATCCCGAGGCCGTACGCGCCGCCGTGCTCCTTGACGATGTCCGTGACCACGCCGTACGTCTCCGTCCGGGCCCAGTCACGCTGGAGTTCGAGCAGGACCTGCACCCAGGTGACGGGCACCGCACCGGCCTGGGTCATCCGCCGGACGGCGTGCTCGTGGGCCTGCGGGGAGACGCCGCCGGAGGCGTCGGTGACGACGTAGACCTCGTAGCCCTGGTCGATCATGGACAGCACGGGAAGGACCAGGCAGACCTCGGTCCACAGCCCGGCTATCACGACCTTGCCGCGGCCGGTGGCCTTGACCGCCTCGACGACCGCCTCGTCCTCCCAGGCGTTCATCGAGGTGCGGTCGAGGACCTCGGCCTTGGGGAAGACCGCCGCCAGCTGCGGCAGCAGCGGGCCGGAGAAGGACTCGGCGGCGACGGTGGTCAGGACGGTCGGCACGTCGAAGGCCCGGGCGGCCTTGGCGAGGCCGACGGTGGCGTTGACGATCGCGGTGCGGTCGCCGCTGCCGGTGCCGAAGAACATCTGCGGCTGGTGGTCCACGAACAGCACCACGGCGTTGTCGGGGGTGAGCAGGTCGGGGCTGGGGGTGGCGCTGACCTGGGTGAGGTCGACCATGACGGGGTTCCCTTCGGTGCGGTGGGACAGGGCCCTTCGCGCGGTGGTCCGCGTGAAGGCGGGGCAGGTGGATCAGAGGAGGAAGCAGGGGTCGAACGGCGTTCCCTGCTCGGCGGCCAGGCCGCGCGCGACCCGCCAGCGGTGGTGCAGCCCGGACTCGGCGACGGCCTCGCCGAGCAGCTCCGCCTGGCGGGCGCCCGTGCCGGGGGCGGGGCGGGCGGGCTGGTAGCCGCCGAAGTGGGCGACCGGGCTCCAGCCGGGGCTGACCGGCGGGAGCTCCTCGTCCATGCCCTCGTACTCGGCCGCGGCGTGGACGATCCGGCCGCCGACGACGGTCAGCACGGACTCGATGGACGGGATCTCCGGCTCCGGCACCGTGAAGTAGTCCTCGGACAGCACCGCCAGGTCCCCGTAACTGCCCGGCCGCAGCACGCCCTTGACGTCCTGCTCGCTGGTGAGGGCGGCGCCGGCCGTGGTGTACATCGCGAGCGCGGTCGCCCGGTCGACCCGGTTCTCCGGGGGCCGGATCGCCAGGCCGCCGACCGTACGGCCGGAGACCAGCCAGTGCAGGGCGACCCAGGGGTTGTAGGAGGACACCCGGGTGGCGTCCGTGCCGGCGGCCACGGTCAGTCCGCGCGCCAGCATGGCGCGGACCGGCGGCGCCTCGGCGGCGGCAGCGGCGCCGTACCGGCGGGTGAACACCTCGCCCTGGAAGGACAGCCGGTTCTGGACGGAGAGCGAGCCGCCGAGCGCCGCGATCCGGTCCAGGCTGTCCGGGGAGACGGTCTCGGCGTGGTCGAAGAGCCACCGGTTCCCGGCGGGGAAGAGCCCCTCGGCGGCGAGCCCCTCGAACACCGCGAGGTCGCGCCGGATCGTCTCGTCGTACGTCGCGTGCAGCCGGAAGCCCCAGCCGTGCTCGGTGAGCAGGCGCACGGCCTTGGCGAACTCCCCTTCGTAGGCGTTCAGTTCGGGGCGCGGCTCGGCGAAGTTCTCGAAGTCGGCGGCGGCCCAGGTGAGGTTCTCGCCGGCGCCGTTCAGCCGCAGCCACTCGTCGCCGTCCCCGGGCCGGACCGTCTCGACCCAGCGGGTGAGGTCGTCCAGCTCCTGGCCGGGGGTCTGCGGGAACAGGTGGTAGGCGATGCGGAGCGAGAGCAGCCCGTCGCGGGCGAGTTCGGTCACCGTGGCGTAGTTCTCCGGGAAGCTCTGGAACCCGCCGGCGGCGTCGATCGCGGAGGTCAGCCCGAAGCGGTTCAGCTCGCGCAGGAAGTGCCGGGTGGACGTCCTGCGCTCCTCGCCCTCCAGTGTCGGGGCCTTGGCGAGCGTGGAGTAGAGGACCAGGGCGCTCGGGGCGGCCAGCAGCATGCCGTTGGGCTCGCCGCCGCGGCCCCGGACGATCTGGCCGCCCTTCGGGTCCGGGGTGTCGCGGGTGTAGCCGACGGCGCGCAGCGCGGCGCGGTTGAGGACCGCCGACTGGTAGAGGTGGAGGACGAACACCGGGGTGTCCGGCGCCGCCTCGTTCAGCTCGGCGGGGGTCGGCAGCCGCCGCTCGGCGAACTGCTCCGCCGACCAGCCGCCGACGACCCGCACCCACTGCCCCCGGGGCGTCCGGGCGGCCTGCTCCCGCAGCATCGCCAGGCCCTGGCGCAGCGACCGCACACCGTCCCAGCGCAGCTCCAGGACGTAGTTGAGGCCACCGCGGATCACGTGCAGGTGCGCGTCGTTGAGGCCGGGCACCACGCGGCGGCCGAGCGCGTCGACCACCACCGTGGACGGGCCGACGGCCGGGGCTATGTCCGCGTCGTCCCCGACGGCCGTGATCAGGCCGTTCCGGATGGCGAGGGCGCCGGCCTGCGGGCGGCGGGCGTCCCCGGTGTGGATCCGGGCGTTGCGGACGACGACGTCGGCGGCGTGTTCGGTGACGTTCTCCGTGCGGGGGACCAGCCCGCCGACCGGCATTGCAGGCACCTCGACGGCCTCCAGTCATGGGTTCGGGCCGCCGCCCGGAGCGGGCGGCGGCGCGGCGCGGTCGAGCCGGACGAGCCCAAGAGGCTGTCCTGTTCGCTCTCATGACGGAACGTTAGGCAGTGGCATGGTGTCGGAGTTGGCCCACAGTGCACCGGCACCGGTCCGGGAGCGCACCGGCCGGGCGCGAGGGCGGTGTCCGAGTGTCGGCCGGGGGTCGAACCGGGGCGGCGCCCGCCGGTCAGCTCTCGGAGCGCCGCAGCAGGTAGGTGTCCATGATCCAGCCCTTGCGCGCGCGGGCCGACTCGCGCAACTCGCTGATCCGCGGGGCGGCTTCGGCCAGCGGACCGGCGACGAGGATCTCGTCGGGGGTGCCGAGGTACGCGCCGTAACGGATCTCCAGCCCCTCCGGGTCGATCCCGGTGAAGGCGGCGCGGCCGTCGAGCATCACCACGACGTCGTCCACGTCCTCGGGGAAGCCCTCGGCCAGCCGGCGGCCGGTGGTGATCTGCACCGGGCGGCCGACCCGGGTCAGCGTGCTGCGGTGGCGGGCGGCGAGCGCGGAGACGCTGCTGATGCCCGGGACCACCTCGTAGTCGAAGCCGACGGCGCCGCGGGCCAGGACGTCGTCCACCACGGCGATGACGCTGTCGTAGAGGCTCGGATCCCCCCAGACCAGGAACGCGCCCGTCTCGCCCTCACCGAGGTGCTCGGAGAGCAACTGCTCGACCAGGTCGGCCCGGCGGACGCGCCAGTCGTCCACGGCGGCCGCGTACGCGGGGGTGGTCCGGTCCCGCTCCGCGTCCGGCGCCTCGACCACCCGGTGGCCTGGCCGGCCGTGCTCGGCCAGCATCCGGCGGCGCAGCCGGATCAGGTCCTGCCGGTCCTCGTTCTTGTCGAGGATGAAGAAGACGTCCGTGCGGGCGAGCGCCTTGACCGCCTGCAGGGTGAGGTGGTCGGGGTCGCCCGCGCCGATGCCGATGACGAAGATGTGCCGCATGGGAGGCATTCTGCCGTCCGGGACGCCCTGGTCGCGTCGGCGGCCGGGAGGGGCGCGTCCCGATGTCGGGCGGCGGCCACCGTGATGTCACGTTCGAACCCTTGACCGGATCTTTTCCGTATCGCCATGATGGGCCGTCATGTTGTGACTCCGCCGCTGGGGGAAGTCCGGTTCGAATCCGGCGCTGGCCCGCAACGGTAGGCCGCCGGCTCCTGGTCGGAGGCGAGCCCGAGTACCCGTCGGCGGAGGCGTGTCGTCCCTCCTCCCGTCGTGGTCCGCGGGCCGGAGCCCCGAGGGCCGCCCCGGCTGTCGCCGCCGCCCTCCGGGCCCCTGCGCGCGGGCCCGGAAAGGCCACCATGCCCACGCTCCGCCGCACCCTCGGTCTGCTCGCGATACCCGCCGTGGCGCTCGCCACCGCACTCCCGGCGGTCACCGCCGCCCACGCCGCGCCCGTGAACGCGACCGCCGCCGCGACCTCGTCCCCGACGGTCCGTCCCGACGCCGCCGCGGGCGGCTGGCTGGCCCGCCAACTCGTCGACGGCGACCACTTCGAGTCCGTCTTCAACGGGACCGCCTACCCCGACCAGGGCCTCACCATCGACGCCGTACTGGCCTTCGCCGCCTCGCGCGGCTCCGACGAGGCCGCCGCGAAGGCCACCGCCTGGCTGGCGAAGCCCGAGATCATCGGCGGCTACCTCGGCGACGGCACCACCGAGGCCTACGCGGGCGCGACCGCCAAGCTGCTGCTCGCCGTCGAGGTCCGCGGCGGGGACCCGACGGCCTTCGGCGGCGTCGACCTGCCGGCCCGCCTGCGGTCGCTGCAGACCGCCGAGGGCCGGTTCTCCGACCGCTCCCAGTGGGGCGACTACAGCAACACCTTCGGCCAGTCCCTCGCCGTGATCGCCCTGCACCGCACGCCCGGTGGCGCCCCGGCGGCGGCCGTGGACTTCCTGGCGAACAGCCAGTGCGCGGACGGCGGCTTCCCGCTCTCCTTCGGCCAGGCCGCCTGCACCAGCGACGCCGACGCCACCGCGCTCGCCGTCCAGGCCCTCGCCGCCACCGGGCGCGCCGCCAAGGCGAACACGGGCCTGGGCTGGCTCACCGCCCACCAGAACGCCGACGGCGGCTTCGCGGCCGCCGGGGCGACCGCCTCCAACGCCAACAGCACCGGCCTGGCCACCCAGGCGCTGCTCTCCGGCGGACGCCTCGGCCCCGGCCTCAAGGCCTGGGGCCGGCTGGTGAAGCTCCAGCAGGGCTGCTCCGCCGACCCGGCGGTCCGCGGCGCCGTCGCCTACGACGCGACCGGCTTCAACGCGGGCACCGGCGCCCGGGCCACGGCGCAGGCCGTCCTCGGCCTCGCGGGCACCCCGCTGTCCACGCTCTCCGCCTCCGGGGCCGCCCCCGACGCCCCGACCCAGGCCTGCCCGCCGGCGCCGGCCACGCGCTGAACCACGCTGACACCGCGAGGAGTTCACCGATGAGCGACACCCCCACCCCGGTCCGCCCGGCCCGCCGTACGCTCGGGTCGATCGCCGCCGCGGCGGCCCTCACCGCCGGACTGCTCGGCGTCTGCGCCGTCCAGGCGCCGCAGGCGCGGGCGGCCGCCTGCGGCGGCACCACCGGCGTCACCGTCGTGGTCGACTTCACCGCCGTCGGCGGCGGCATCCAGACCGGCTGCGCGCCCGGCGACCCGGCCAGCGGCCTGGCCGCGCTCACCGGCGCCGGATTCTCGTACGCCTTCCACCCGCGCTACCCGGGCTTCGTCTGCACCATCAACGCCCTGCCGACGACCTGCACCAACCCGACCGGCAGCGCCTACTGGTCGTACTGGCACGCCCAGCACGGCGGCCCCTGGTCGTACAGCACCCTGGGCGCGGGCAGCTACGACCCGGCCCCCGGCGACGTCGAGGGCTGGTCCTTCGGCGCCGGCGCACAGCCGGGCACCACCGCGCCCTGACAGGCGGAGGGCCACCGGCGCCCCGGCCCCTTCTCCGGAAGGGGCCGGGG
>NZ_JBHJSJ010000086.1:0-29874 GCF_042268845.1 Kitasatospora sp. NPDC056273 | reverse complement strand
CCCCCACGGGAGCGGCCCGGCCTTCCGCCGTACGGGGTCCGCTACTTGAGCAGCGCGGCGGCTTCGAGCGCCCAGTAGGTGAGGATCTGCTCGGCGCCCGCGCGGCGGATCGAGGTGAGCGTCTCCATGATCATCCGCTCCCGGTCGATCCAGCCGTTCGCGGCGGCCGCCTCGACCATCGCGTACTCGCCGGACACCTGGTACGCGGAGACCGGCACCGGGGAGGCGTCGGCGACCTGGCGCAGGATGTCCAGGTAGGCCATGGCCGGCTTGACCATCACCATGTCGGCGCCCTCGGCGAGGTCCTGCTCCAGCTCGCGCAGCGCCTCGCGGGCGTTGGCCGGGTCCTGCTGGTACGACTTGCGGTCGCCCTTGAGCGAGGAGCCGACGGCCTCGCGGAACGGGCCGTAGAAGGCCGAGGCGTACTTGGCGGTGTAGGCGAGGATGCCCACGTCCTGGTGCCCGGCCTCGTCCAGCGCCCGCCGGACCACGGCGATCTGGCCGTCCATCATGCCGGACGGGCCGACCAGGTGGACGCCGGCGTCGGCCTGCACCCGGGCCATCTCGGCGTAGCGCTCCAGGGTGGCGTCGTTGTCGACGCTGCCGTCGGCGGCCAGCACGCCGCAGTGGCCGTGGTCGGTGTACTCGTCCAGGCAGAGGTCCGACATGACCACCAGGGAGTCGCCGACCTCGGAGACCACGTCCCGGATCGCCTGCTGGAGGATGCCGTCCGGGTTGGTGCCCTCGCTGCCGACGGCGTCCTGCACCTCCGGGACGCCGAACAGCATGAGGCCGCCCAGGCCCGCCTCGGCCGCCTCCACCGCGGCCTTGCGCAGGGTGTCCCGGGTGTGCTGGACCACGCCCGGCATCGACGTCACCGGGACGGGCTCGCTGACGCCCTCGCGGACGAACAGCGGCAGGATCAGCTCCGCCGGGTGCAGCCGGGTCTCGGCCACCAGCCGGCGCATCGCCGGGCTCTGGCGCAGCCGGCGGGGGCGAACGTACGGGAATTCAGCGGACACGGCTTCTCTCTCCGAACGGTTGTGCAGTGCCGGGGGGCGGCGAACGGCCGCCCCCGGCAGCATAGTTAAGAATTCTCAGCGGGCCTTGCGACGCGAGCCGGGGCGGCGCTCGCTGGGCCGGTAGACCGGCTCACCGGCGGCCGTCGCGGTGTCCCGGCGCTTGGCACCGAAGTCCGCCAGCGCCTGGGCCAGCGCGGCCGCCGACGGCGCCGGGGCCATCACGTCGACCCGCAGGCCGTGCTCCTCGGCGGTCTTGGCGGTCGCCGGGCCGATGCAGGCGATGACCGTGACGTTGTGCGGCTTGCCCGCGATGCCGACCAGGTTCCGGACGGTCGAGGACGAGGTGAACAGCACCGCGTCGAAGCCGCCGCCCTTGATCGCCTCGCGGGTCTCGGCCGGCGGCGGCGAGGCGCGCACCGTCCGGTACGCCGTCACGTCGTCGACCTCCCAGCCCAGCTCGACCAGGCCGGCCACCAGGGTCTCGGTGGCGATGTCGGCGCGCGGCAGCAGCACCCGGTCGATCGGGTCGAAGACCGGGTCGTACGGCGGCCAGTCCTCCAGCAGCCCGGCCGCGGACTGCTCGCCGGAGGGCACCAGGTCCGGCTTCACGCCGAAGTCCACCAGGGCCTGCGCGGTGGTCTCGCCGACCGCCGCGACCTTGATCCCGGCGAACGCGCGGGCGTCCAGGCCGTACTCCTCGAACTTCTCCCGGACGGCGCGCACCGCGTTCACCGAGGTGAAGGCGATCCACTCGTAGCGGCCGGTGACCAGGCCCTTGATGGCCCGCTCCATCTGCTGCGGGGTGCGCGGCGGCTCGACCGCGATGGTCGGCACCTCCTGCGGCACCGCGCCGTACGAGCGCAGCTGCTCGGACAGGCCGGTGGCCTGCTCCTTGGTGCGCGGCACGAGGACGTTCCAGCCGAACAGCGGCTTGGTCTCGAACCACGAGTGCGAGGCCCGGTGGGCGACCTGCTCGCCCACCACGGCTATCACCGAGGTGGCCGGGTCGACCGGGGCGGAGACCGGCGAGGGCAGCACCCGGGCGGCCTTCAGGTCCGCCGCGATGCCGGACAGCGAGGAGGTGAAGGTCCGCTGGCGGGTGGTGGTGCCGGAGAGCGTGGCGCTCAGCGCCGACTCCGGCTTGCGGCCGCCCGCGACCAGCGCGGCGGCGGTGGCGGGCAGCTGGCCCAGGGTGGTGCGGACCACCAGGGTGGTCTCCGGCGCGCCCAGGTCGACCGGGCTGCCGGCCAGCAGCGCGGCGCCGTCCACGAAGCGCACGTCGGTGCCGGAACCGGCGCGCAGCGGGACACCCGCGTACGCCGGGACGCCGACCGACTGGGCGACACCCGGGATCACCTCGAACGGGATCCCGTCGCCCGCGCAGCTGAGCATCTCCTCGGCGGCGCAGCCGTCCAGGCCGGGGTCGCCGTCGACGGTGCGCACCACGTGCTTGCCGGAGCGGACGGCCTCGGCGACCACCTTGGCCAGGTCGAAGTCGGCGCCCTCGGCGGCGGGGGCGTGCACCTGCACGCCGGCCGGACAGTGGCTGCGCACGGCGGCGGCGGTCAGCGGGTCGGCGACCAGCACGTCGGCGGTGGACAGCACCTCGACCGCGCGCAGGGTCAGCAGCCCCGGGTCCCCGGGGCCCGCGCCCAGGAAGGTGCACCGTCCGGTGGCGGGCTGTCCCGCCGGGAACAGGGCGTCGGTGGCGGCGGTGGTGGGGCTCATCGGGCTCGCTCCCCCATCAGGGCGGCCGCGCCCGCGGCGAGCAGCCGGTCAGCCAGCGTGCGGCCGAGGGCCGCCGCCCGCTGCTCGGCGGTCTCGTCGAGGACGATCGGACCGTTGGCGGACATCTTCAGCAGGGCGGTTCCGTCGGGGTCGCCGACCACGCCGTCCAGCCGCAGCTCGTTCTCCCGGCCCCAGGTGGCCAGCGCGGCCACCGGCGCCGAGCAGCCGGCCTCCAGGGTGGCCAGCAGGGCGCGCTCGGCGGCCACGGCGACCCGGGTGGGGGCGTGGTCCAGCGCGGCGAGCGCGGCGGTCAGCTCCTCGTCGGCGGTGGTGCACTCGATCGCGAGCGCACCCTGGCCGGGGGCCGGGATCATCACCTCGGTGTCGAGGTGCTGGGATATCTCGGCGCTGCGGCCGAGCCGGTTCAGGCCGGCCGTGGCCAGCACCACCGCGTCCAGCTCGCCGCTGGTCACGAAGCCGATCCGGGTGTCCACGTTGCCGCGGATCGCGACGGTCTCCAGCTGGGCGCCGCGGGCCCTGGCCCAGGCGTTCAGCTGCGCCATCCGGCGCGGCGAACCGGTGCCGATCCGGGCCGGGCGGCCGGCGCCGGCGAGCTTCTCGACCAGTTCCTCCAGGGCCAGGCCCTCGGCGGCGACCAGGGCGTCGCGGACGTCCTCGCGCTCGGGGACGGCGGCCAGCGCCAGGCCCTCGGGGGCGGCGGTGGGCAGGTCCTTGAGCGAGTGCACGGCGAAGTCGATCCGGCCCTCCAGCAGCGCGTCGCGCAGCGCGGAGACGAACACGCCGGTGCCGCCGATCTGGGCCAGCGACTCCCGGGAGGTGTCGCCGTACGTGGTGATCTCGACCAGCTCGACGGGGCGCCCGGTGACCCTGGTCACCTCGCGGGCCACCATGCCCGACTGCGCCATGGCGAGGGCGCTGCGCCGGGTGCCGAGCCGCAGGGCCGCGGTGGCCGAGGGCTGCTCCGTGATCGGTTGACCATTCATGAGGTGATCGTCCCGGTGGTACTCGTGGGATGGCTGACGGTTCATCTGGTGCCCCCGGCCGAGGGCTGGGGCGCGCCGCCGACGGGCGTGCCCGACACGGCGTGCACGGCCGCCGGGTCGAGGTCGAACAGTTCCCGCAGCGCCTCCGCGTAGGAGGCGCCGCCGGGCTCGGCGGCCAGCTGCTTCACCCGGACGGTCGGGGCGTGCAGCAGCTTGTCGACGACGCGGCGGACGGTCTGGGTGATCTCGGCGCGCGAGCGCTCGTCCAGGTCGGGCAGCCGGGAGTCCAGCCGGCCGAGCTCGGCGGCGACCACGTCGGAGGCCATCGAGCGCAGCGCGACCACGGTCGGCGCGATCCGGGCGGCCCGCTGGGCGGCGCCGAAGGCCGTCACCTCGTCGGAGACGATCCGGGTCACCTGGTCGACGTCGCCGGCGCCGGGGCTGGCGGCGTGCGCGTGGGAGAGGCTCTCCAGGTCGACCAGCAGGGCGCCGGGCAGCTCGTGCACGGCGTGGTCGACGTCGCGCGGCATGGCCAGGTCCAGCAGGGCGAGCGGCTCGGGGGACCTGCGGGAGGCGACGGCGGCGGCCACGTCCTCGGCCCGGACCACCACACCGGCCGCGCCGGTGCAGGAGATCACCAGGTCCACGTCGGCGAGCGCCTCCGGCACCTTGGCGAGGTCCAGCACCCGGGCCACGTCCGGGCCGAGGATCTCGACCAGCCGCTCGGCCCGGGCCGGGGTCCGGTTGGCGATCAGCAGGTCGGTCACGCCGGAGCGGACCAGGGTGGCGGCGGCCAGCGAGCTCATCGAGCCGGCCCCGACCACCAGCGCGCGCTTGCCGGCGATCTCGCCCGCGCCCGCCGCGACCTGTTCCAGGCCGAAGGTGACCAGCGACTGGCCGGCCTTGTCGATGCCGGTCTCGCTGTGCGCCCGCTTGCCGACCCGCAGCGCCTGCTGGAACAGCTCGTTCAGGCCGCGCCCGGCGGTGTGCTCCTCCTGGGCCTTGGCCAGCGCGTCGCGCAGCTGGCCGAGGATCTGGCCCTCGCCGACGACCATCGAGTCCAGGCCGCAGGCCACCGAGAAGAGGTGGTGGACGGCGCGGTCCTCGTAGTGGACGTACAGGTGGGAGGTCAGCTCCTCCAGGTCCACCCCGCTGTGGTGGGCCAGCAGCAGCGACAGCTCGGCGACGCCGGCGTGGAACTTGTCCACGTCCGCGTACAGCTCGATCCGGTTGCAGGTGTTCAGCAGCGCGGCCTCGCCGACCGTCGCGGTGGCGGCCGCGTCGTGCAGCAGCCGGGTCGGCACGTCACCGGTCAGCGCGGCGCGCTCCAGTACCCCGACCGGGGCCGTGCGATGGCTCAGCCCTACGACGAGAAGGCTCATGCCCGCCCCCCACAGCTCTCGGTGTTCATGCGGGCATCACCGCGGAGAGATCCCCGTCGCCGCCCTTGGCGGACTTTCCCTTGGCCTGCTCGGCCTGGTCCTTGGCCGCCGGCTCGGCGGCGCCCCGGCCCTTGCCGCTGCCGCCGGCCGCGCGGCGCAGCTTGGCGGCGGCCGCCCGGACCGGACCGGGGGCGCGGTCCAGCACCGACTCGGCGCGGTCGTCCGGCTCCTCGCCGGCCTTGCGCTGCTCGTGGAAGGCCAGGATCTGGAGCTCGATGGAGAGGTCCACCTTGCGCACGTCCACGCCGTCCGGGACGGACAGCACGGTCGGGGCGAAGTTCAGGATGCTGGTGACGCCGGCCTCCACCAGCCGGTCGCACACCTGCTGGGCGGCGCCGGGCGGGGTGGTGATCACGCCGATGGAGACGTGCTGGCTCTCGACGATCGACTCCAGCTCGTCCATGTGCCGCACCGGCAGTCCGGCCGCGGTGGAACCGACCACGTGGGGATCGGCGTCCAACAGGGCGGCCACCCGGAAGCCGCGGGAGGCGAACCCGCCGTAGTTGGCGAGCGCGTGGCCGAGGTTCCCGATGCCGACGATGACGACCGGCCAGTCCTGGGTCAGGCCGAGCTCGCGGGAGATCTGGTAGACGAGGTACTCGACGTCGTAGCCGACGCCTCGGGTGCCGTAGGAGCCGAGGTAGGAGAAGTCCTTGCGCAGCTTGGCCGAGTTCACGCCGGCGGCGGCGGCCAGCTCCTCGGAGGAGACGGTCGGCACCGAGCGCTCGGAGAGCGCGGTGAGGGCCCGCAGATAGAGGGGCAGGCGGGCGACCGTCGCCTCCGGGATGCCCCGGGCACGCGAGGGTCGGCGCGCGGCGCCCTGGTCGGGCGTCTGCGAACTGCTCTGTGGTGATCGGCCGATTGCCACGGTGCTCCTGTGGGTGAAGCTGGGCTTAGGCAGCCAGGCTATGTGTTTGTGAACGTGTGCACAAAGATGGTGTCCGTTTTGTCCCCGCACAGTGATGCGCATCACGCCATCGAACGCATAGCACCGGCCTGGGTCAGCACGACCTCCGGGGCCTGGGAATCGGGCAGCCACGGGCCGTACGACGCCTCCCGGCGCAGCAGCGGGACGGCGGCGCCGGACGGGCGGGAACGGGCCCGGCCGAGCCGGGGCCAGGGCAGCCGGGCGGCCTCCCGCAGCGGGCCGGTCCAGTCGTCCGGCGGACAGGACGGGGCGTCCAGGCAGTACCGCAGCAGCTCGGCGGTCACCCGGGCGTCGCCCAGCGCGGTGTGCGCCGGGTACCAGCCGAGGTCCGCCGCCTCCACGCAGGCCGCCAGGCCGTGGCTCCGGGCCTCCGGCAGGTGGGCGCGGGCCAGCCCCATCGTGCACAGCAGCGGGACGGGCGGCAGCGGCACCCCGATCCGGGCGAACTCGCGATCCAGGAACGCGTGGTCGCAGCTGACGTGGTGACCGACCAGCACCCGGCCGGCCAGCAGCTCCAGCAGCCACGGGGCGATCTCGCGGAAGCGCGGGGCGCCCTCGACGTCGCACTGGCGTATCCGGTGCACATGGGTCGGGCCGACCGGGCCCAGCGGGTCCAGCAGGGTGGCGAACTCCCCCTCGGCGCGGAGCCGCTCGTCGAGCAGCACCACCGCGACCTCGACCACCCGGTGCCGCCACGGGCTGCGGCCGGTCGCCTCCACGTCCACCACGGCGAAGCCCCGGGGGGCCGTCCGGAACTCCGGGGCTCCGGGGGCCCCAGGGACAGGACCGGGAAGCATGGCGCACTCCTCGTGTGCTCAGCCCCCCACGGGCGCAAACGCGTTCGATCGTAAGCCGACCAACCCGCCCCGTCCCAAGCCGGAACGGAGTGTCTTTGGCAACGATTCGGCGAACCGCCCCCGCCGATCGGCGGGGGGCCGGTGCGCGGACGAACGCGCGGTCAGACCCCGCTCAGCCGCCGCCCGGCCGCGCCCGGCCGCACGCTCAGCCCCCGAGGGCGGTGCGCAGCCGGCGCTCGTCGACCCGCCAGAAGTCGTGCTGGCGACCGTCGATCAGGGTGACCGGAATCTGCTCCCAGTAACGGCGGTACAGCTCCTCGTCCCGGGTGATGTCCCGCTCCTCGAAGGACGCGCCCAACTCCCCCGTCACCCGGAGGATCACCTCGCGGGCCTCGTCGCACAGGTGGCAGCCGGGCTTGCCGACCAGGGTCACGGTCCGGCCCGCGGGCTCGGGGCTCTTACGTCGCAGCAGTGGGCTCACCACCCCATTCTCCGCCATGGCGCCCACCCGCCCCCGGGGCCCGCGCCCGGTGGAGCTGTTCACCCCGCGGGCACGGCTGCGTCACGGCCGCCGGGCGCCCGGCTGGCTATCCTCGATGACATGGCCGTGCTCAGAAGGCTCACCCAGGCAAGGCGTTCCAGCAGCGAGCGGAGCGCCCTGGCCGGCGAAGCCGCGGCCGAGGCGGCCGAGGCCGCGCTGCGGGCCGAGCCGGCACCCGACGCCGGGCCCCGGGACGCCGCCGGACCAGGGGGCAGCACCGGCCCCGGGGACACCGCCGGGCCGGACGCACCGGCCGCGGTCAAGCCCGGACGGACCCCCAAGGCCCCCGCCGAGAACCACACCCCGGACCCGGACGACCCCCGCGCCGCCGCCTTCTTCGACTGCGACAACACCATCCTGCGCGGCGCCGCGATCTTCTACCTCGGCGTCGGCCTCTACCGCCGCGGCTTCCTCACCCGCCGCGACATCGCCCGCTTCGCCTGGCAGCAGGCCTGGTTCCGGCTGCACGGCACCGAGGACCCGGACCACATCTCGGACGCCAAGCAGTCCGCCCTCGGCATCGTGGCCGGCAAGCCCACCGCCGACCTGGAGGCGATCTGCGAGGAGATCTTCGAGGAGGTCGTGGCGGACAAGATCTGGCCGGGCACCCGCGCCCTGGTCCAGATGCACCTGGACGCCGGCCAGCGGGTCTGGCTGGTCACCGCCGCCCCGCTGGAGGTGGCCCGGATCATCGCCCGGCGGCTCGGCATGACCGGCGCGCTGGGCACCGTCGCCGAGGCCAGGGACGGCCGCTACACCGGCCGACTGGTCGGCGACCTGCTGCACGGCCCGGCCAAGGCCGCCGCCGTCCGGGCCCTGGCCCGGCGCGAGCGCCTCGACCTCGACCGCTGCGCCGCCTACAGCGACTCGGCCAACGACATCCCGATGCTCTCGCTGGTCGGCCACCCGTACGTGGTGAACCCGGACGGCGCGCTGCGGCGCCACGCCCGGGCCCAGGGCTGGCGGGTGCGGGACTTCCGGACCGGGCGCAAGGCGGCCCGGGTGGGGCTGCCGGCGGCGGCCGCGCTCGGGGTGCTGGCCGGCGCGGCGGCGGCCGGGGTGGCGCTGAACCGGCGCCGCCACCGGGCCTGAATCACCCGCCCGAACCCCGGCCCGGAACCCCGGCCCCGAACCTCGTGCCGGACGGCCGTCCGGGCCGCCGGAGGCTTTCCGGAAGCTTTCCGGAAGCTTTCCGGAGACTCTCCGAGGCTCTCCGGGGCTGTTCGGAGGCCGCCCGGTCGGGCTCGCCCCGGCGGGTGAGCGGTCGTCAACAAGGCCTCTGACCTGGCCCCTCTTACGGGCGAACTCCCCGCCGTCACACGGCAGTCCGCGTCACCTGCTCGAACCTGTCGCCCGGTGACCGGTTCTGATCGTTCGCCAGGCCGGGAAAGTCAGGGGTTGCCGAGCCCCAAGGCTGGGAAACCGCCCCCCAGGCCGCCAAATTGGTCACCCTGAGCGCCCGTTCGATCACGTTAAGCCGGATGAACGATGACAGCTCCGGTCAATGTCAGCCGAACATGCGCAACAAATGGATCCCAAACGACCACTTCGACCACACGGTGTAGCTGTCATTGCACAAAGCGTTATTCTCTCCTGGATGCACGTCACCACGCGTCCCGCTCGAACGGACGCTTCGGGGAGTGCTCTCCGCGCAGGCGGAGGTGATCCGTCCACAGTTCTGCCTCTGGGAGTCCCGTGTACCCACCCGTCCGGAACGACGCGCCTGCACCCTCCCGCCCGTCGTCCGCGCCCCTGCGTCCCCGCACCGGCCTCCGCGACCGGCCGACCGCCGAGCGGCAGATCTCCACGGGCCTGACCCTGTTGCGCACCCTGCTCCGCAGCCAGTTCGCCGCCACGCCCCAACTCGCGCTCGCCGGAGGACCGTTCGTCCAGCCGCAGCCGCAGCCGCCCGGCCTGGCACTGCGCACCACCGCCGCCGGCTCGACCGGCACCGGCTCGCGCGGCCGCACCGGCAGCGCCGGCCGGGGCCGCGCCCGGACCGCGCCCAGCCCCGGCTACGAGACCGAGCACAACCCGGTCATGGAGCTGGTCGAACGGGCCCAGGCCGGCGAGAGCGAGGCCTTCGGCCGGCTCTACGACCACTACGCGGACACCGTCTACCGCTACATCTACTACCGGGTCGGCAGCCGGGCCACCGCCGAGGACCTCACCAGCGAGACCTTCCTGCGCGCCCTGCGCCGGATCGGCACCTTCACCTGGCAGGGCCGGGACTTCGGCGCCTGGCTGGTCACCATCGCCCGCAACCTGGTCGCCGACCACTTCAAGTCCAGCCGCTTCCGGCTGGAGGTCACCACCGGCGAGATGCTCGACTCCAACGAGTGCGAGCGCAGCCCCGAGGAGTCGGTGCTGGAGTCGCTCTCCAACGCCGCCCTGCTGGACGCGGTGCGCCGGCTCAACCCGCAGCAGCAGGAGTGCGTCACCCTGCGCTTCCTGCAGGGGCTGTCGGTGGCCGAGACGGCCCGGATCATGGGCAAGAACGAGGGCGCCATCAAGACCCTCCAGTACCGCGCCGTCCGCACCCTGGCCCGGCTGCTCCCGCCCGACGCGCGATGAGCCGCGCCGAGGACGGCACCGGCTCCGTGCGGTCCGGCACCGTACGGTCCGGCCGGCCGTCATCGTTCGCGCCCGGCCGACACGTCAGGGTGAACGGTAGGTCCGATGATCTGCCGTGCGTAACCGACCGCCCGCACCGCTCGTTGGCCAACGTGCAAGCCCCCACCAGGCGTACGGTCAAGTCGAATTGCGGCCTATCACCCGATGGAGTGGCTTTGGCCAGCCGGGGCAACCGTCCGGCGGGCCGGGCTGTCGACAACGACGAAGGGAGGTGTGGCCCGTGACGGCAAACGTGCTTGAGCACCGGCGGGCGAAGGCCTTCGCCGAGGCGCTGGAGGCCCACCAGGCGGAGCAACGCGCTGCGGCCAACGCCGAATCGGACAACACCGCTGCCACCGGCGCGGGTTCGGCCGCGATGGCCGGGCTGGTCGGACTGGCCGACGCACTGGGGGCACTGCCCGGGCCGGTGCTGGACCGGGAGGTCCATACGGTCCAACGCGCCCAGCTGATGGCCGCGTTCGAGCAGGCCTTCGCCGGCGGGACGGGCACCCCGGTGCCCCGCCAGCGCCGCCACCGGGCGATCCGGACGGCGCCGCGCGGCCGCTGGAGCCGCCGGTTCGCGATCGGCGGGCTGGTCGCCGGGCTCGCCGTCGGCAGCCTGGCCGGCGTCGCCGCGGCCAGCTCCAACGCCCTCCCCGGGGACAGCCTGTACGGCCTCAAACGCGGCTTGGAAGGACTCCGGCTCGACTTCGCGGGCTCCGACTCCGAACGCGGCGAGATGCTGCTCGACAACGCGGCCACCCGGCTCGGCGAGGCCAAGACCCTGGTCGGCCGCACCGACCAGGCCGGCGCGCTCAGCCCGGCCACCGTCGAACAGGTCCGCCGCGCCCTGGACGACATGCACGCCGACGCCCTCAAGGGCCGCGAGCTGCTGCGCTCGGTCTACCGCAGCAACGGCTCGCTCGACCCGATGCGGGCCCTGGCCGGCTTCGCCCACGACGAGGACGGCCGGTGGAGCGAGCTGCAGGGCCGGCTGCCCGTCCAGCTCACCCAGCAGGCCGACCTGGTGAACCGGCTCTTCGACGACATAAGCGAGGACGTCGCGCCCCTGCGCCTGGTCCTGCCCCCCGCTCAGAGCGGTGGCGCGGCCGGCGACGGAGCGGGCGACGGTTCGTCCCACTCGACGGGCGGTTCCCCGGCCGGCTCCCCGGCGGCCGGCTCCGGCACCTCGGCCGGCACCGACCAGGCCCCGGGCTCCGGCGCCGCCGGCAACCGCCCCGGCGCCACCGAGCACGCCCCGGCCTACCCCGGCGCCGGTGCCTCCGGCAACGGCGGCAAGGGCGGCGTCCTGCCGGACACCCTGCCCAGCAGCGCCCCGGACGCCGTCAACGGCCTGGTCGGCGGTCTCACCAGCGGGCTCACCGGCACCAAGCCCTCGCCGAGCGCCGACGCGGCCCCGGCGCAGGGACCGCAGCAGGCCTCGCCCAGCGCCCCGAACGCGGCCCAGCCGCAGGGCGTCGAGGTTCCCCCGCTGCTTCCGGACCTGCTGCCCGGGCTGCGCATCCTGGGCGGCTGACAGCAGGGCGGTGGGGGCCCGGCGGAGTGCGATATCCGCCGGGCCCTCGCCGTCCCCGGGGAACCCCGGGGAACCCTCGGGTTCTTCTAGAAGAACACCGAACGCCGCTGCACCAGCAGCTCGTAGAGGGTGTGCTGGATGGTCTCGCGCACCTCGTCGGCCAGGTCGAAGACCAGCATCGGGTCGTCCGCCGCCTCCGCCGGGTAGGTGTCGGTGGCGATCGGCTCGCCGAAGCGGATCGTCCACTTGGTCGGCAGCGGCAGCGCCCCGAGCGGGCCCAGCCACGGGAAGGTCGGGGTGATCGGCACGTACGGCAGGCCCAGCAGCCGGGCCAGCGTCTTCACGTTGCCGATCATCGGGTAGGTCTCCTCCGCCCCGACGATCGAGCAGGGCACGATCGGCACCCGCGCCCGCAGCGCCGAGGAGACGAAGCCGCCGCGGCCGAACCGCTGGAGCTTGTAGCGCTCGGAGAACGGCTTGCCGATGCCCTTGAAGCCCTCCGGCCAGACCCCGACCAGCTCGCCGCGCTCCAGCAGGGCCTGGGCGTCCTCGTTGCAGGCCAGGGTGTGGCCGGCCTTGCGGGCCAGCTCGTTGACGCCGGGCAGCACGAAGACCAGGTCCGCGGCGAGCATCCGCAGGTGCCGCCGGGCGGGGTGGTGGTCGTGGACGGCCACCTGGGTCATCAGGGCGTCGAGCGGGATCGTCCCGGAGTGGTTGGCGACGATCAGCGCGCCGCCCTCGGCCGGGATGTGCTCCGCGCCCTGGACGTCGATCCGGAAGTACTTCTCGGCCAGCGGGCGCAGCAGCGAGAGCAGCACCTCCTCGGTGAGCTCCCGGTCGAAGCCGAACTCGTCCACCTCGTAGTCGCCGGTCACCCGGCGGCGCAGGAAGGCCAGCCGCTCGGCGGCGCGGCCCTCCCAGCCCTTGCCGAACAGCCGGGTGGCGACCGGGCCGAGCGGGCCGGCCAGCGCCCCGCCGACGGCCTCGGCGAGCCGGTCGGCCGGATTCGGCCCCTCGGGCGACGTCCAGCTGGGGGCCGTCTCGATCGGGATGACCTTGGCCTCGCCCGGCGCGTTCTCGGCTGCGGCACTCATCGCGGGTTCAGCTCCTCGGTCGGCGGGGGCGGTTCGGTACGGCGTCCGGACCGGCGCCCGGCCCGGCGGGCCCGGCGGCTTCCGGGCCGAGCAGGGCGGTCAGCCGGTCGGTGACGGCGGCCAACCGCTCGGGCGGCAGCAGGCCCGGCCCTCCGGCGGCGGCGAAGTCGGCGAAGGCCTCCGGAGTACTGAACGCCGGACGGTAGCCGAAGGTGTCGCGCAGCCGCGCGGTGTCCACCACCCGGCCGTGGGTGAGCAGCCGCAGCTGCTCGGGCGAGACGTCCACCAGCCGGGTCTGCCGGGCCAGCACGGCCATCCAGCTGACCGCGGGCAGCAGCAGCGGCAGGGTGGGCCGGCCGAGCCGGCGGGCGCACTGGGAGAGCAGCAGGACGCCCTCCCCCGCCACGTTGAAGGTCCCGGTGTTGACGGTGCCCGGCTCGGGCTCGTCGGCGGCCCGGCAGAGCACCGCGACGGCGTCGTCCTCGTGCACGAACTGCAGCCGCGGGTCGTAGCCGAGCACGGTCGGCAGCACGGGCAGCGCGAAGTACTCGCTGAGCGGGGTGTCCGCGTTCGGGCCGACGATGTTGGCGAAGCGCAGCACCGTCACCGCGACGTCCGGGCGGCGCCGGGCGAAGCCGCGGACGTAGCCCTCGACCTCCGCCGCGTCCTTGGCGAAGCCGCCGCCGGGCGGGTCCTTGGGCTGCATCCGCTCGCTGAACACCGCCGGGTCGCGGGGCGCGGAGCCGTAGACGCCGGTGGTGGACTTCACCACCAGCCGGCGCACCCCGGGGGCCTTCTGGCAGGCGCCGAGCAGCTGCATGGTGCCGATCACGTTGGACTCCTTCACCGCGGAGCGGTTGGTGGAGCCCAGGCCGGTGGCGCTGACGCTGAGGTGCACCACGGTGTCCACCCGGTGCTCGGCGAGCACCCGGGAGAGCGCCGGACGGCGCAGGTCGAGCTGGTGGAAGCGGTACGGGGCGGCCGGGCCGGACGGCTCCTCGGGCGGCAACCGGGGCGGCTGCACGTCCACGCCGACCACCAGGTCGACGCCCGGCCGGCGGCGGACCTCGGCGGCGAAGCGGGCACCGAGCCGGCGCGCCACGCCGGTGACGAGCACGACCACGCCCACGGTGCTGCACCCCCGTTCCCTCGGCCCGAGCGGCCTGCGTGCACCGTACCGCGCCGCCCCACGGGGCCGTGAAACGACACCGCCCGCCCAGGCCACGACGGGCCTGGACGGGCGGTGGAAGCGCTGGGCGCGCTAGGCGCGGCCGGGGCCGCTTACTTCTTGTTACGACGCTGAACGCGAGTCCGCTTCAGAAGCTTGCGGTGCTTCTTCTTGGCCATACGCTTGCGACGCTTCTTGATGACAGAGCCCACGGAACAACCCTCGCTCACTGAGACTCTCGCCCGTGAGAGACGGAGTCCATACGACTGACGTGAGGGCCTAGCCTACCGTCGATGGTGCGAAGGCCGTAATCGTGTTCCCCGGGACCGGGAAACTCGCGGGAAATCCACGGCGAACGGGGGCGGGTCCAACGGTCGTGGACCCGCACCCGCGCGCCGCCGCTACGCGCTCTCGAGCCGCACGTAGGACTCCTTGAGGTACTCGTGCACCGCCTGCTGGGGCACCCGGAAGGACCGTCCGACCCGGATGGCCGGCAGCTCTCCGCTGTGCACCAGCCGGTACACCGTCATCTTGGACACCCGCATGACCGCGGCGACCTCCGCCACGGTCAGGAAGACGACTTCCTGAAGGGGGCGCTCGACGGAACTCATGACCATCACCCGACCCTTACCCGTGTGCAAGGCACCGGCTTCCCCTCCGGTGACTCCACCGGCACACGTGTATCCCCAGAGTAGTTATGGGTGGTACCAGTGGGAAGAGGGGAAGTGCAGTCCTCGTACGGTGGGAGATAGGACGGTTGCAGTACGTCGCCGCTCTGCGGATGGCACCGCCCCGCGTACGCACCTCCCGGGCTGGGCACTTCCGGGACGGCGGGTTCAGGCCAGCAGTCCGTGGTGGGGGAACACCGCGCGGCGGGTGGCGAGGATGGCCTGATCGAGTCGGTCGGCCGGATCGTAACCCGAGTCGAAGTCGCGCCAGGCCGGGCGGGCGCCGTCGGTCATCCGCAGCGGGGCCGGGCGGCGGGTGCGGCGGTAGACCTCGGCGCGCCAGGACTCGGGGGTCTCGGTGGCCGGGTCGACGGGCCGGGCGGCGGCGGTGGCGACCAGGTGGGTCCAGGTGCGCGGGACGACGTCCACCACCGCGTAGCCGCCCCCGCCGGTGGCCACCCAGCGGCCGCCGGCGTGCTGGTGGGCGAGGTCGTGCAGCGCCTCGGCGATCAGCCGCTGGGCGTCCACGGTGACGGCGAGGTGGGCGAGCGGGTCCTCCAGGTGGGTGTCGGCGCCGTGCTGGGTGACCAGGACCTGCGGCCGGAAGGCGTCGAGCAGTTCGGGCACCAGGGCGTGGAAGGCGCGCAGCCAGCCCGCGTCGCCGGTGCCCGCGGGCAGCGGCAGGTTGGCGGCGGAGCCGGGGGCCTCCTCGCCGCCGGTCTCGATCGACCAGCCGCTCTGCGGGAAGAGCGTGGCGGGGTGCTCGTGCAGCGAGACGGTGAGCACCCGGGGGTCGTTCCAGAAGGCCGCCTGGACGCCGTCGCCGTGGTGGACGTCCACGTCGACGTAGGCGACCCGCTCGGCGCCGAGTTCGAGCAGCCGGGCGATGGCCAGCGCCGGGTCGTTGTAGACGCAGAAGCCGGAGGCCTTGCCGGGCATCGCGTGGTGCAGTCCGCCGGCGAAGTTGACGGCGTGCGGGGTCTCGCCGCGCCAGACCGCCTCGGCGGCGGCCACCGACTGGCCGGCGATCAGCGCGGAGGCCGAGTGGATCGCCGGGAAGGACCAGTTGTCGTCGGTGCCGAGTCCGTGCAGCGGGTCGGAGCGGTCGGGGTGGGCGGCGGCGTTCCGGACCGCCTCGACGTACTCCCGGGTGTGCACCAGCCGGAGGGTGGAGTCGCCGGCGGGCGGTGCGGAGCGGACGGTCACCCCGGGGCCGGTGTCCAGTCCGAGGGCCTCGACCAGGCGCATGGTGAGGGCCAGCCGGGTCGGGTCCATCGGGTGGCCGGGGCCGAAGTCGTAGGCGGTGACGGCCTCGTCCCAGAAGAGGTGCAGGCCGCAGGGGGTGTCACGCTCGGCTTCGGGCATGGCCTCCACCGTAGCGGGTGACGGTGGCCGGGCCGCCGTCAGGGCGCGCCGGGGCGGCGCTCGTGGGGACGGCCGGGCGGCAGGTGCGCGATGAAACTACGGAAGTTGTGGGGCGACTGTGGAGGCGGGTGTTGAGGCGGTGCAGACAAAAGCTTTGCGACTCCATATCCTCTCCGCCATGAAGCCATTCAGCGTGCAACGCCTTGGGGTAATTCTCGCTGCAATACTGGGTTTTGGCGTGTTCTTTGCCGCCCAGCCGGCCTCCGCCGCGGTCAGCGGCACCACCTTCGCGGTCGACAAGTCGACGGCGAAGGCGGGAGACCAGCTGACCCTGACGCTGTCGCTCACCAACAGTGAGAACAGTCCCATCTACTTCGCCTACGAGGCCGTCCAGCCGACCTGGCCGGCCAACACGCAGGCCGGAGCGTTCACCATCACCGGCTGCACCGGTGACACCTCCGACTGCGCGTTCACCGGGAACAGCGCCAACTTCCACTTCAACGCGCCGATCGCACCCGGCGCGACGAAGAGCGTCACGCTCACCGTCAAGATCACCGACACCCCGGCGTGGGGCACCGCCCCGTACACGCTGAACTGGGCGCCGTACGTCTACTACGAGTTCGGCCAGGTGGGCACCACCGGCACCGCCAAGGACCAGACCTGGACCTTCGGGGTGCCCTCGCTCCAGACCGTGATCAGCTGACCCCCGTCCCGTCGAACGCCCCCGCCGTCACCCGACGGCGGGGGCAAGGGCTTTCCGGCAACGGTTGAAGATGGCGTGAAGGAGCCGCAGACGCGGCCTTCACAACTCCCTATTCTCATCCGCCATGAAGCCATTCAGCATGCAACGCGTCGGGGTAATTCTCGCCACGGTACTGGGACTTGGCCTGATCTTCGCCGCCCAGCCGGCCTCCGCCACCACCCGCGACGACGGCGTGATCACCGGCGTCTCGGCCTCCGTCGACAAGAAGACGGCGGCACCGGGCGATGAACTGACCCTGACCCTCTCCCTCACCAACACCGAATCCGCCCCCATCACCTTCGCGTACGAGTGGATCGGGCCGAGCTTCCCCTCCAACCAGCTGACCGGCGCGTTCACCTTCACCGGCTGCGGCGGGGACCAGGTGGACTGCGTGTTCGGCGGCAACTCCGTCAACTTCCATCCCACGGTGCCGATCGCGCCGGGCGCCACCCGCACCGTCACGGCCACCGTCAAGATCACCTCCACGCCGCCCTGGACCGGGTCGTACACACTGAACTGGGCCCCGTACGTCTACGCCGAGTACGGCTACCCGGTCGTCAAGACCAGGAGCGGCCCCTTCCTCGACGGCATGCCCGGCCTGCAGACCGTGATCAGCTGACCCCCGCCCCTCCGACCGCCCCCGCCGTCACCCGGCGGCGGGGGCCGGGACCGTCACCCGGCGGCGGGGGCCACCGCCTGCGCCTGCGCCGGCGCCGGGGCGAAGCGGTCGGCCAGCGGCAGGACGGCGAGCACCAGCAGCATCGGGGCGAGCAGCGCCCAGCGGTACGAGCTCGCGTCCGCGATCGCCCCGACCAGCGGCGAACCGACCAGGAAGCCCACGTAGTTGAAGAGGTTGAGCCGGGCCACCGCGGCGTCCGAGTCGGCCGGGAAGAGCCGGCCGCCGGCCGCGAACACCTGCGGGATGATCGCGCAGATGCCGAAGCCCAGCACGGTGAAGCCGGCGATGCCCGCCCAGGCGGCGGGCGCGACCGCGGCGAGGCCGAAGCCGAGCGCCGCCAGCGCGGCACCGACGCGGACCACCGGGACGGCGCCGAAGCGCTGCACCGCGCGGTCGCCCAGGGCCCGGCCGAGCAGCATCGCGACCATGTAGCCCAGGTAGGAGAGCTTGGCGAGGTCCTCCCGGCTGCCCAGCCCGTCGGTGAGGTACTTGACGCTGTAGTTGGAGACCGAGGAGTCCGCGATGTACGCGAAGGCCATCGCCAGGCAGAGCGGCAGCAGCGGACGCCAGGGGACGGACCGGGCGGCGGCCTCGGCGGCCTCCCGGACGGCGTCGCCGAGTTCGGCCGGACCTGCGAAGAAGGCGCCGGCCAGCAGGGCGAGCGGGGCGATCACCGCCGCGGCCGTGCCGAACAGCAGCGGCAGCCCGAGGTCGTAGTGCGAGCCGAGGCCCGCGAGGGCCGCGCCGAGGATGCCGCCGAGGCTGAACGCGGCGTGGAAGCCGATCATGATCGAGCGGCCGTAGCGGTGCTGGAGCCCCACCCCGAGCATGTTCATACTGGCGTCCAGCGCGCCCACCAGCAGCCCGAACGCGCCCAGCGCCAGGGCGAGTTGCCACAGTGCCCCGCCCAGTCCGGCGGCCGCCAGGCTCAGGCAGACGGCGGGCTGGACCACCCGCAGCACGACCCGCGCGCCGGTGCGCTTCACCAGCTGCTCGGAGGCGATCGACCCGACCCCGGCCAGCACCGGCACCGCGGCCAGGAAGACCGGCAGCAGCCCGTCGCTCAGCCCGTACCGGTGCTGGATCTCCGGGATGCAGGTGACCAGCAGGGCGAAGGTGACGCCCTGGAGCAGGAAGGCGGCGGCGAGCGCGGCCCGCCCGGTGCGCAGACCGGGCGCCACCGGGGACGGCGACGCGGCGGGCGGAACGGGCGGGACCACGGGCGGGGCGGCACTCAAGCGGACCTCCAGGCGGACTCCACACGAACCGCGCTACCGGCCGGTAGGACGATGTTGGCGAGAGCGTAGGGGGTGCGCCGCGATTACGGGAGGGGTCGCGCAGCGGTCATTTCCCGCCCGAGGCCAGTTCCCGGGAGCGGTCCCGGGCCGCCTCCAGGGCGCCGAGCAGGGCGGCCCGCACCCCGTGGTTCTCCAGCTCGCGGATCGCCGCGATGGTCGTGCCGGCCGGGGAGGTGACCGCCTCGCGCAGCTTCACCGGGTGCTCGCCGGAGTCCCGCAGCATCACCGAGGCGCCGATCGCGGACTGCACGATCAGGTCGTGCGCCACCTGCCGGGGCAGCCCGAGCAGGATGCCGGCGTCGGTCATCGCCTCCACCAGGAAGTAGAAGTAGGCCGGTCCGGAGCCGGACAGCGCGGTGGCCGCGTCCTGCTGGGACTCGGGCAGCCGCAGCGCCTTGCCGACCGAGCTGAAGATCTCCTCGGCCCGCGCCAGGTGCTCCTCGCCCGCGTGCGAGCCCGCCGAGATGACGCTCATCCCCTCGTCCACCAGAACCGGGGTGTTGGGCATCACCCGGACCACCGGGGTGCCCGCCGCGAGCCGCTCCTCGAACCAGGCGGTGGGAACGCCGGCCGCGGCCGAGATCACCAGCCGGTCCGCGCCGACGTGCGGGGCCAGCTCCTCCAGCAGGGCGCCCATGTCCTGCGGCTTGACCGCGAGGATCAGGGTGTCGGCGAGCTTGGCGGCCTCGGCGTTGGAGACGGCCACCACGCCGTAGCGGTCGGCGAGTTCGGCCGCCCGCTCGGGACGGCGGGCGGTCACCAGGACGTCGGCCGGGTCCTTGCCGGCCCGCAGCAGACCGGAGAGCAGGGCCTCGCCGATCTTGCCGGTGCCCAGGAAGGCGATCTTCTGTCCGTGTGCTCCGCTGCTGCCCATGGTCCGCTCCCGCTCCTTGCCTCGGTACTGCCGCCATCCTCGCACCGCCCGGCGGCCCGCGCGGGGACCGTCCGCTCCGTGGTCGCGGCCCGCGCGGGGACCGTCCGCTCCGTGGTCGCGGCCCGCGCGGGGACCGTCCGCTCCGTGGTCGCCGCCCACCCGGCCGCCTGGCGGAGGACAGGCCCCTAGGGAGAAATCTCGGGGGTTTCCCCTATGGCCTCCCGGCTCCCGCGGGCGCACCGTGGAGCCATGGCACACGACGAAATGTCCCGACGTGAGAACCGGCAACTCGCCGTCGCCTCGGCGACCGTGGGCCCGTGGCGGACCGCCGCGGGGGTCGGTGCGGTGGTGGGGGCGACGGCCCTGGGGATCGATGCGATCACCGGGGACTGGTCGCTGAGCATGCTGGCCTCGCCGGCCGGCTGGGGCCTGTTCTTCTTCTTCCTGGTCGGCACCGTCGGCGGCCGGCTGCGGCGCGACACCACCGACCGGAGGCTGCGCCGCTGGGCGAACGACCACCCCTGGCAGTCGGCGCTGCCGGCCGCCGGCGGGCTGCTGGTCCTGAACACGCTGGCCCAGCTGTTCCTCGGCGACGAGGGCCTGTTCGGCGCCTTCTTCATCTCGCTGCTGCCGGCCGGCCTGCTGCTGGCGATCGCCGGGGTGGTCGGCTCGGTCAAGCAGGCCCGCGGCAAGGACTGAGCGGGCGCCCGCACCGGCGCGCTTCCGGACGAACGGCACCGGTCCCGCGGACGACGCACAGGTGTTCACCACACGGTGTGCCCCCGATCGACGGATCGTCAGACCCCGTCGGCATACTGGCGCGATGCCGATCGCCGAAGAACCGGAACCGCGCCCCGCCGGGGGCGACGAGCCGAACGGGTCCGACCCGTCCGGGGCGGGCCGGAAGGACCCGTTCGCCGACCTCGTCCTGGACGAGGAGTTCGTCCGCAGCGCCACCGTCAAGGAGCAGAGCGGGCGCACCCGCATGCTGTCCGCCCGGTGGAAGCACACCCCGCCGGTCGATCCGGGCGGCCGCCGCTCGGTCAACGACGGCCCCGCGGCGCGCGGGCGCCGCTTCCGCCGCAAGCCCGTCCGCAAGCCCGTCCGCCCGGCGCGGGCGGTCGACGCGTGGGGCGACCCGCGTCCGCGCCGCCGCCTGGAGTGGCGCACGCCGCTCTACGTCCTGCTGACCGTCGCCGTGCTGCTCGTGGCACTGAACATCGACGGGCTGAAGTTCTGGTACTCCACCCACTTCGGCTACGCCTCCGACCACCCGGTCTCCGCGAGCCCGGCGGCGGAGCGCGACGGACGGCAGCCGACCCCCGACCACCCGTGGGCCGGCTCCCCCGCCGAGGACTGGGCCGCCGGCACGGACGGGATCGAGCTGCCGAAGACCCCCCGGGCCACCGGCGCGTTCGGTGCCGACGAGGTGGCCGCCCGGCTGCAGTCGGTGCGGGCCTACCTGGCGGCGGCCCACCTGGACCCGAAGGTGGTGTCCGGCGGCCGCCCGGACGCCGCGCTGGCGATGCTCGACGGCCGCACCCGGGAGGCCGCGGCCGCGTCGCTGGACCACCCCTCGGCGACCAGTGACCCCACCGCCTGGTTCACCCGCTTCGACCCGCGGGAGGCCGTCCCGGTCACCGACGTGGTCAAGGTGCGGGGCCGGATCGACGTCACGGCCGACGGGGAGAACGGCGTCCTGATGCGGGCCGACGTCAGCTACGTGTACGCGCTGCGCCCCGGCCCGAAGACGGCCGACCAGGCGGCCTCGGCGAACGGCTCCGCGGACCTCGCGGAGACGGTCCGGACCATCGTCCGGCAGGTGGACACCTTCCACTTCTACGACCCGGCCAAGTACCAGGTCGATCCGGGGAAGCTCGCGATCGACGAGACCGTGGAGAGCTTCGGCAACAGCACCTGCGGCCGCTACGACGGCTTCCTGCACCCGGAGTTCGACCGGTCCACCCGGCCCGGCCCGGTACCGACCGGGCCGACCGCGGACCCGTACGACCGGGACCGGGTGCCGCCGGGCACCGGGAACTGCGGCTCCGCCAGCCGGACCTGACCGACGTCAGCGCTTGCGCTTGGGCCGGCCCGGCGCCTTGGTGTCGGGCCGGCGGCCGCGGCCCGCCTGGCGCTTCTCGTACTGGGCGACGGCCCGCTCGTGGGCGGCCCGCCGGACCGCCTCGCCGGGGGCCTCGACCAGGCTGCGGACGAAGTAGGCGGCCAGGCTGCCGGCCCCGCCGATCAGCCAGACCGCGCCGAGCGACTTGTCCTCGGCCATCCAGCCGGTCAGCTGGTCCCGGCCCTCGGTGAGCACCTTCCAGGTGCGCCGTACGGCCATCATCGAGCAGACCGCGATGGCGGCGGTCAGCAGCCCGTTGAGGAAGGTGCCGTCCTCGGAGAGCGCGATGCCCTCGATGCCGAAGCGCAGCACCAGCACGGCGGCGGCGGTCGCGGCCAGGGCACCGACCGAGACACCGACCCGGCGCGGCCAGTAGCCGTTGTCCCGGTTGAGCCAGGACGTGCCGAAGAAGCGGATCGGCTCCGGCTCGGGGGCGCCGGCGGGAGTGGGGGCGGGGGTGGGGGGCTGCTCGCTCACGCCGTCGATTATCACCCGACCGCCGCACACGGCGGAGGAGCCGTCCCGGCCGGTGGGACGGCTCCTCCTCGTTCGGTGCGGGCCCGGCGTTCCGGTTCCGTACGGCCCGGTGTTCCGGTTCCGTACGGGCCGGTGTTCCGCTTCCGTGCGGGCCCGGCGTTCGCCTCGGGCTCAGCCGAGCTTGGACACGTCGCGGACGGCGCCCTTGTCGGCGGAGGTGGCCATCGCGGCGTAGGCCCGCAGGGCCTGGCTGACCTGGCGCTCGCGGTTCTTCGGCCGGTAGCCGCCCGTGGCCTCCAGGACGCGGCGGCGCTCGGCCAGCACCTCGTCCGGGACCTCCAGGGAGATCCGGCGGCCGGGGATGTCGATGGCGATGGTGTCGCCGTCCTCGACCAGCGCGATGGTGCCGCCGGAGGCCGCCTCCGGGGAGGCGTGGCCGATGGACAGGCCCGAGGTGCCGCCGGAGAAGCGGCCGTCGGTGACCAGCGCGCAGGCCTTGCCCAGGCCCCGGCCCTTCAGGAAGGAGGTCGGGTAGAGCATCTCCTGCATGCCCGGGCCGCCCCTGGGGCCCTCGTAGCGGATGACGACGACGTCGCCCTCCTTGACCCGCTTGGCGAGGATCGCCTCGACCGCGTCCTCCTGGGACTCGACCACGACGGCCGGGCCGCTGAAGGTCCAGATCGACTCGTCCACGCCGGCGGTCTTCACGATGCAGCCGTCCTCGGCGAGGTTGCCGTACAGCACGGCCAAACCGCCCTCGACCGAGTAGGCTTGCTCGGCGCTGCGGATGCAGCCCTTGGCCGAGTCGGTGTCCAGCGACTCCCAGCGCTCGGACTGCGAGAAGGCCTCGGCGGAGCGGACGCAGCCGGGGGCGGCGTGCCACAGCTCGACGGCCTCGGCGGACGGCGAACCGCCGCGCACGTCCCAGGTCTTGAGCCACTCGGCGAGCGAGTCGGCGTGCACGGTGTGGACGTCCTCGTTGAGCAGCCCGGCCCGGTACAGCTCGCCGAGGATGGCCGGGATGCCGCCGGCCCGGTGCACGTCCTCCATGTAGTACGAGCCGTTCGGCGCGACCTTGGACAGGCAGGGCACCTTGCGGGAGATCGCGTCGATGGCCCGCATGTCGAAGTCCAGCTCGGCCTCCTGGGCGGCGGCGAGCAGGTGCAGGATGGTGTTGGTCGAGCCGCCCATGGCGATGTCCAGGGCCATGGCGTTCTCGAAGGCTGCGCGGGTGGCGATCGCCCGGGGCAGCACCGAGGCGTCGTCACCGCCGTAGTAGCGGTTCGCGATCTCGACGACGTTCTGCCCGGCCCGCTCGTACAGGGCCCGGCGGGCGGTGTGGGTGGCGAGCACCGAGCCGTTGCCCGGCAGCGAGAGGCCGATCGCCTCGGTCAGGCAGTTCATCGAGTTGGCGGTGAACATGCCGGAGCACGAGCCGCAGGTGGGACAGGCGTTCTCCTCGATGATCGCGATGTCCTCGTCGGAGACGTTCTCGTTGACCGCCTGGGAGATCGCGTCGACCAGGTCGAGCTTGCGCACGGTGCCGTCGACCAGGGTGGCCTTGCCGGCCTCCATCGGGCCGCCGGAGACGAAGACGGTCGGGATGTTCAGGCGCAGCGCGGCCATCAGCATGCCCGGGGTGATCTTGTCGCAGTTGGAGATGCAGATCAGCGCGTCGGCGCAGTGCGCGTTGACCATGTACTCGACCGAGTCGGCGATCAGGTCGCGCGAGGGCAGCGAGTAGAGCATGCCGCCGTGGCCCATCGCGATGCCGTCGTCCACGGCGATGGTGTTGAACTCGCGCGGGATGCCGCCCGCCTGCTTGATCGCCTCGGAGACGATCCGGCCGACCGGCTGGAGGTGGGTGTGCCCGGGGACGAACTCGGTGAAGGAGTTGGCCACCGCGATGATCGGCTTGCCGAAGTCCTCGCGGGCTACGCCGGCCGCCCGGAGAAGCGCCCGGGCGCCTGCCATGTTGCGACCGTGGGTGACCGTACGGGACCTCAGCTCGGGCACTGTGCTCCACTCCTTCGGGGCTCTCGCGGGCACCCCGCTGCTGGGAGGGTTCGGGGGCCGCTGTGGGTACCGAGCCTACGCCCGCCGTCCGGCCGGCGGACGGTCCGTCCGCGATGCGGGCAGGCGGAGGCGCTGGCGGACGGGCAGCGATTCGGGCGGGCGGGCAGCAACGCGAGCGGACGGCGGTGCGGGCAGGCAGCGGACGGCGGTGCGGGCTCCGGGCGTCAGCCGGGCTTGACGGCCACGGTGAGGTCCAGGCTGAACGGCTCGACCACGACGCCGTCCGGGAACGCGGCGACCATGGCCTCCCGTTCGGCCGCCAGCACCGGCGCGCGCTCCTCGGGGCTGAGCGAGGCCAGGTAGGAGCGGGAGGTGAGGTCGGTGAGCACGTGCTCGACGGTGACCCGCCGCTCCCAGCGCAGTGCCGTCCGTTCGACCGCGAGGCCGGCCGGGGCGAAGTGCCCGACGTGGCCGCTGATCCCGCCGTAGCCGTGGAAGCGGCCGGGGAGGGCGGCGGCCATCCGCTCGCTCCTGGCCCGGATCCACGGCACGGTCTCGTCGTACACGTTCCACCAGGCGGCGACGGCGCCCCCGGGCCGCAGCACCCGGACCGCCTCGGGGACGGACTTCTCGGGGTACGTCCAGTGGAAGGCCTGGGCGTAGGCGACCAGGTCGACGGACCCGTCGTGGAAGGGCAGGTCGTCGCCGGTGCCCCGGACCAGCGGCAGGCCCGGCGAGGAGGCCAGGAACCGGGCGGCCATGCCGGGGCTGGGCTCGACGGCGACGACCTCCGCACCGCGCGCGGCCAGCAGCCGGGTGGCGATGCCCGTCCCGGCGCCGACGTCCAGGACCCGGGCACCGGCGAGGCCGCGGCCCCAGAGCCGCTCCAGCGCGTCGAACAGCTCGTCGGGATAGCCGGGACGGCCCTGCTCGTACTCGGCGGCGACCCCGCCGAAGCTCGCGGCGGCCTCGCGGTAGTTCCGACTCTCCGTCATGCGTCCCCCTTCGTACGGCAGTTGACGCCCGGGCGGACCGGACGGCTCAGCGTACGCGCGAGGGGGTGGCCAGGTGCAAGCGGGTAAAGGCGAGGGCCTCGGCCAGGTCGGCCTCGCGTTCGGCGGGGGAGGCCGAGCGGCGGGTGTTGACCTCCAGCACCACGTGGCCGTCGAAGCCGGTCCGGGCGAGGTGCTCCAGCAGCTCGGCGCAGGGCTGCTTGCCGCGGCCGGGGATCAGGTGCTCGTCCTTGCCGGAGCCGCTGCCGTCGGCCAGGTGGACGTGGGCGAGCCGGTCGCCCATCCGCTCGACCATGGCGAAGGTGTCGATCCGGGAGGTGGCGGCGTGCGAGAGGTCGATGGTGAAGTGCCGGTACTCCTCGTCGGTGACGTCCCAGCCGGGGGCGTACGCGAGCATCTCGCGGTCGCGGTAGCGCCACGGGTACATGTTCTCGACGGCGAAGCGGACGTCGGTCTCGCCCGCCATCCGATGGATCCCCTCGACGAACTCCCGGGCGTACTGGCGCTGCCAGCGGAACGGCGGGTGGACGACCACGGCGCTCGCGCCGAGCTTCTCGGCCGCCGCCCGGGCCCGGACCAGCTTGGTCCACGGGTCGGTGCTCCACACCCGCTGGGTGATCAGCAGGCAGGGCGCGTGCACGGCCAGGATGGGCAGCCGGTGGGCGTCGGAGAGCCGGCGCAGGGCGTCGATGTCCTGGCTGACCGGGTCGTTCCAGACCATCACCTCGACCCCGTCGTAGCCGAGCTTGGCGGCCAGCTCGAAGGCGACGGCGGTGCTCGCCGGGTACACCGAGGCGGTGGACAGCGCCACCTTGGTGTCCGGGATGTGCAGGGCCGGGTGCCGGGGCAGCACCAGCCGGTCGGTGGTGCGCAGCAGCGGCGGGCGGGCGGCGTCCCGCTTGGCGGCCTTGACCGAGCGGACGGACTGGACGGCGGCCTTGGCGGCGCCGGCGGCCCGGGCGGTGCGGGTCTCCTTCGGGGCGGCCTTGGCGGCGGGCTGCTTCGCCTTCGGGGCGGGCTGCTTCGCGGTGGGCGTCTTCGCCGTCTTCGCCGTTCTCACCGTCTTCGCCGTTCGCGCCGTCTTCGCCGCGCTGGTCTTCGCCGCGGCGGTCTTCGCGGTGCGCTGGGCGGCCTTGACCGCCTTCGAGGCCTGCTTGGCGGCCTGGGCGGCGGTGGCGCCCGTGACCGCCTTGCCGAGCCTGCGGCGCGGGCCGTCCGGCCGCGACTGCCCGCTCCCGGGAGTGCGGTCCTCCTGCGTTCCGTCCTCGCCCGCTGGTTGCACCACGGGAGACAGCGTAAGCGGAGCACGCGGCGAACGGGGCGGGATGACCGGCGCAGTGACCATCGGCACGTTGCCCCGGGGCGGTCGGTCGGCGGTCGGTCGGGACGGGTCCGGACGACTGTCCGGGCGACCGCCCGGGTGCGCGCCCCGGGGCGCGCGCCCGGCTTACGGGGTGAGCGCCGGGCGGCGGCGGTCGGCCGGGCTGTCCATGGTGTCCAGGCGGCGCAGGATGATGCCCTCGCGCAGCGCCCACGGGCAGACGTCCAGCTCCTCCAGCCCGAACAGGTCCATCGCGGCGTCGGCGACCAGCGCGCCGGCCAGCAGCTGCTTGGCCCGGCCCTCGGAGACGCCCGGGATCCGGGCGCGCTCGGCAACGGTCATCGCCGACAGCCGGGGCAGCCAGGCGGCCAGCCCGCTGCGGGTGAGCCGGCGGTCGGTGTAAGGACCGGCGTCGGCGGGGGCGGCGCCGGTCATCCGGGCCAGCTGCTTGAAGGTCTTGGAGGTGGCGACCGCGTGCCGGGCCGGGCCGAGCCGGGTGATCTCGCCGACCACAGTGGCGAGCTCGGCCCGGATGTGGCGTCTCAGCTCGCGCAGCCCCTCCGGGTCGGCGACGTCCCCCGGCAGCCAGCGGGCGGTCAGCCGGCCGGCGCCCAGCGGCAGCGAGCAGGCGACGTCCGGCTGCTCGTCCAGGCCGCAGGCGATCTCCAGCGAACCGCCGCCGATGTCCAGGTTGAGCAGCCGGCCCGAGGACCAGCCGAACCAGCGGCGGACGGCCAGGAAGGTGAGCCGGGCCTCGTCCTGCCCGGAGAGTACGCGCAGCTCGACGCCGGTCTCGGCGGCCACCCGGCGCAGCACCTCCTCGCCGTTGGCGGCCTCGCGCACGGCGGAGGTCGCGAACGGGAGGATGTCGACGACGCCCTTGTCCTCGGCGACCCGCAGCGAGGACGCGACGTGGCCGACCAGCCGCTCGACCCCGGCCTCGCTTATCGCGCCGTCCTCGTCCAGCAGCTCCGCCAGACGCAGCTCGGCCTTGTGCGAGTACGCGGGCAGCGGAGCAGCGCCCGGATGGGCGTCCACCACGAGGAAGTGGACCGTGTTGGAACCTACGTCGAGCACACCGAGTCGCATAACTCTCCACGCTACGCGATCCGGGCCCTGGTGAGAGGGGGTGCGACGGTATTCGCGCCGGTCCGGAACCGGTCCGCGGGCCGGTCCGCGGGCCGGTGGGCGGGCCGGTGGGCGGGCCGGTCTTCCGGCGGTCCGCCGTCCGTCAGAGGAGGCCGTCCCACAGCTGCTCGACGATGACGGCCCACCAGTTCTCCGGGTCGGCGAAGACCGTGCCGTCCACGGCCGCCAGCGCGCGCTGCAGGGCGTCCACCGCCCCGCCCGCGGCCACCGGGTCGAGCCCGCGCAGAGCCGGCCACCAGCCGGCGAACACCTCCAGGCAGCGGACGAAGGCGCGCAGGTCCGCGTTGCAGTGGCGGGCGGTCGCGTAGTCCGGGTCCACCGCCCGGACGGCGCCGTCCACCGGGTCGAGGGCCAGCAGCGCCCAGCCGTCCGTCCCCAGCACCAGCTGCCCGGCGAGCGCCAGGCGCTCCCGCTCGGCCACCCGGGTGCCGCGGCCGAGTCCGGCCAGGTGCGCGGCGAGCGGGGGCAGGACGGTGCCCTGACGGGTGCCGTCGGCGATCGCCTCCGCGCCCGGGTGGTGCAGCGCGAAGAACCCCGGCACGGCCACCGGGACGCCCACCGCCAGCAGCAGCGCGGCCGCGTCCCCGGGCAGTTCGGCCCGGGCGACGTCGGCCGGCTCGAAGCGCTGGACGCCCGCCGGGCCGAACTGCTCCGCGAGCCGGGCGGCGAGCGCGGCGTCGGGCTCGCCGGATGTGCCGGGAGCGCCGGATGCGTCGCGCACCGCACGGGGGAAGGGCACCCGGTTGCGGGCCGGACCGTCCGGCGGCGCGGGCAGCGCCCGTACGGCGGCCGCTCGGTGGTCGAAGCGCGGGCCGTACGGAAGCTCGAAGTCGAGCCGGACGTCCGGCAGTTCGGCGGCCAGCGCGTACGACCAGTAGCCGCCGGGCAGGGCGCTCGGCCGCAGGTCGGTCCGGACGGCCAGCACTTCCTCGGCGGCGACGCCCTGCTCGCGCAGCCACCACCAGCCGCGCAGCGCCGGGTGCGGCAGGCCCGCCGCGGACCGCAGGGCCAGCGACCGCTCCTCGCCGGTGCCGTCCCGGTAGGTCAGCTCGGCCCGGGCACCCCGGCCGGTCGCCGGCGGGAGGGTCGGGTCGTAGCCGCCCGCGCCGACGAAGTCCCGGTACAGCCCCACCACTTCGTCCACCGGCACCGAGGGCCACACCGTGAACCGCCCGCTCTCCCGGTCCACCACGGCGCAGGCCGCCCCCACCTCCTCGGGCGCCCGCCGCTCCCCCGTCCGCGGGTCGACCACCACCCGGGCGGGCTCCGCCCACACCACCCAGCCGAGCTCGAACTCATGGGTGCACACCCGCCGCACCACCCCGGCCCCCTGCGGCAGATCCCCGTTGATCCACCGCTGCCCCGCCTCCACCGCCTGCGCCCGCGAAATCATCCGGCCCTCCCCGACCCCATCCCTGCCCGACCCGCGACCCTACGCCCCCACCCCTGCCGCCCGCCCCGCACAGGAAGTCGGCCCGGCCGACTTCTCACGCATCCCCCACGAGGTATGCGACGACCGGCCTGCACGCCCTTACTGGCCCACACCCCCCTGCACGAAAAGTCGACCCCGCCGACTTCTGGCGTAGCTCCCTCTGCCGCCGACCCCACCCCTCTGCGCTCAAGAAGTCGATCAGCCCGACCTTCCATGCACCCCTGGGGGACGCCCCACACCTCCCCCGCGCACGAAAAGTCGACCCCGCCGACTTCCTATGCAGAACCCGGATAAATGCGACGGCCGGCCTACCTGGCCCCAGGTACACCCAGGGCCGGCCAGCCCGAAAGCGCACAGGAACTCGGCCCAGCCGACTTCTCACACGAGCTCCTCCAACGCGGGCGAAGACCAGACCACATAGCCTGCCGCCGCCCCTCCGCGCACAAGAAGTCGATCAGCCCGACCTTCCGTGCACCCTCCGAGAGGAATATGCAGACCGGTCTACAGATCCTGCCGACCCGCACCCCACCCTGCGCACGAAAAGTCGGCCCAGCGACTCTGCTGGCGAAGTATTCGATCTAGGTCAGGCTCAGGCCGTCGTTGCGATGCCGTGTTGGGTGCAGAGTGTGTGGATGCGGGTGGGGCGGCGGCTTGGTCTGGTGGTGGTGTCGAAGTGGGCGCCGAGTCGGCGGATGTTGACGGCCATGCCGATGAGGACGTTCTGGAGGTGGGTTTTGGCGAGGCCCCGGTAGCGGGATCGTCGCAGGCCGGGGCCTCGGACCGCTTGTGAGACGGTGCCCTCGATGCCGGCGCGGGCCCGGTAGGCCTCGCGCCATCGGGG
>NZ_JBHJSJ010000085.1:0-29896 GCF_042268845.1 Kitasatospora sp. NPDC056273 | reverse complement strand
CCCCGTGGCGCCGCCGCAGGCCGCCCCGGCGCCGGCCCCGGCGCTGGCCGCCGCTCCGGTGCCCGCCCCGGCCCCCGCCCCGGTGGCGGCTCCCGGTGGGCAGCCGTCGGCGTCCGCGCAGCAGGGTGCCGCGCAGGTGCGGCAGCTGTGGCCGCAGATCCTGGAGGCGGTGAAGAACCGCCGCCGCTTCACCTGGATCCTGCTCAGCCAGAACGGCCAGGTGGCCGGGTTCGACGGCAGTGTGCTCCAGGTGTCCTTCATCAACGCCGGCGCCCGGGACAGCTTCGTCGGCAGCAACAGCGACGACGTGCTGCGCTCCGCGCTGGCCGACGCGCTGGGCGTGGACTGGCGGATCGAGTGCATCATCGACCCGTCCGGCGGCGTCGGCGGCCCGTCCGGCGGTGGCCTGTCCGGTGGTGGCCTGTCCGGTGGTGGCCAGAGCGGCGGCGCACCGGGGGGCGGTGCCCAGGCCGGTGGCGGCTGGGGAGCCCCGGCGGCGCGTCCGGCGGCCGCCGCGCCGCCGATGCCCGCGCCCGCCCCGGCGCCCGTGCAGGCTCCGCCGGTCCAGGCCGCGCCGGCGCCCGTCCAGGCCCCGCCCGTGCAGCCCGCGCCGGTGCAGGCCCCGCCGCCGGTGGCGGCGCAGGCCCGTCCGGTGCGCTCGGTGGCTCCGGAGGACGACGTCCCGGAGGCGGACGACCCGGACCTCAAGGAGGACGTGTTCTCCGGCCAGGAGCTGATCATCCGCGAGTTGGGGGCGACGGTGCTGGAGGAGATCCACCACCAGGGCTCCTGAACCGGCCCCCGGGTCCTCCGGCCCAGGTCTCCGGGCCTACGGGCCCCTGAGCGGACCCTGATCCGGGCCCGATCCGGGGCCCGGACCGGCGGGCAGCACGTAGGCTCGGCGGTGACGGACGAAGCGCCGTACGACAGCCGTGACAGCAAGGAGACAGCCGTGTTCCCCGGTGGTGGCCAGCCCAACATGCAGCAGCTGCTGAAGCAGGCGCAGAAGATGCAGCAGGATCTCGCGAACGCCCAGCAGGAGCTGGCCGAGGCGAAGGTGAGCGGTTCGGCGGGCGGCGGCCTGGTCGAGGCGACGGTGACCGGTGCCGGTGAGCTGGTGGCGCTGAGCATCTCCCCGGCCGCCGTGGACCCGGACGACACCGAGACCCTGGCCGACCTGGTCCTGGCGGCTGTCCGGGACGCCAACCAGACCGCGCAGAAGCTGCAGGCCGAGCGCATGGGCCCGCTGACCCAGGGCCTGGGCGGCGGCGGCATCCCCGGCCTGCCGTTCTGACGTCGTCCAACGGCGGCTTCCAAGGCCAGAAGGTCTGAAGTTCAGACGACAGACCCATGTGATTTATGTGGGAGTCGGGCGTCGGGCGCTGTGTCCGACGCCCGATTCGTTGGATGATGGCACCGGAGCACCACCGGCCGTCCGGCACCACCGGCCCCGGCCGTCCGGCTCCACCAGCTTTCCGGCTTCACCAGCTCCGGCTCCACGGGCCACCAAGCTCCACCAGCCACCCGGCTCCACCGGCCGTCCGGCACACCGACCATCCGAGGGAAGGCGCGACGTTGTACGAGGGCGTGGTTCAGGACCTGATCGACGAACTGGGCAGGCTGCCCGGCGTCGGGCCCAAGAGCGCGCAGCGGATCGCCTTCCACGTGCTGCAGTCCGACCCGACGGACGTGCGCCGGCTGGCGCACGCGCTGCTGGAGGTCAAGGACAAGGTCCGCTTCTGCGCCGTCTGCGGCAACGTCGCGGAGGCCGAGCGGTGCCGGGTCTGCCTGGACCCGCGCCGCGACCTCGCCGTCATCTGCGTGGTCGAGGAGCCGAAGGACGTCGTCGCCATCGAGCGCACCCGTGAGTTCCGCGGCCGCTACCACGTGCTGGGCGGCGCGATCAGCCCCATCGAGGGCGTCGGCCCGGACGACCTGCGGATCCGCGAGCTGCTGTCGCGCCTCGCGGACGGTACGGTCACCGAGCTGATCCTGGCCACCGACCCCAACCTGGAGGGGGAGGCGACCGCCACCTACCTGGCCCGGCTCTGCAAGCCGATGGGCCTGAAGGTGACCCGTCTGGCGAGCGGCCTGCCCGTCGGCGGGGATCTGGAGTACGCGGACGAGGTCACCCTCGGCCGCGCCTTCGAAGGGAGACGACTGCTCGATGTCTGACCGGACGATCAACCAGCAGCCCCACACCCCCCACCAGCAGTCCCACGGGGAACCGGGGGCGCACGCCCCGCACGTCCACGGCCACGGCTCGGAGCCGGACGACTTCGCCGTGCAGATCGCCGACTCGGTGGAGAGCTTCGTGCTCGCCGTCACCGAGGTCGCCAAGGGCGACGAGCCCGGCAGTGCGGTCTCGCTGCTGCTCCTGGAGGTCTCGCAGCTGCTGCTGGCCGGCGGCCGGCTGGGCGCGATCGAGGACGTCGTCCCGGAGGACCGGTTCGAGCCGGACACCGGCCCCGAGCCGGACGGTGAGCAGCTGCGCGAGCGCCTCGCCGAGCTGCTCGCGCCGATCGACGTCTACCACGAGGTCTTCGACCCGTACGGTCCGCCGGAGAAGCCCAACGCCTTCCGGATCTCGGACGACCTGGCCGGCGTGGTCAGCGAGCTCCAGCACGGCCTGACCCACTACCGCGAGGGCCGGGTCAGCGAGGCGCTGTGGTGGTGGCAGTTCTCGTACCTCTCCAACTGGGGCACGACCTGCACGGCGGTGCTGCGGGCCCTGCAGTCGCTGATCGCCCACGTCCGGCTGGACAGCCCGATCGGCGCGGCACCGGACGGCGCGGACACCGACGACGACGGGCTCACCGACGAGCAGCTGGAGCAGCAGGCGGGCGACCTGATGGCGGCCGAGCTCGGCCTCGGGCGGTAGTTTCCCGGACGGAAATCCGGTGGGAATCCGGCGGATCGCGGGCAGATCGTGGCACGGATACCGGCACGGATCGCGGGCTGATCGAATGCGCCCTCGGATTGTGACGAATGCCTCAGCGCCCCGGCCGGAAAAGAAATCCGGCCGGATCGCCGTCCCCCGGTCGGGCGATTCTTCGGAGCGGTACCGAATCGCCCGCAGACCTGACGGCGGAGCCGCCCGTACGGCCGCTCACGTGCTGAAACTACCGTCTCACGATATGGAAAGCGCCGGTCGGAGCACCCCTGCTCGGTAGACTGACGACGACCGCACCCCCCTCTCCCCCGGGGGGTACGGGGGCCCGTAGCCCCCGGAAAAGACTTCGAGTCGAGGAGCGCACGTGGGCCTTGTCGTGCAGAAGTACGGCGGCTCATCCGTTGCGGATGCCGAAGGCATCAAGCGCGTGGCCCGCCGAATCGTTGACGCCAAGAAGGCCGGCCATGAGGTCGTCGTCGTGGTGTCCGCGATGGGCGACACGACGGACGAGCTCATCGAACTCGCGGAGCAGGTGTCACCGCTGCCTGCCGGCCGTGAGTTCGACATGCTGCTGACCGCTGGAGAGCGCATCTCCATGGCGCTGCTGGCCATGGCGATCAAATCCCTGGGGCACGAGGCGCAGTCCTTCACGGGCAGCCAGGCCGGTGTCATCACCGACTCCGTGCACAACAAGGCGCGCATCATCGACGTGACGCCCGGTCGCATCCGCACCGCCCTGGACCAGGGCAACATCGCGATCGTGGCCGGCTTCCAGGGCGTCTCCCAGACCAGCAAGGACATCACCACGCTGGGCCGGGGCGGCTCGGACACCACCGCCGTGGCGCTCGCCGCCGCGCTGAAGGCCGAGGTCTGCGAGATCTACACCGACGTGGACGGCGTGTTCACCGCCGACCCGCGCGTGGTGAAGAAGGCCCGCAAGATCGACTGGATCGCCTACGAGGACATGCTGGAGCTGGCCTCGTCGGGTTCCAAGGTGCTGCTCGATCGGTGTGTCGAGTACGCCCGTCGCTACAACATCCCGATTCACGTACGCTCGTCCTTCTCGGGTCTTCCCGGGACGATCGTCAGCAACGACAACCCGAACAAGCCCGAAGGGGGCGAGATGGAGCAGGCCATCATCTCCGGAGTCGCCCACGACACCTCCGAGGCCAAGGTCACCGTCGTCGGCGTGCCCGACAAGCCGGGCGAGGCGGCGCGCATCTTCCGCGCCATCGCCGACGCCGAGGTCAACATCGACATGGTGGTGCAGAACGTCTCCGCCGCGTCGACCGGCCTGACCGACATCTCCTTCACCCTGCCCAAGACCGAGGGCCAGAAGGCCATCGACGCGCTGGGCCGGGTCAAGCAGGGCATCGGCTACGAGTCGCTCCGCTACGACGACGCGATCGGCAAGATCTCGCTGGTCGGCGCCGGCATGCGCTCCAACCCGGGCGTCACGGCGACCTTCTTCGAGGCGCTGTCCGCCGCGGGCGTCAACATCGAGCTGATCTCCACCTCGGAGATCCGCATCTCGGTGGTCACCCGCGCCGACGACGTGCCGGAGGCCGTCCGTGCCGTGCACAGCGCCTTCGGCCTGGACAGCGAGAGCGACGAGGCCGTCGTCTACGGCGGCACCGGGCGATGACCCGGGAACGGAACGGGAGCACCGGGCGATGACCCGGGCACCGGGCCGGGACGCCGGGCGATGACCCGGCGTCCCAACCTCGCCGTCGTCGGCGCCACCGGCGCGGTCGGCGAGGTGCTGCTCGGGCTGCTCTCCCTCCGCCAGGACGTCTGGGGCGAGGTCCGACTCGTCGCCTCCCCGCGCTCGGCCGGCCGTACGGCGGTGGTGCGCGGGGAGACCGTCGGGGTCGTCCCGCTGAACGAGGAGGCCTTCGCGGGGATCGACGTCGCGGTCTTCGCCGTCCCCGACCAGGTCTCCGCCCAGTGGGCGCCGATCGCGGCGGCCAAGGGCGTCGTGGTGGTCGACGACTCGGCCGCCTTCCGCACCGCCGAGGACGTGCCGCTGGTCGTCCCGGAGGTCAACGCGGCCGCGCTGCGGATCCGCCCGCGCGGCATCGTCGCCAGTCCGGCCGGCACCACGCTCGCGATGATCGCCGCGGTCGGCGCGCTGCACGCCGAGTACGGGCTGGCGCAGCTCGTGGTCGCCTCCTACCAGGCCGCCGGCGGCGAGGGCCGCGACGGCGAGGCGGCGCTGCGCGCGCAGACCGGGCTGGTGGCGGGCACCGCGGTCGGCCGGCAGACCGGCGACCTGCGCGCGCTGATCGCCGATCAGGGGCCGTTCGCCGCCCCGCTCGCGCTCAACGCCGTGCCCTGGACCGGCGGGCTGCGCGACGGCGGCTGGTCCGCCGAGGAGATGGGCATCCGCGACGAGTCCCGCAAGGTCCTCGGCCTGCCCGCCCTGAAGGTCTCGGCGACCTGCGTCCACATCCCCGTCGTCCGCACCCACGCGCTGGCCGTGCACGCGCGGTTCGAACGCGAGGTCACCCAGGAGCACGCGCAGGAGATCCTGCGGGACGCGCCCGGCGTGGTCCTCTACGACGACCCGGCGGCGGGCGAGTTCCCGACGCCGAACGACGTGGTCGGGACGGACCCGGTCTGGGTCGGGCGGGTCCGGCGGGCGCTGGACGAGCCGGAGGCGCTGGACCTCTTCCTCTGCGGGGACAACCTGCGCAAGGGCGCGGCGCTCAACCTGGTGCAGCTGGCCGAGCTGGTGGCGGCGGAGCTGACGGCGGGAACGCCGACGGATTAGGCGGTGACGGGCCCTCACGGGTTCCGATGTGCCCGCTTGTGTCCACACCTGTGTCCATACCTGTGTTCGCTCCTCGACACAATCTGTCCGGAATCCCGTGGGAATCCCCTGGAGGCCTCTTCAGCCGATGCGGAAGAATGGGCCCCGGGCTGGGCAACCATGACAGGGGATCGAGTGTCCAACGTGCGTGGCGAACGTGATGGTGGGGGCAAGGGCGGGCATCCCGGCAAGAGCCGCGGTGTCCTTCCCCTCGCGCGCCCCGAGGCCTGCGAGTAGGCCGGAAGAAGACCAGATGACGGCGGCCGCACCCGGTGCGGCGGACTCCGGTGCCGGTACCGACGCGGGTACCAGCGAGGACCTGCTCACCGCGACCTACCAGGCGCACTACCGCTCGCTGCTGCGGCTCGCCGCGCTGCTCCTCGACGACCTCTCGACCTGCGAGGACGTCGTCCAGGAGGCGTTCATCCGGGTGCACGCCGCCCGGCGCCGGGTGCGCGAGCCCGAGAAGACCCTGGCGTACCTGCGGCAGACGGTCGTCAACCTGTCCCGCTCCACGCTGCGCCGCCGCATCCTCGGGCTGCGACTGCTGCCGAAGCCCATGCCTGACATGGCCAGTGCAGAAGAAGGTGCTTACGATGCCCTGGAGCGCGACCAGTTGAAGGCCGCGCTGCGTGGTCTGCAACGCCGTCAGCGGGAGGTTCTGGTGCTGCGTTACTTCGTGGACATGACGGAGGCGCAGGTCGCCGAGACCCTGGGCATCTCGCTCGGCTCGGTGAAGGCCTACGGCTCGCGCGGGCTCGCCGCCCTGCGCGTCCAGATGGCGGCCGGACATGGCTGAGGCGGACGGCGACCGACGGCGGCCGGCGGACGGCACTCCGGAGGCGGGCGGGCCTGAGGTGAACGGACCCGGGACGCCCGGGGCGACCGGGCTCGGGGCGACCGGGCCCGGGGCGAACGGGCTCGGCGCTTCCAGAGCGAGCGGGCCCGGGGCCGAGGCCCCGGAGGAGCTGCTGTCCCTGTCCACCGAGGAACGGGCGGTGCGCGAGCTGCTGCACGGCGCCGTCTCCGGCATCCAGCCCGCGGCCGGCGGGCTGCCGCGGATCCGGCGGGCGGTGCCCCGCCGCCGGGCCGCCCGGCGCGGTGCCTGGACCGGGGCGGCCGCGCTCGCCTTCGTCGTCGCGATCGGCCTGCCCGTCCTGCACGAGGGGGAGCACCTCGGGCTCTCCGGCGGCCCCGGCTCGGCCGACGCCAAGAGCCCGGCCGCCACCTCGCCCAGCGGCACCGCCGGGACGACCGGCGGCACCGGGGCGGCCTCGCACGCGAACCCGAGCGGCCCCGGCGACACCACCCCGCCGCCCGGTACGGCCTCGGCCCCGCACAGCCCCGGCGGCGGGCAGGCGAGCACCGACGGCGGCGTCGCGCCCAGCGGGACCTCCGGCGCCGGTGACGGCGGCATCGTCCCGCTCTGCACCCGGACGGACCTCGGTGAGGGACTCGCCCAGGTCGGCACGGCCGACGGCGACGGGCGGATCTACGGCTCGTTCACCGTCTACAACGTGTCCGGGCGCAGCTGTCGGCTCGGCGGGCCGGGCTCGGTGGCGGTCACCGCCGTCAGCGGCGGCGACCGCGGCCGCATCCGCACCGCCGACCACGCCCCGGGCGACCCGGCCGCCGGCCTGCCCGCGATGGACGGGGAGCCGCCGGTGCTCGCGCCGCGGGCCGGGTACCGGGTGCCGTTCGCCTGGGTCCCCGACCAGACCTGTACCGGCTCGGGCACCCTGAGCACCCCGTCGAACAGCGTCAACCAGGTGGCCCTGCGCTCGGACGTCCCCGCCGCCGAGTCCGGCGCCCCGGCCTCCGTCCCCACCAGTGAGGTCAGCGCCAACCCGCCGGCCTCCTCGTCCCCGTCGGCGGGCCCCACCACGGCCCCCAGCCCGACCGCGACGCCGACCGGCAACCCGACCACCGCGCCGCCCGCCGTGACCATCGCCCACACCCCCGCCCCCGGCAGCCCGGCGGCCGCCACGGCGACCCTGCCGGTGGCGTGCAGCGGCACCGTCTACCGCGGCGGCGTCCAGGGGCTGGGCGGCCCGGCGCCGCAGCCGTCGGGCTCACCGACGGCTCGGTGACGGCTCGGTGACGACGGCCTGAGCGTGGCCGCCGATGTAGAGGAGGGGCCGGGGCGACCGCCCGGAGGCGGCCGTGTTCGGGGCCCGGGGGACGGGGCGGGTGTGAGGAGTGGATACCGTGGGGGTGTGTACCGGTTCCTCCTGACTCCGCGCTGGCTCGGCGGCACCGTCGTGGCCGTGGCGGCCGTGGCGGTCTGCCTGTGGCTGGGTTCCTGGCAGCTCGGCCGCTTCGAGGACCGGGTGTCCACGCACCAGGAGGCCAAGCAGGCGGTCACCGCTTCGGGTGACGCCCGGCCGATCGACGCGCTGCTCAACCAGGCGACCCCGCAGGTGAGCACGGAAACCGTCGGAAGGACCGTCACGGTGACCGGCAGCTACGACGGCGAGCACCAACTGCTCGTCCCCAACCGCGTGGTGGACGGCAAGCAGGGCTACTACGTGCTCACCCCGCTGCGCACCGCCGACGGACACGCCGTCGCCGTGGTGCGCGGCTGGTCGGCCGGGGACCCGGCCGTCGCCGGGCCGCCGCCGGGCGGAGAGGTGACGGTGACCGGGCGCCTCCAGGCCAACGAGTCGGTGGGCAGCAACGGCGCGGTGGCGGGCGGTCTGCCCGCCGGGCAGCTCGGCATGATCAACCGGGCCTCGCTGCTGAACGTGCTGGAGTACGACGGCTGGTACGACGGCTGGGTGGCCGCCGACGACGCGCCCGCCGGGCTGGCCTCCGTACCGACCGTGCAGCCGCAGGGCGGCGACGGGCTCACCCTGCGCGCGTTCCAGAACCTGGGCTACACCCTGGAGTGGTTCGTCTTCGGCGGGTTCGTGGTCTTCATGTGGTACCGCCTGGTGCGCCGGGAGGCGGAGGCGGAGCAGGACCGGGCCCTCGGGCTGGACCCGGTCCTGGACTGACCGGCGGCGCCTTGACGCAGACGCCGGTTCGGCGCTTGGTCGCCCCGACTCGGCGTTCGGCCGCCCCGGCTCAGCGCTTGGTCGGCAGGGCCGGTGCCGGTGTCGGCTTGACCGCCGGCGGGGGCGTCGTCGGCGTCGGCGTCTGCGGAGGGAGCAGCGGCTGGGTCGGGGACGACGAGCCGGTGGGCAGCGGCGTCGGGTCGCTGCGGCAGTGGCCGTTGCCGTTGCCGCCGCTGCCGTTGTGGTCGTCGGAGTCGTAGTGGTCGATGTGGTGGTGCACGCTGCGACCGGTCTTGGAGCCCTTGGACCCCGACCCCTTCGAACCGGACGAGCCGCTCTTGCCGCCCCCCTTGGCGAGCTGGACCGGGTCGCCCCCGTCCGCGGGCGGCGTGTACACCGCCCGTGCGACGGCCGCCCCCGGACCCGCCGCGCCCGCCTTGGTCGCGGTGCCGGCGTGCGGAGTGACGGGCGGTGTGGCGCCGGCGGGCGGCGTCGCGGCGGCGGTCGGTGACGCGGGCACGGCCGGCGCGGGCGCGACGGCCGAGGAGCTCGGTACCGGCGGGCCGGTCGGGGGCGGGCAGGACGCGGTGTTCCGCTGTGAGCCCGAGCAGCCGGTGAGCACCAGGGCCCCGGCGACCGCTACCCCCGCGAGCATCAGCAGGCGTCTCACGCAGCCCCTCCGTCTCCGTCACGCCCGGCCGTGCCCAGGTGCCGCCGCACGAAGTCGATCTCCAGTCGCAGCTGCTTGATCCGCTCCTCCACCACCAGCGAGCCGTGCCCGGCGTCGAAGCGGTACACCTCGTGCGGCTTGCCGAGCCGCTCCAGCCGCTCGACGTAGTTGTCGATCTGCCGGATCGGGCAGCGCGGGTCGTTGACCCCGGCGCTGATGTAGACCGGCACCCGCACCCGCTCGACGTAGGTCAGCGGCGAGGAGGCGGTGAAGCGCTCCGGGACCTCCTCCGGGGTGCCGCCGAAGAGCGTGCGGTCCAGCGACTTGAGCGCCTCCATCTCGTCGGCGTACGCGGTGTGGTAGTCCGCGACCGGGACGGCGGCGAGGCCGAGGGCCCAGTCGTCGGGCTGGACGCCGAGGCCGAGCAGGGTCAGGTAGCCGCCCCAGCTGCCGCCGGTGAGGACCAGCCGGGCCGGGTCGGCGAGGCCGCTGTCGACGGCCCAGGCGCGGACCGCCGCGATGTCCTCCAGCTCGATCAGGCCGACCCGCTCGTGCAGCGCGTCCGTCCAGGCCTGGCCGTAGCCGGTCGAGCCGCGGTAGTTGACCCGGACCACCGCGAAGCCGTGGTCCAGCCAGGCGGCCGGACCGGCGGCGAAGGAGTCGCTGTCGTGGTGCGTCGGGCCGCCGTGGATCTCGAACACGGTCGGGTACGGGCCCTGCGCGGGCGTCGCCGGCCGCTGCACCAGGGCGTGCACCCGCCCGCCAGGCCCGTCCACCCAGACGTCCTCGACCGGCACCGAACCGGGCGGCACCGCGCCGGGCGCCCGCAGCACGACCGTCCCGGCGGTGGAGCGGACGGCGGAGGGCTCGGCGGCGGAGGACCACAGGTACTCGACGGTGCCGTCCGGACGGGCGGTGGCGCCGCTGACGGTGCCGCGCGGGGTCTCCAGGCGGGTCAGCCGGCCGTCGGCGAGCGCGTACGAGAACAGCTCGCTGCGCGCCTCGTACTCGTGCTCCACCAGCAGCGCCTCGGCGCCGGGGCGCCACTGCGCGGAGACGTCGCCGGGCAGCTCGCGGCCCTGCTCGTCGCGCAGCGGGAGGGCGGTCTCGGCGCCGGTGGCGACGTCCCAGATCATCGGCTCCCAGCGGCCGGTGCGCTGGTGGGCGACCAGCAGGCGGGTGTCGCCCTCGACCGGGGCGAAGCCCAGGCAGGCGACGCCGCGCGGCTCGTCCCGGCCGGTGACCTCGTCCAGCTCGGCGACGGTCTCGACGCCGCCGTCGGCGGTGATGCGCACGACCCGGATCGCGGAGTGCATCGCGTCGCCGTGCTCGGTGTGGTCGATGGCGAGCAGGGTGCTGTCGTGGCTGAGGTCGCCGATGCCGCCGTACTCCTCGTGCCGGTAGACCTCGACCGGCACGGCGGCGCCGGGGCGGCGCAGGTGCAGGGTGGTGCCGTCCTCGTCGGTCGAGCGGCCGACCACCACGGTGCCGTCGCGGCCCAGGGCCAGGCCGGCCGAGTAGGAGGCGGCGAGGCCGGGCACGGCCTCCTCGTCGGGGCCGCCCGCGAACGGCTGGCGGCGCCAGACGCCGAACTCGTCGCCGTCGTGGTCGTCGAACCACCAGACCCAGTCGCCGTCGGGGGACAGCTCGGCGTCGGTGGTGCCGTTCGGACGGTCGGTGACCCGACGGTGGGCGCCGGTGGTGCGGTCCCAGGCGTAGACCTCGTAGGTGCCGGTCGCGTTGGACACGTACAGCGACCGGTCGGGGGCGTCCTCGGCCCAGTCGGGCAGCGACACCCGGGCCGCCCTGAACCGCTGCTCCCACGCCGGTACGGCGCTCTTCTCCTCGCTCATCCGACCATCCAACCCGATCGGGGGGAGGGAAGGGAACGGGCGGGTGGGCTTCGGCCCACCCGCCCCGTGCCGCCGGGGTGGCGGCGGGGTGCCGGCAGGATGCCGGTGCAGGTGTTGCCGTGCGCGGCGGCCGGGGCGTCCACGAACGCCCGGCCCGGGGCCCGGGTTCCGTGGGGCCGGGGCGGGTGCCCGGGGCCATGCCGGGGTCAGCCCTCGCGCGGCGCTTCGTGCGCTCGGTGCGCTTCGGCCGCTCCGGGGGCCCCGTGTGCTCCGCGCGGCAGGAACCGGACCAGGCCCACGAGCACCAGCTCCAGCACCGCCAGGGCCAGGACGCTGCGGCCGAAGGCGGCGGCCGGGTCGCCGGCGCCGTAGTAGACCAGGCCGATCAGCGCGATCCCGAGCGCCCCGCCGACCTGCTGCACGGTGGACACCACCCCGGCCGCGGAGCCGGCCAGCCGCGGCTCGACGCCGGCCAGGACCACCGAGGTCACCGGGGCGATCACCAGGCCCATGCCGAGGCCGTCCACGAACAGCCCGGGCGCCAGCCACCGGACGCCGCCGTCCGCGGCGCCGTACGCGGTGAGGGCCAGCAGGCCGAGCCCGAGGGCCATCAGCAGCCCGCCGAGGGCGATGGTGCGGCGCTCGCCGAGGCGGGCGGTGACGCGGTGGGTGGTGTTGGAGGTGATCAGGTAGCCCAGGCCGATCGCGGTGAAGACCAGTCCGGCGCCCAGCGCGTCCAGGCCGCGGCCGAACTGGAGGTGCAGGGCGAGCACCAGGAAGAAGGAGCCCTGGCCGAGCCAGAAGGCGAGTTGGGCGAGCAGGCCGGCGCTGAAGGCGCGGTCGCGGAAGAGCCGGGTGTCGACCAGCGGGGTGGTCGCGGTGGTGGCCGTGGCGGTGGTGGTGGCGGCGGCGGTGGCGCGGTGCTGGTGCACGGCGAAGACGGCCAGCAGGGCGACCGAGCCGCCCAGGCAGAGCCCGGTCCACAGCGGCCAGTGCAGCTGCGGGCCCTGGATCAGCGGCAGCACCAGGCCGGTCAGCGCGGTGGTGACCAGCAGCACGCCCACCGGGTCCAGGCCGGGCCGCTGCGGGGCGCGGGACTCCGGCAGGCTGCGGCGGACCAGCGGGAGGGCGGCCAGTCCGATCGGCAGGTTGATCAGGAAGCAGCTGCGCCAGCCGAGGCCGAAGAGGTCCGCGCGGATCAGCAGCCCCCCGATCAGCTGGCCGAACACCGCGCCGACGCCCATGGTCAGCCCGTACCGGGCGAAGGCCCGAGCCTGGGCGGCGCCGCTGAACGCGGTCCGCAGGATCGCCAGCACCTGCGGACCCATCAGCGCCGCCGACAGGCCCTGCGCCACCCGGGCGCCGACCAGCGCGGCCGCCGTCGGGGCGAGGCCGCAGGCGGTGGAGGCGAGGGTGAAGAGGGCCAGGCCGAGTCCGAACACCCGGCGGCGGCCGTACCGGTCGCCGAGGCGGCCGGAGGTGACCAGGCCGGCCGCGAGGGCCAGGCTGAAGCCGGCCATCACCCACTGGACGGCGGCCGGGCCGGCGCCGAGGTCGCCCTGGAGGGAGGGGAGGGCGACGTTGACGACGAAGATGTCGAGGGCGGTCATGAAGGTGGCGGTCAGGACGACCGGCAGCAGCCCCTTGGGGGCCGTCGGCGCCGTTGCCCCTGTCTCGGCCTCGGTGGGCCGCCGGGTGTTCAGTGAGGTGCTCATCTCGGGCTCTTCTCAAGGGGGTTGGCGACTCAAGCGGGTCGGCGGCCGGTGCCGAGGGGCGGGAGCGGTGGGGAGCGTCCCGCCCCTCGGCCGGAGTGGCGGTCTGAGGGGGTCAGGCGCCCGGCACGCGGTCGAGGAAGCCGTACACCGCGCCGATCCGGCCGTCCGGGGTGGCCGCCAGCACGTCGAAGCCGATCACCACCGGCTCCGCGCCGGCCGGGCCCAGGTTCCAGGTGAAGCGGGCGACGTCGTGGTGCGCGTCGACCGGGCCGAGGGTGAACTCCAGCCCCGGGAACTGGGCCTGGGCGGCGCCGATCAGCGCGTCGATCGCGTCCCGGCCGGTGACGGCGGCCAGCGGGTCGGTGTAGCGGCCGTCCTCGGCCCACACCTCGTCGACCAGCTTGCGGCGGGCCGCCGGGTCGGTCTCGTTCCACACCGCGAGGTAGCGCTCGGCGAGCTGCTGGAGGGCGGCGGTGGTGATCTCGGTCATCGTCATCTCCCGTGTTCCGGTGGGTGGTTGGCCCGGTCGTTCCCGGTGCTCACCACGGTAGGGACGGGCGGCCGACGGCGAATCCGTCACGTATGGGCATGGGGGTACGTAGCCTCCGCGGAGGTGTACCGGTGCCGTGGTCGGCAGTGGTGCGCGGCCCTGCTGGGTAGGGTCGGGGCATGCTGTACGGGAGGGAAGGCGAACAGGCCGCCGTGGACGGGCTGTTGGACGGGGCGCGGGCCGGACGCAGCGGAGTGCTGCTGCTCCGGGGCGAGGCCGGCATCGGCAAGACCGCGCTGCTGGACGACGCCGTCGCGCGGGCGGGGGAGGCGTTCCGGGTCGTCCGGGCGGCCGGCGTCGAGTACGAGGCCGAGCTGCCGTACGCCGGGCTGAGCCTGCTGCTCGCGCCCGGCCTGGACCGGCTGGACGTCCTGCCGGGCCCGCAACGGCGGGCGCTGGAGGCGGCGTTCGGGCTCTCCGACGACGAGCGGACGGGCGACGACCGGGCGGGCGACCGGGCAGGCGACGGCGGTGGGGCGGGCGCCGACCGGCTGCTGGTCGGGCTCGCCACGCTCGGCCTGCTCGCCGAACTCGCCGCCGACCGGCCGCTGTTGTGCGTCATCGACGACGTGCAGTGGCTGGACCGGGCCTCCCTGGACGCCCTGCTGCTGGCCGCCCGGAGGCTCCAGGCCGAGGGGGTCGCCCTGCTGCTCGCCGCCCGCACCGGCGGCCCGGCCGGGGCCGGCGGCAGCCCGGCGGAGCGCCCGCTGGGCCTGCCCGAACGGCAGGTGACCGGCCTGTCCGAGGCCGACGCCACCCGGCTGCTGGCCCGGCGGGTCGGCCCCGACCTGCCGTCCACCGTCCGCGACCGGCTGCTCGCCGAGGCGGCCGGCAACCCGCTCGCGCTCACCGAACTCCCGGTCGCCGCCGGGCCGCAGCCGCCGGCGCGGGGCGGCCTGCCGCTCACCAGCCGGCTGCTGATCGCCTTCCACGGCCAGGTCACCGGCCTGCCCGCGGCCACCCAGACGCTGCTGCTGGTCGCCGCCACCGAGGAGGGCGGGGCACTGGACGTCGTCCTGTCCGCCGCGGCCGCCCTCGGCGTCACCGCTGAACACCTCGCGCCCGCCGAGGCGTCCGGCCTGGTGACGGTCACGGCCGACCGCCGGATCGCCTTCCGGCACCCGCTGCTGCGCTCCGCGATCCTCCAACGGGCGCCGCACCACCAGAAGACGGCGGTCCACCGGGCCGTCGCCGGCGCGCTGCCGGACGGCGACCGCCGCACCTGGCACCTCGCCCTCGCCGCCACCGCCCCCGACGCCGGCCTCGCCGACGCGCTGGAGCGCACCGCCGTCCGCGCCGGGCGCCGCGGCGGCCACGGCGGCGCCGCCGCGTACGAGCGCGCCGCCCGCCTCACCCCGGACCGCGACGGCGCCACCCGCCGGCTCGTCCTGGCCGCCGAAGCCGCCACCGAGGAAGGCGAGTTGGTACGGGCCGAGGCGCTCGCCGACGAGGCCTCCGGCCGTACCGACAACGTCCTGGCGCACGCCCTGCTCGACCAGGTCCGGGCCACCGCCCACTTCTGGCGCGGCTCCTACCCGACCGCCCACCGGCTGCTGCTCGACGCCGCCGGCACCGACATCGACCCGCCGTACGCCGCCCGGATGCTGCTCCAGGCCTTCCATGCCGCCTGGTACGCGGGGGAGGAGCCGGTGGCCGCCGTCCTGGACCGCCTGGCGGTCCTGCCGCTCGCCGCCGACGACCCCCTCGCCCCGCTCGCCCGCCACCTGCCCGCGGCGGTCCTGCCCGCGCTCGGCCGCCCCGCCGGCCCGCTGCCGCCCGTCCGGGAGGCCGCCGAGGCCGCCCGCCGGGCCGGGGCCGAGAGCCCGGTCGACCTCGTCCAGCTGTGCGGCGCCACCCTGGTCCTCGGACGCGACGAGGAGACCGCCGAACTCGCCGCCGAACTGGTCGCCGAGGCCCGCGCCAAGGGCACCGTCGGCGTGATGCCCACCCTGCAGTTCTTCCTCGCCGAGGCCGAACTCTTCCACGGCCGCCACCGCGACGCCGAACTCACCGCCACCGAAGGCCTCGGCCTCGCCCGGGACACCGGCCAGCACCAGTGGGTCAGCCAACTCACCGCGCTGCTCGCCCACCTGGCCGCGCTCGACGGCCGCACCGACCACTGCGCCGAACTCGCCGCCACCGCCCTCTCCACCACCGGCCCGCAGACCGCCGCCCCCGCCGCCGGCCAGGCCTGGGCCCAGTGGGCGCTCGCCCTGCGCGACCTCGGCCAGGGCCGCGCCGGCGACGCCGCCGACCGGCTGCACACCCTCACCACCGGCCCGCACCGCCACCACGTCAGCGCCACCCGGGCCGTCCCCGACCTCGTCGAGGCCGCCGTCCGCCTCGGCACCCCCGAACGCGCCGCCGAAGCCTACGAACGCTTCGCCCGCTGGACGGCCGCCGCCGACCGCCCCTGGGCCGACGCCCTCCGGCTGCGCTGCCAGGCCCTGCTCGGCCCCGACGAACTCGCCGAGACCACCTACCGCGCCGCCCTCTCCCGGCACGAAACGGCCCACCGCCCCTTCGAACAGGCCCGCACCGCCCTCCTCTACGGCGAATGGCTCCGCCGCACCCGCCGCCGCACCGACGCCCGCCCCCACCTGCGCGCCGCCCTGGAGACCTTCGACCGCCTCGCCGCCCACCCCTGGGCCGCCCGCGCCCGCACCGAACTCTCCGCCACCGGCACCCCGGCCCCCACCCCGGCCACCCCCACCGGCACCCCCCAGTCCCCCCTCACCCCCCAGGAACTCCAGATCGCCCGCCTCGCCGCCCAGGGCCTCACCAACCGCGACATCGCCGCCCAGCTCTTCCTCAGCCCCCGCACCGTCGCCCACCATCTCTACAAGGCCTACCCCAAGCTCGACATCACCTCCCGCACCGAACTCCCCACCGCCCTCTGACGGCCCGGCCCCGGCGACGGCGGCGCGGCCGCGGAGCCCCGGACGCACCGGCGCTGTCCGTACGGGGAGTTGGCCTTGCCCGCAGCGCGGCTAGCCCGGCGGCCGGGGCGGGGCGTTGTGCGCGCGGTGGAGCTACCTGCGGTCGGCCGGTGGAGGTCGCGGACGGCACCCGGGCGTCGGACCCGGCTGAGGAGTGGTCACCCGGCCGGTCGCGCAAAACGACAGAGGGCCTGCCGAATTTCTCCGGCAGGCCCTCTGCAGTGGGTCGGGGTGGCGGGATTTGAACCCACGGCCTCTTCGTCCCGAACGAAGCGCGCTACCAAGCTGCGCCACACCCCGGTCTTGCGGTTTGTCGCTCCGTCTCCTTCGCGACGAGTAGAACTCTACCGGACGCTCGCCGAGACACGAAATCCGGTTTCGAGCGGGCGTCCGGTGGGGGTCAGCGGGCTGCCGGGACGAGGGTGAGGAGGGTGGCCTCGGGGGGGCAGGCGAAGCGGACGGGGGTGTAGCGGTTGGTGCCGCAGCCGGCCGAGACGTGGAGGTGGGAGCGGTGGCCGCCGGCGGTGTGGGTGGAGAGGCCCTTGACCCGGCGGGTGTCGATGTCGCAGTTGGTGACCAGGGCGCCGTAGAAGGGGATGCAGAGCTGGCCGCCGTGGGTGTGGCCGGCCAGGATCAGCGGGTAGCGGTCGGCGGTGAAGGCGTCGAGGACGCGCAGGTAGGGCGCGTGGACGACGGCGAGGGAGAGGTCGGCGTCGGGGGACGGGCCGCCGGCGACCTCGCTGTAGCGGTCGCGCCGGATGTGCGGGTCGTCGAGGCCGGTGAACTCCAGGTCGAGCCCGTTCACGGTGAGCCGGCCGCGGGTGTTGGTGAGGTCGAGCCAGCCGGCCGCGTCGAAGCCGTCGCGGAGCTTCTCCCAGGGGTTGTGGACGGCGCCGGTGATGCCGCGGCGGGCGGTGCCGTCGGGGTTGTTCATGCCGTGGGCGCCGCTGCGCATGGCCTGGAGGTAGCGGGCCGGGTTCTTGCGGGCCGGGCCGTAGTAGTCGTTGGAGCCGAAGACGTAGACGCCGGGGAACTCCATGAGCGGCCCGAGCGCGTCGAGGGTGGCCGGGACGCCGAGCGGGTCGGAGAGGTTGTCGCCGGTGTTGACCACCAGGTCGGGGCGCAGGCCGGCCAGGCTCTTCAGCCAGCGCTGCTTCTTGCCCTGCCCGCTCACCATGTGGATGTCGGACACCTGGAGGACCCGGATCGGGCGGGCGCCGCGCGGGAGGACGGGGACCTCGATCCGGCGGAGGCGGAAGGCCCGGACCTCGTACCCGACGGAGTAGGCGAGACAGGCGGCGCCGGTGGCGGCGATGCCGAGGGGAACGGAGTACAGCGGTCGCATCAGCCCATGCTCTCAGACGGTCGATCAGCCTGTGTACGCCCGGAGTCGGGGGTGGGGGCGGTGGTCGGCGGGGCCTCCTCGGAGTCCCGGCGGGCGCGTAGCGCGCGGACCTTGTGGCGGTTGCCGCAGCGCTCCATGGAGCACCAGCGGCGCCGGCCCGGCCGCGAGGTGTCGACGAAGATCAGTTGGCAGTTGTCGGCGCCGCATTCCCGGACCCGGTCCGCGTACGGGCCGGTGAGCAGGGCGATGGCGTCCCGGGCGAGGGTGGAGACCAGCTGGGCCCCGTCGGCGGGCAGCGGGGCGGCCGCGGTGCCGTCGGGGGCGATCCGGGGGACCAGCGGCGGGTGCTCGGCGGCCCGGTTGAGGACGGCGTGGTCCGCGGGCGTGCCCCGGCCGCCGTGGGCGCGGGCGGCGGCCAGGCGCCAGAGGGCGTCGCGCAGGGTGCGGGCGGCGGCGAGCTGGGCGGGGGAGATCCGTACGGCGTCGGCGGGCAGTCGCAGCCGGGACGGCGGGAGCCAGGCGGCGAGGTCGGCGGGCCGGTGCAGCACCTCGTACCGGGCGTACGGGCCGGGGCCGCCGGTGGTGAGCAGTTCCAGGCAGAGGGCGCCGGGGTCGAAGTGGAAGCGGCCGCCCCCGGGGGTGGTGAGGAGCAGCCCGGGCGGGGTGGCGGGCGGTCCGTCGGCGGCGCTGCGGTCGGCTGCGTCGGTCATGCGGCCCAGGATAGGTGTAACCGGGATGAAGGGTTACGGGCCGGGAGGGTGGGCTATCAGGCGGGGGTGGCGGTCCGGTCCGGCCCGACCGCGGCGAGCTGACCCTTGCTCAAAAGCCCGTGCCGCCCGTGCCAGGAGCAGTGCTCCAGGCGCGGGCGGCACGGGGCCGGCCCTCAGGCCGGGATGGCGTTGACGTACTCGCGCATCATCCGGGGCACCCGGTACGCGTACTGGTGGCCGCGCTTCACCTGGACGACGGAGAAGTCGACCAGTTCGGCCAGCACGTCGAGGTTGCGGGAGGGCTCCCGGCCGCCGTCGACCGGCTGCTGCCGGACGTCGTCGATGGAGAACTCCTCGGGGAACCGGGAGAACCGTCTGAGCGCCCGGCGCTGCCGTTCGTCGAGGAGCCCGTACGCCCAGGCGAGGCTGCGGTGCAGCGAGCGGTGGTGGGAGAGCCCGCCGACCTCCTCCTGGCCGAGGATCGGGAGCACCCGGCACTCGTCCACCAGGACGTGCAGGGGCACCGAGCGCATCCGGACGGCGGCGTTCTCGATCGCGAGCGCCAGGCCGCCGAGGCGTCGGCAGAGCTCGACCACCTGCGGCATCTGGTCGCCGAGGTCGAGCGTCGGGACGACCGAGTGCACCCGGCGGCAGAACAGTTCGGCGGCGGGCGGGCAGCCGTAGGGGCCGTCCGGGTGGTCGACCGACAGTGGCGCCACCTCCCACAGGTCGGCCGGGACCCCGGCGGGCGCCCGCAGCGAGGTGATCATGATGTGGAGCGCCGGGTGCCGCGCCAGCAGTGCCCTGACCTGCCGGGCCACCGTGTCGATGACGTGCTCGGCGTTGTCGACGACGAGCAGCAGCTGCGGCTCGGGGTCGGTCCGCGGGTCGCGGCCGACGCCCCGCAGGAGGGTGTCGAGCGCGCGCTGGGCCTGGGCCGAGGCGGCGGCGGGGTCGACGGCCTCGGGGGTGACCGAGCCGAGCTCCAGGACCGCGACACCGTCCCGGAAGCGGTCCAGCAGGTGGGCGGCGGAGTCCAGCGCCAGCCGGGTCTTGCCGACCCCGGCCGGTCCGGTGAGCACCAGCGGGCGGCCCGGCCGCAGGGCGGTCACGACGTGCAGCAGGTCGGCCTGGCGGCCGACGGTGACGTCCGTCTTGGGCCGCAGCCCCTGCCAGCGCGCGTTGTCCGGGAGTTCGGCGACGCGGACCGGCGGTCCGGGCTCCGGCCGGGCGGGCAGCAGCCTTGCCGGGGCGCCCGCCTGGACGGCGTGGGAGAGCAGGGGGTCGTCCCGGTTGGTCGCCGCGGAGAACAGCGCGCCCACCAGGAGTTCCACGGAACTGCGCCGCGGATTCCGGATGGCGCCGGTTTCCAGATTACGAATGGTGCGGACGCTGACGGTGGAGTGTTCGGCTAATTGTTCCTGGCTCCATCCGACCATCTTCCGTTGGGTTACCAACATCGAGCGAAGCTGATTGTTGTCCATTCCCCCGCGCTTCCTGCTGTCGTGAGCAGAATAAAAGTCAGAAATCAGTGCGCCGTGCTGCGGCGCCAATCACTCCGAAAAACGATCGCCGTCGGCCGTCCGGCGGAGCGCAGGCGTGAGCGCCCGCGCCGACCGGGACCGCAGGGCGCCCGGGCCGCAAGGTGTCAGGGTTGCAGGGCGCCTGGCCGGCAGTGTGTCAGTGCCGTGGAATAATGAATCGGGGACATGGTGACGGTTTGTCGCGGCTGATCGTGGCGGCCTTCGGCGATGATTCGGGGATGATTCGACGGTGAGGTGACCGCCGCCTTCGGGCTGCTCGGGCGACGCGCGAACGAGTGTACTACGCGGACTATTTTCGGCGAAGCGGTCGCAGTGTTCGATGTACCCCTGCGGAACCGGCAACTTCGCTCCGGAACAGCCAGTTCTCGGCATTTCGGCCGAGAATGTGCGGGCATTATCGGCCACCTTGGCCGAATCCCGTCGTCCGTTCCCGGCCGGGGGCATCGATTGTTCACGGACTCGACCGCCGCCCGTTCCCGGGCCGGACCGTTTCCCTGACCGTTTCCCGGGCTGCTTCCCCGGCTGCTTCCCGGGTCGGCCGGCTACCGCCCGCCCCGCCGCACCCACAGCCGTCAGCGGGGCGGGCAGCGGCGCGCCGACGGGCGACGGTCGGCCGTACTTGTCGGGGATACTCGTTCAACTGCGGAAACCCCGGTGGATGCCCACGGGAAACCGGTTGAGCCCACCCACAGCCGAAGGATAAGAAGAGGAAATGACAACGCTCAAGGAGCAGCTGCACGAGGACCTCACGGCTGCCATCAGGGAACGGGACGAACTGCGCTCGTCCACCATCCGGCTCACGCTGTCCGCCGTCACCAGCGAGGAGGTGGCGGGCAAGCAGAAGCGCGAGCTGTCCGACGCCGACGTGCTGAAGGTGATCGGCCGCGAGGCGAAGAAGCGCCGGGAGGCGGCCGAGGCCTTCGGGAACGCCGGCCGGACGGAGCAGGCGGCCCGGGAGCTGGCCGAGGGCGAGGTGCTGGCGGGCTACCTGCCCAAGCAGCTCTCCGACGAGGAGCTGGCCGCGATCGTGGCGGCCGCCGTGGCCGAGAGCGGCGCGACCGGCCCCCAGGCGATGGGCGCCGTCATGAAGCTGGTGAAGCCCAAGGTCGACGGCCTGGCCGAGGGCAGCCGGGTCGCCGCCGCCGTGAAGGCCGCCCTGGTCTGAGCCGCGGCTCAGACCAGGGCCCGCCCAGGGCCCGTCCAGGGCCCGTCCAGGGTCGAACCCTGGTCGGCCCCGCCCCCGCCCCTGGTGCCCCGGCAGCACGCCGAAGGGGCGCCCTCCGCACTGGAGGGCGCCCCTTCGTCATGTTCCGCGGCGCGGGTCACCCCGCCGGGAGGGCGGGTCAGCCGTTCCCGTTGCCGCCGCCGTGGCGGCCGCCGTTCCCGTTCCCGGGGCCGGGCGGGAAGGTGAACCCGCCGGGGAAGCCGCCGGGCAGCCCGCCGGGCAGACCGCCGGCCTGGTTGCCGGGCAGCCCGCCGGGCTGGCCCGGGTTGCCGCCCTGCTGCGGCGGCGGGGGGTTGCCGGCCGGCGGCTGCTGGGCGTTCGGGTCGGTGGCCGGCGGGGTGGTGCCCGGCGGGGGAGTGGCCGGCTGCGGGTCCGGGATGTTGGCGGTCTGGATCGGCTCCACGGGCGTGCCCTTGAGCGCCTGGTTCATCGCCAGCTGCCAGATCGGGCCGGGGCCGTCGGCGCCGAAGACCTCGGGGAAGTACTTGCCGCCGATGGTGATGTTCTTCATCTTGACGCCGCCGGCCGGGCCGCCGAGCCAGACCGAGGTGGCCAGCGACGGGGTGTAGCCGCTGAACCAGGCGGCCTTCTTCTCGTCGGTGGTACCGGTCTTGCCCGCGATCTTGCGGCCGTCGTCGAGGCCGAGGGAGGCTGCGGTGCCCTTCTCGGTGACGTTGAGCAGGACGGCGTTGAGCGAGTCGGCGGTCTGCTCGGAGAAGGCCTGGCTGCACTGGGACTGCGGGACGGGGACGTCCTTGCCGTCGACCGTGGTGATCTTGTTGATCGCGATCGGGGTGCAGTACTTGCCGCGGGCGGCGAAGGTCGCGTAGACGTTCGCCATGGTCAGCGGGGAGAGCTCCAGGGTGCCGAGGACCATCGAGGGCACCTCCTGGAAGGCGTCGCCCTTGGCGGACTGGGTGATGCCCAGCTTGTTCGCCATCTGCTTCATCGCGCAGAGGCCGACCTGCTGCTCCATCTGCACGAAGTAGGTGTTGACCGAGCGGGCCATCGCCTCCTTCAGCTGGTACGGCCCGACCTCGCTGTCCTGCTCGTTCTTCACCGTCTCCTTGGGCTTGACGGTGTTCTTCCAGGTGCCCGAGCAGGTGGACATCTGCGGGTACTCGATCTTGTTCTCGGACGGGAACGCCTGGGTGTTCGACATGCCCGACTCCAGCGCCGCCGCGGCCAGGATCGGCTTGAAGGTCGAGCCGGTCTGGAAGCCGTTGCCGCCGCCCATGGCCGCGTCCACGTTGAGGTTGACGACGGTCTGGTTCTTGTTCGGGTCCAGGCCGTACGGGCGGGTCTGGGCCATCGCCAGGATCTTGCCGCTGCCCGGCTCCATCATGGTCGCGGCGGCCGACACCGGGTCGGTCACGTTGACCTTCTTGGTGACGGCGTTCTGGGCGGCGGCCTGCTTGTCCGGGTCCAGCGTGGTGTAGATGTTCAGGCCGCCGGTGTTCCACAGCTTCTTGCGCTCGTCGGCGCTCTTGCCGAAGGCCGGGTCCTGCTTGACCACGTGGCGCACGTAGTCGCAGAAGAAGCCCATGCCGGCCTGGGCGGTGATGCAGCCGTTCTGCGGGTCCTTGTACTTCAGACCCAGCGGGGCGGCCTTCGCCTCCTTCGCCTGGTCGGCGGTGATGTGCTTGTTCTCCAGCATCTTGTCGATCACGACGTTGCGGCGCTTGAGCGTGTTCTCGGGGTAGCGCACCGGGTCGTACTGCGACGGGTTCTGGACCACGCCGGCCAGGGTGGCGGCCTCGGCGACGGTCAGGTCCTTGTTGCTCTTGCTGAAGTAGCGCTGGGAGGCGGCCTCGACCCCGTAGGCCTGGTGGCCGTAGAAGGTGATGTTGAGGTAGTTGGTGAGGATCTGATCCTTGCTCAGGTCCTCCTCCAGCTTGATGGCGACCTTGAGCTCCTGGATCTTGCGGCCCAGGGTCTTGCGCTGGGCCTCCAGGACGGCCGCCTGGTCGTCGCCGGCCTTCTCCACGTTGACGTTCTTCACGTACTGCTGGGTCAGGGTGGAGGCGCCCTGGGAGGCGGTGCCGCTCTCCGCGTTCTTGCTGATCGCCCGGAGGACGCCCTTGAGATCGACGGCGCCGTGCTCGTAGAAGCGGGCGTCCTCGATGTCGACCTGGGCGTGCCGCATGAACGGCGACATCTGGTCCGCGGTGATGACGGTGCGGTCGCGCTCGTAGACCTTGGCGATCAGGCCGCCCTTGGCGTCGAAGATCTGCGTCGCCTGGGTGAGCGGCGGGGTCTTGAAGTCGTCGGGGATGTTGGCGAAGCTCTCCGCCGTGTCCTTGGCGGTCAGCCCGATGGCGCCGACGGCGGGCAGGGCGAGGCCTGCCAGCAGGACTCCGGAGAGCACGCTGACGCCCAGGAACTTCACGCCGTTGCCGGCGTGCTCCATCGGGGATCCGCCGGTCCGGCCGCGCGGAGCTCCGGTGTTGCCTGGGGGCTGGGATGCCTGGGGGCGCTTCGGTGCCATGGGGAGAACCCTACGTCGCGGATTCCCGCACACCGGGGCAGGTGTTCGCCTAGGCTTGTCACAAGCTTGCGACAGCTTCGGTGCGTCAACATCGTTCACTCTTGTGGGCGAGAAGACTTGCCCGAATTACCCGCTGATGTCCGGGTTTTGAGGCAGCTGTGGCCTGCTGTGCCGGTGTGGCCGGTCGCACTCGGTGACGACTCCTGTGGCGAGAGTGGGGGTTCCGCTCTTGGCAAGGTGTGCGACCTGCGATCACTCCAACGAGTGAGCTGATCGCCACCCATAGTCCAATTGGGTCATTCGAGATTGAGCCCGAAGGGGCTGTTGCAAGCTGTCGTTCTTCCGTAACGTCCTCAACTGGCAACGGTGAATATGCCGTTGCCGCCGTGGGGGAGCCTCGATACGGGAGAGGACGGCGCCGGCATGGGCTGGGTTGACGACTGGAGTGCGCAGGCCGCCTGCCGCACGAGTGATCCGGACGAACTGTTCGTCCAGGGGGCGGCACAGAACCGCGCGAAGGCGGTGTGCAGCGGCTGCCCCGTCCGGACCGAGTGCCTCGCGGACGCCCTGGACAACCGGGTGGAGTTCGGGGTGTGGGGTGGGATGACGGAGCGCGAGCGCCGGGCGCTGCTGCGCCGCCGCCCGACCGTCATCTCGTGGCGGAGGCTGCTGGAGACGGCGCGCACCGAGTACGAGGAGTCCCTCGCGACCGGGGTGATACTGACGGACTACGCCCAGGCGGGCTGAGCCCGGCCGCACCACGCGGCCCGGGCCGGTCGGCCCCGCGGACGGGGGGCCGTGCCGCGCAGGGCCGGTGACCGCGCCGGGTTGTACCGCGCGGGGTCGGTGACCGCACCGGGTGGTACCGCGCGGGCTAGACCGCGCCGTTGAGCCGGTCCCCGATGGCCCGCAGCCCGTCCAGGTCGTGCACGTCGCCCGGCAGCGCCGGCACCTCCACGATCGGCACGTCCGGGTACACCGAGACGAAGCGGTCGCGGGTACGGCGTTCGCGCCCCATGATCTGCATCCGCTCGGCGTGCAGCCGCAGCAGCCCGGCCGCGAGCAGCTCGGCCTCGGGCGAGGCGTGCTCCGAGCCGTTCTCCTCCAGGGCCTCGGCGGCCGCCAGCGCCCGTTCCGCGGTGAGCTGCGGTGCGCCCGTGCCGTGCACCCGGTTGAGCACCAGCCCGGCCAGCGGCATCCGGTCCGCGGCCAGCCGGTCCACGAAGTACGCGGCCTCGCGCAGCGCGTCCCGCTCCGGCGCCGCCACCACCAGGAACGCCGTGCCCGGCGCCTTGAGCAGCTGGTACGTGCGGTCCGCGCGCTCCCGGAAGCCGCCGAACATCGAGTCCATCGCGCTGACGAAGGTCTGCACGTCGGTGAGCAGCTGGGCGCCGAAGATCTTGCCCAGGGTGCCGGTGAGCAGGCCCATCCCGGCGTTCAGGAAGCGCATCGCGCTGCGGCCGCCGACCTTGGCCGGGGCGGTGAGGATCCGGATCACCCGGCCGTCCAGGAAGGACCCGAGCCGGTTGGGCGCGTCCAGGAAGTCCAGCGCCGAGCGGGACGGCGGGGTGTCCACGACGATCAGGTCCCACTCCTCGGCGGCGCGCAGCTGCCCGAGCTTCTCCATCGCCATGTACTCCTGGGTGCCGGCGAAGCCGGCCGACAGGGACTGGTAGAAGGGGTTCTCCATGATCGCCCGAGCCCGTTCGGGCTCGGCGTGGGCCAGCACGACCTCGTCGAAGGTCCGCTTCATGTCCAGCATCATGGCCTGGAGCTCGCCGGTGCCGTTCACCCCCTTGACCACCCGGGGGGTGTTGTCGAGCTCGGTCAGGCCCATCGACTGGGCGAGCCGGCGGGCCGGGTCGATGGTCAGCACCACGACCTTGCGGCCGCGCTCGGCCGCCCGCAGGCCGAGGGCCGCGGCGGTGGTGGTCTTGCCGACGCCGCCGGAGCCGCAGCAGACGATGATCCTGGTCTTCGGGTCGTCGATCAGCTCGTCCACCGCGAGCCGCCGTCCGGTGCTCCGCACCCCGTTCGAGGTCATGCCGCCCCCTGCCGCTTCAGTTCGCCCGCCAGCCGGTACAGCCCGCCGAGGTCCACGCCCTCGCCCAGCAGCGGCAGTTCGTACGTCGGGAGTCGCAGCTGCTGGATGTCGGCGCGCTGCGCGCGCTCCAGCTCGACCCGCTCGGAGTGCTCCCTGGCCTGTTCCAGCAGCGGGTCGAGCAGCGGCTCCACCGCCGCCCGGACCTTCTCCCCGGTGCGGGTGCGGCCGCCGAGTCCGGCCTCGCCGAGCGCCAGGGCGACCTCCTCGCGGTGGTCCCCGTCCACCGCGGCCACCGCCGCCGCGTCCAGCACCGGCGGCCGGACCATGTTGACCATCACCCCGCCCACCGGGAGCCGCGCCTCGCGCAGCTCCTCGATGCCGTCGACCGTCTCCTGCACCGGCATCTCCTCCAGCAGGGTGACCAGGTGCACCGCGGTCTCCGGCGACTTCAGCACCCGCATCACGGCCTGCGCCTGGGTGTGTATCGGGCCGATCCGGGCCAGCCCGGCGACCTCGGCGTTGACGTTCAGGAAGCGGGTCAGCCGCCCGGTCGGCGGGGCGTCCATCACCACCGCGTCGTAGCGCCGCCGGCCGTCCGGGTCCTTGCGCCTGGTCGCCTCGCAGGCCTTGCCGGTGAGCAGGACGTCCCGTACGCCGGGCGCGATGGTGGTGGCGAAGTCGACGAAGCCGACCTTCTGGAGCGCCTTCCCGGCCCGGCCGAGCTTGTAGAACATCTCCAGGTACTCCAGCAGCGCCAGCTCGGTGTCGATCGCCAGCGCGAAGACCTCGCCGGGCCCGCCCTCCGCGGCCGGCAGCCCGAGCTGGGCGCGGGAGACCGAGGCGATCCGGCGCTCCTCGTACGGGAGCGCGGCGATCCCGAAGAGCTCGGCGACGCCCTGCCGGCCCTCGACCTCGATCAGCAGCACCCGTCCGCCGTCGGCGGCGAGGGCCAGGGCCAGTGCCGCGGCCAGCGTGGTCTTCCCGGTGCCGCCCTTGCCGCTGACCACGTGCAGCCGGACGCCCTCCCAGTCGGGGTCGCGCCGGGCCGCCTGGCCGGGGGTGCGTGCCACGCTCCGTCTCCGTCCGTCTCCGTCCTACGGGCGTCCCCTCCTGACGAGGGTGCCCCTCGCCAGGGTGCCCTCCCGCGAGGGTAACCAGGGAGCGCACCGGATGCCCGGAGCACCTGGGCCGTCAGGCCGGATCATGCCCTGTTTGTGCCCCACCTCACACGCCTCGCGGCGGGCGGCGCGGATCGCCGCGACGGCTCGTCTAGAGTCTGGCCATGACCAAGTGGGAATACATGACGGCGCCCCTGCTGGTGCACGCGACCAAGCAGATCCTGGACAACTTCGGCGAGGACGGCTGGGAGCTCGTCCAGGTCGTGCCCGGCCCGAACCCGGAGCAGCTGGTGGCCTACTTCAAGCGGGAGAAGAACGCATGAGCAAGGTCGAGTCGAAGCTCGCCGAGCTGGGCCTGACCCTGCCGGAGGTGGCCGCCCCGGTCGCCGCCTACGTCCCGGCCCTGCGGACCGGCGACCTCGTGTTCACCTCCGGCCAGCTCCCGGTCGTCGGCGGCAAGCTGCCGAGCACCGGCAAGGTCGGTGCCGAGGTGTCCCCGGAGGAGGCCAAGGACCTCGCGCGGATCTGCGCGCTGAACGCCCTGGCCGCCGTGAAGTCGGTGATCGGCGACCTCGACCAGGTCGAGCAGGTCGTCAAGGTCGTCGGCTTCGTCGCCGCCGCCCCCGACTTCATCGGCGTCCCGGCCGTCGTCAACGGCGCCAGCGAGCTGCTCGGCGCGGTGCTCGGCGAGGCGGGCGTGCACGCCCGCAGCGCCGTCGGCGTCGCGGTGCTGCCGCTGGACTCCCCGGTCGAGGTCGAGATCCTGGTGCGGGTCAAGAGCGCCTGAGCGTGATCGCGGAGGCGGGGCCGGGCTCGTCCGGCCCCGCCTCCGTGGTGCCCGGGTGGGCCCGATCCACTCGTGAGCCTGGCGGGAATCGTCGGGCACGCCCTAGCATCCGGGCATGGACCATCGAGCGACGACGCTGCCGATGCCGCCCGGCTGGCCCGCCCGGATCCGGGCGGTCGAATCCGGCGCGGTGACCCCGCCGGTGCCCAGGGCCGCCGCGACCGTCGTGCTGCTGCGCGACGCCGCCGAGGGGCCGGAGGCCTACCTGCTGCGCAGGCGCACCTCGATGGCCTTCGCGGCCGGGATGTACGCCTACCCGGGCGGCGGGGTGGACCCGCGGGACGCCGAGGTCGAGCCGGGCTGGGCCGGTCCGTCGCCCGAGGAGTGGGCCCGGCGGCTCGGGGTGGACGCCCGGACGGCGCGGGCGGTGGTCTGCGCGGCCGTCCGCGAGACCTTCGAGGAGGCCGGCGTGCTGCTGGCCGGCCCGGACGCCGACAGCGTCGCCGCGCCGCGCGACTGGTCCGCCGAGCGGGCCGCGCTGGAGGCCCACGAGCTGTCCTTCGCCGAGTTCCTCCGCGACCACGGGCTGGTGCTGCGCAGCGACCTGCTGGGCGGCTGGGCCCGCTGGATCACCCCGGAGTTCGAGGAACGGCGCTACGACACCTGGTTCTTCGTCGCCGCGCTGCCGGCCGGCCAGCGCGCGGCCCTGGAGGTCGGCGAGGCCGACCGGGTCGCCTGGCTGACCCCGGCCGAGGCGGTGCGGGGCCACCGGGAGGGCCGCTACGGCATGCTGCCGCCGACCGTGACGGTGCTGCGCGAGCTGTCGTCGGTACGGACCGCCGCCGAGGCCCTGGCCGCGGCCGCCGACCGCCCGCTGGCGCCGGTCCTGGGCCGGGCCGAGGTCCGCGGCGACCGTCTGACGGTCCGCTGGCCCGGCTACGAGGAACTGACCATCGACGGGGAGTTCCCCGAGGGGTCCTGAGCGTTCCACCGACGGGGACCGGTCGTACGAGCCGTACGGCCGGCGCGCTCCGCACGACCCGCACGACCGGTACGACCTGCACCACCCGCACGACCCGCACGACCCGACCTTGCCGTACCGACGCAGAGAAAGGACCGACGCCCGATGACCCACGACGACGTGGCTCGCCGGACGGCACCCGAGCTGCCCGCCCGCCGCCTGAACCCCCGTGACCTCGCCTGCGACAGCCAGGTCCCGTTCGTCGAGGTGGCGCAGCGCGCCCTCGTCCGGGCGCTGCCGTTGCGGGCCCTGCACCGGCACGTCGGAGGCGGTCGGTGAGCGGACTCCTGCCGGGCGACCCCGCCGCCGCCGTCGGCGGCGAGGCCACCCCTCGGGCGCTGTGCGTGCTGGCGCCGAACCCGTCGCCGATGACGCTGGACGGCACCAACACCTGGCTGCTCTCCGAGCCGGGCTCGGACCTCGCGGTGGTGATCGACCCGGGCCCGCTGCACGAGGGGCACCTGCGCCGGGTGGTCGACCTCGCGGAGGAACGGGGCAAGCGGATCGCGCTGACCCTGCTCACCCACGGCCACGCCGACCACTCCGAGGGCGCGGCCCGCTTCGCCGAGCTGACCGGGAGCGAGGTACGGGCCCTGGACCCGGCGCACCGGCTGGGCTCGGAGGGCCTGGTCGGCGGCCAGCGCCTGGACGTCGGCGGCCTGGACCTGCGGGTGGTGGCCACCCCGGGGCACACCTCGGACTCGCTGACCTTCCACCTGCCGGACGACGGCGCGGTGCTCACCGGCGACACCGTGCTCGGCCGCGGCACCACGATGGTCGCGCACCCCGACGGCCGGCTCGGCGACTACCTGGACTCGCTGCGCCACCTGCACACCATGGCCTCCCAGCACGGCGTGCGGACCGTGCTGCCGGGCCACGGCCCGGTGCTCGCGGACGCGCTCGGCGCCGTCGACTACTACCTGGCCCACCGGGCGTCGCGGCTCGCCCAGGTGGAGACCGCGGTCGAGGCGGGCTGCCGGAGCGCCTCCGAGGTGGTGGCCCGGGTCTACGCCGACGTGGACCGGGCGCTCTGGCCGGCCGCCGAGCTGTCGGTGCGGGCCCAGCTGGACTACCTGGAGGAGCACGGGCTGATCCAGGGCGCCGACTGACCCGGTGGACGCGTAGGGCCCGGTGGACGCATAGGTCCCGGTGAACGCGGAAGGGCCCGTCCGGATCGGACGGGCCC
>NZ_JBHJSJ010000084.1:0-30515 GCF_042268845.1 Kitasatospora sp. NPDC056273 | reverse complement strand
GTCGTCGGGTGCGCCGGCCCGCGGTGGGGTCGTCCGGGGTCAGCCGGTGGTGAAGTAGCCGTAGAGGTCGGTCACCAGGTCGGCGCCGGCCGAGTTGTTCCGCAGCCGGATCCCGCCGTTCGTGCCGAGCGGGACCTGGGCGTGGTTGGCCACGGTCTGTCCGGCGCGGAAGTTGAGGTTGCTGGTGCCGGGCGCCGGGGTGAGGTCCGGGTAGGCGATGACGTGCCCGTCGGAGAGCGTCCCGGTCACGGTCAGGTTGACCACCGCGGCCACGGCCTTCGCCGGCACCGGGCCGTTCCCGCCGATCCGGACGGCGGTCTCGCCGCCGGGGCCGAGGGCCGTCAGCGGTGCGGTCCGGGTGTCCTGGAGCCGGACCGGGATGACGGGGCTGTACCGGCCCGTGGCACCGCCGCCGTAGTAGCCGACGACATCGGCGATCACGTGGGTGGAGCCGTCGTTGTTGTAGACGTCCACCGTGCCGTCCGCGCCGAGCGGCACGATCACCTGGTTCGCCACCGTCTGCCCGGGCCGGAAGTTCAGGCTGGACGTGGACGGGCGGCCGCTCTGGCCGCCGGGCCGGGCCGCCAGGTAGCCGTCCGCGGTGGGCTCGGTGGCGGTCAGGTTGAGGGCGACGGCCGTGGCCCCGGACGGGACGCCCGCGGTACCGGCGACCTTCAGCGGCAGCGTGGTACCGGGCCCCGGCTTGGTGCCGGACTGCCGGGTGTCGGCGAGCCGGGTGGGCGGCAGCGGGGCGTAGCCGTCCTGGGCCTGCGGCAGGTAGTAGCCCATGAGGTCGACCACCACGTCGACGGTGCCGGCGTGGTTGGTGAGGCCGAAGTTGTGGCCGCCCGTCGAGGTGACCGGGATGGTGACCAGGTTGGCGACGGTCTCGCCCGGGGCCACGTTCAGGCTGGAGGTCCCGTTCGGGGAGCCGCCGATGGTGGAGGTGTCCAGGTGGGTGGCCGCGGTGGCCCCGGTGGCGGTGATGTTCACGACCGCCGCGGTGGCGCCCTGCGGGAGGCCGGCCGCGATCAGCCGGCTCTCGCCCGGCTCGAACCCTCCGCGGTGGACCGGCCCGGGGTCGTTCGCGGGATCCCGGGTGTCGTAGATCCGCTTCGGGGCCACCGGGACGAAGCCCGCCGGGGCGAAGCCCGGGCTGACCGTGGTCGTGGCCCGGTCGGTCTGCCCGGCGGTGTCGGTCACGGTGACCGAGACGGTGTAGGTCCCGGGCGCCGCGTACATGTGGCCCGCGTAGTCGGCGCCCGAGGTGTCGGCCGGCGTGCCGTCGCCGAAGTCGTACACGTAGGAGCGGATCGGCCAGGGGCTGGTGCTCCTGGAGGCGTTGAAGGAGAACCCGAAGCCCCCGGACGGGTTCGTGACGTCCAGCACGGCCTTCGCCGGGCCGGGGTCGCGCACCCTCACCTTGGCCCCGTAGGCCCCGTACTCGTCTCCGAGACTGGTGAGCCGCTGGCCGAACCCGTCGGTGACGGTGGTGGTGATCTGGTAGTCGCCCCTGGTGGTGTAGGTGTGCGGGACGGTCTTCTCCGTGCTGGTCACGGGGGCGCTGCCGTCGCCGAAGTCGAAGGTGTACGTCTGGAAGGAGGTCCACTCGTTGTGCGCGGAGGCCGTGGCCTTGACCGTCAGCGGGTAGGCGCCGCGGTCCAGGTCCGTCGCGACGGACACGTCGATCAGCCCGTAGTTCTCGTACGCCCCTCGGTCCCGGTAGGTTCCACCGGCGGCGTTCGGCACCTTCGGGTCGTCGATGACCGCCCGGCCGACCAAGTCGGTGTCGGGCAGCCCGGGCGCCGACGGGTCACCGGAGTCGATCAGCGCGGACCACTCGTACGGGATGCTCGGCACTCCCCCGGTGACGGTGTTCCCGGTTGCGGCGAGGTCGTGGGCGGCCTGGCCGGTGGCCGCCTGCAGTGCGGGCAGCCGGTAGGCCGTTCCGGCCCACCGGTAGCCTCCGTCGTCCTCGTCGGTGACCAGGTTGTAGTCGACCTTGGTGCCCGCCACCGAGCCAGGCCCGACGTCGAGTTGGGCGGCGCCGGGGCGCTTCTCGGTCGCGTTGCGCACCAGCACGTTGTTCTCCACCACGGCTCCGGCGGAGGCCCCGGCCAGGACGATCCCCGAGTCCCTGTTGAAGCTGACCGTGTTCCCGGTGACCACCGAACCCGGGGCGTCGGTCACGGTGATACCGGTCGAGGAGCCCCCGATGTCATTGGTGGTCACAACCGCCCGCCGGACCCCGGCGCCGACGGCGATGCCGTGGCCGATGTTGAACTGGCTACGGCTGACGGTGACGTCGCTGCTCGCCCCGGACACGGAGAGGCCGCCGGTCCAGGTCGAGTACGACCCCTGGACGTAGAGCCGGTCGAGGGTGACGGCCGAGGAGTCGGTGACCGTGACGGCGTCGTCCTGCGAGAACGCGAACAGCTCGCGCACCTCCACGTCGTGGACCCCGGCCAGGGTGAAGGCGTGGACGCCCTGCTTCTCCTGCGGCGCCATCACCGAGACCAGCGGGGCGGTGCTCGGCCAGCCGGTGGCCCACGAACCCACGAACCTGATCGGGTGGCCCGGCGTCCCGGAACGGCGGACGTCGACCTGCTCGGCGTACTCGCCCGGCGCGATCCGCACCGTCTGCCCGGGCTGGACGACCCCGGCGGCGGCACCGATGGTGCAGTACGGCACGGCGCGGCTGCCCGGGCCGGTGTCGGAGCAGGACGCGGACTTCGCCACGTACAGCTCGGCGACGGGCTCGGCGGCGAGGGCCGCGGGCGGGGGCATGCCGAGAACGGCCGCGAGGGCCGCCGCGGTCGCCGCGACGGCGGGACGAAGGCGCAAGGGTCTGTACCTCTTCGGTGGGCGCGGCGCCGGGCCGCGAATCGGATCGTTGTGGTGGCCACGTGACGGTTAGGTGCGTGGGCCGCCGATATTTGACCACCTGTTCGATTCTGGTGTCGAGGCCTTTCCCCCTGGCCCCGGAGGGCCCCTGGCCACCGGGTGCCACAGCGGCCACACTGCTGCGGAGAAGATCCGTACCGGACGACGGAGGCAGTCACCGTGCAGCGCATCGGCATCATCGGAGTGGGCGAGATCGGCCGGGCCATCGTGATGGGCCTGCGCCACGAGGAGGAGCCCGGGCCGGAGGTCCTGATCTCGCCGCGGGGCGCCCGCACCGCCGCCGAGCTGGCGGAGCGCTACGACGGCGTGCGGGTGTGCGCCGACAACCAGGAGGTGGTGGACGGCTCCGACCTGGTGATCGTCGCCCTGCGCCGCCAGGACTGGCGGGCGGCCCTGGCCGGGCTGGTCGTCCCCGACGACCGGGTCGTGGTCAACGTGATCCCGGGCGTCGCCTCCGAGGAGTTGCGCCGGGTGCTGGCCACCGACGCCGCGCTGACCCACGCGATCCCGCTGCCCACCGTCCGGGAGCGCCGCTGCCTCACCGTCGTCCAGCCCTCCCACCCGGACGCGGACGCCCTGTTCGAGCTGTTGGGCGGGGCGCTGCCGGTCGCGGACGAGGCGGCCCTCAACGTCCTGTCCGCGGTCACCTCGACCCAGACCACCCACTACGCGTTCCTCGCCACGCTCGTCTCCTGGGCCACCGACCAGGGCATCCCCGCGGCGGACGCCGACCGCTTCGTCCGCGGCCTCTACCAGGACGTCGGCCGCTCCCTGGCCGACGGGACGCGGTCGCTGGAGCGGCTCGCGGCCGAGCACGAGACCCCGGGCGGGAGCAACGAGCGGGTGCGCACCACCTGGTTCGACCAGGCGAACTCCGGGGCCCTGCGCGGCACCCTGGACGGCCTGGTCGGCGACCTCCACGGCGGCCACCGGTAGGACGGGAATTCCGGAGCCGCGGGCTCCGGAGAGGGCGACGGTTCCGGACCCGACCGGACCGCGCCGTATCACGTCCGGCTGACGACCGTTAGCATGACGGGTATGACGCCGGTCGTTGGCGTCGGTTCGCACAGAATCCACAGCGGTGTTGAGGAGTTGACGATGAGTCGCGCTTTCCCTCTGTCCCGGACGACCGGTCCCGTTTCCGAGGAGGAGCGACGCACAATCCTCGCCGCGCCGGGCTTCGGCAAGTTCTTCACCGACCACATGGCCTCGGCCACCTGGACGCCCGCCGAGGGCTGGCACGACCACAAGGTCACCGCGCTGGCGCCGTACTCGCTGCACCCGAGCGCCGCCGTGCTGCACTACGCCCAGGAGATCTTCGAGGGGCTGAAGGCCTACCGGCACGCCGACGGCAGCGTCTGGCTGTTCCGCCCGGAGTTCAACGCCCGCCGCTTCGCCCGCTCCGCCGAGCGGCTCGCCCTGCCGGTGCTGCCGGAGGAGGACTTCCTCACCAGCGTCGAGGAGCTGGTCCGCGCCGACGAGGCGTGGGTGCCGAGCTCCCCGGACGAGAAGAGCCTCTACCTGCGGCCGTTCATGTTCGCCTCGGAGGCCTTCCTCGGGGTCCGGCCCGCCGAGCAGATCGCCTACTCGGTCATCGCCAGCCCGGCCGGCCCGTACTTCGCGGGCGGGGTCACCGGCATCACGCTCTGGGTGAGCAGCAACTACACCCGCGCCGGGCGGGGCGGCACCGGCGCCGCCAAGTGCGGCGGCAACTACGCCTCCAGCCTGGCGGCGCAGATCGAGTCCCGGAAGAACGGCTGCGACCAGGTGCTGTTCCTGGACGACACCGGCGGCGAGGGGGACCTGGAGGAGTCCGGCACGATGAACCTGTGCCTGGTCACCTCGGCCGGCGAGCTGGTCACCCCCGCCCTCGGCAACATCCTCGACGGGGTGACCAGGGACTCGATCCTGTCCCTGGCGGGCGAGTTCGGGCTGACGCCGGTGGAGCGCCCGATCACCCTCTCCGAGCTGCGCTCCGGTGCCGCCGACGGCACGGTCACCGAGGTGTTCGCCGCCGGGACGGCCGCGGTGGTCACCCCGATCGTCGGCTTCAAGGGCGAGTCCAAGGGCGAGGGCTACGCGTTCACCATCGGCACCGGCACGCCCGGCAAGCAGACCCTCGCGATCCGCGAGCACATGCTGGACATCCAGTACGGGCGCGCCGAGGACGTCCACGGCTGGATGCGCCGGGTGGTCTGACCTCCCGGTGGGCGGCCCCGACCGGGCCGCCCACCCCGCCGGGGCCGCTCGGTCCGGCGGGACCGACCAGCCAAGGCAGGACCGGTCAGCCGAGCCGGGCCCGCTCAGCTCCCGGGCCGGCCCGGCTCGGCGGCGGGCACCACGACCTCGCGCTTGAGGATCTTCCCGGTCGGCCCCTTGGGCAGCGCGTCGACCGTCCACACCAGCCGCGGGTACTTGTACGGGGCCACCCGCTCCCGGACGAAGCCGCGGATCTCCTCCGGGGTCGCCGCGGCGCCCTCGCGCAGCACCACGGCGGCGGCCACCTCCTGGCCGTGGGTGGGGTGGGGGACGCCGATCACCGTGGCCTCGGCCACCGCCGGGTGCTCGTACAGCACGTCCTCCACCTCCCTCGGGTAGACGTTGAAGCCGCCGCGGATGATGACGTCCTTGCGGCGGTCGACGATCCGGAAGTCGCCCCGCTCGTCGCGGGTGCCGAGGTCCCCGGTGTGCAGCCAGCCGTCCCGGACGGTCCGCGCGGTGGTGTCCGGGCGGCCCCAGTAGCCCTTCATCACGTTGTGGCCCCGGATCACCACCTCGCCGACCGTGCCGTCCGGCACCTCCCGGCCGGACTCGTCGACGATCCGCATCCACACCCCCTCGACGGGGATGCCGATGGTGCCCGCGGTCCGCTCCCGGTCGCCGCGGTTGGCGCAGGCCAGCGGCGAGGACTCGGACAGCCCGTAGCCCTCCAGCACCACGCAGTCGAAGTCGGTCTCGAAGCCGCGCAGCACCTCCGGCGGCATCGGCGCGCCGCCGCCCAGGCACACCCGCAGCGAGGAGACGTCGTGCCCGGCGCGTCGCGGGTGGGTCAGCATCAGGGTGTACATGGTCGGCACGCCGAGGAAGACGCTCACCCGGTCGCGCTGGATCACCGCGAGGGCGGCCAGCGGGTCGAAGCGCCGCACCAGGGTCAGGCAGGCCCCGACGGCCACCGCGCAGTTGAGGCCGATCACCTGGCCGAAGGAGTGGAACAGCGGCAGCCCGCCGAAGATCACGTCCCGCTCGACCAGGCCCAGCACCTGGACCCCGGCCCGCACGTTGCACACGATGTTGCGGTGGGTCAGCTCGGCGCCCTTGGGCGCCCCGGTGGTGCCGGAGGTGTAGAGGATGACCGCGGTGTCCTCTCCCCCGCGGCCCCCGGCGGCGGTCGGCGGGTGGGCCGGCTGCTCCGCGAGCGCCGCCGCGAGGGCGGCCGGCTCGACGGCGACCAGCCGGGTGCCGGTGCGCCGCGCGCCCTCGGCCGCCTCCTCGTCGCCCGTATGCCAGGCGAGCAGCACGGCGGGCCGGGCGTCGCCGAGGCAGTGCTCGATCTCCCGGGCCTTCAGCAGCGGGTTCATCGGGACGACCACCGCCCCGGCGCGCAGGATGCCGTAGTACAGCACCGCGAACTCCGGCACGTTGGGCAGCAGGACGGCCACCCGGTCGCCGGGCGCGACGCCGAGCGCGGCCAGCCAGTGCCCGGCCCGGGCGCTGCGCGCCTCCAGGTCGGCGAAGCTCAGCACCTCCTCGTCGAGCCGCAGGACGGGGTGGGCCGGGCAGCGCGCGGCGGTCGCGGTGAGCAGGTCGGGGATGCCGTGCGGAAGGCCGGGGGCGCCGGGCGGCAGGTCGGCGCTGCGGTCGGACGGGGCGGGGACGACGGACATGCGGGCACTCCTCGGTCTGGTCCCTATACGGTCGGGCGGACGCCGCCGTGCGGAGCCGTGTCCGCCCCGGCTTCGGCGGGCGCGGCACCGCCCGCGGCCTCGGCGGCGGCGAGCATCCACGGGGCGATCCGCTCCACCAGGCCGCGGTTGTGCCGGATCCAGCGGAAGTGGTCCAGCGCCCGGCCGTCCGCCTGCTCGGCGGTGTAGCTCCAGCGCTCCACCCGGGCCGAGGGCAGCTTGGCGCACAGGTGGTCGACGGCCCGCGGCGGGGCGAGCTCGTCGCCCTGCACGTCCACCGCCAGCACCGGCAGGTCGACCCGGGCCAGCGCCCGTTCGTAGTCGGTGACCGCGCCGCGCACCCGGTAGCGGCCGGTGCGCATCTGCCGCGCCCAGTCCCGCATCAGCCGGGGCGACTCCCGGCCGCCGAAGCCGAAGCGCTCGCCCGGCCAGTGGCCGACCACGGCCGAGGCGACGATCGAGAACTGGCTCAGCGCCAGCCGCCGCAGGCCCGCCCGCAGGCCGAAGGTCCGGTACCAGGCCGATCCACTGGCCACCAGCACCGCGCCGGCCAGCCGGGGCCGGAACACCCCGCAGTGCACCAGGCCCAGCTGCCCGCCCAGGCTGTGCCCGAGCAGCAGGCGCGGCGCGCCCGGGAAGGCCCCGGCCACCGCGTCGAGCACCGCCCCGAAGTCCTGTTCCACCAGCTCGCGGAAGCCGAAGGCGACCCCGTGCCGGGGCACCGGCCGGCTCTCCCCGTGGCCGCGCAGGTCGCAGGTGGCCACGCTGAGGCCGGCCGCGTGCAGGGCGCGGACCAGCGGGGTGTAGTGCCGGGCGGCCGTCCCCATCGCCGGCAGGACGACCACCACCGGGGCGGCCGGCTCCGGCCGGGCCAGCGCCCGGACGGTGATCCGGGCCCCGTCCGGCGCGGCGATCTCGGCGATCACGGGGAACCGGGGGGTCTTCACGCCGCCGCCTCCCCGCCGGCGCCGGGCCGCCAGCCGATCACCCCGGCGCCCCAGGTGATGCCCGCGCCGAACGCGGCCAGGCCGAGCAGCTTCGGGCCGTCCAGCAGGCCCTCCTCGCGGGCGTGGGTCAGGCCCAGCGGGATCGAGGCCGCCGAGGTGTTGGCGACCCGGTGGACGTTCAGGTAGAGCCGCTCCGGGGGCAGCCCGACCTCCTTGCCGACCGCGCGCACGATCCGGGCGTTGGCCTGGTGGGCGACGAACAGGTCGAGGTCCTCGCAGGTCAGGCCGCGCCGGGTGAGCACCTCCCGGGTGGCCTCCGACATCTTCTCGACCGCGTGGTCGAACACCTCCCGGCCGTCCATCCGCAGCTTGCGGTCGTCCCGGTCGGCGTAGAGCAGCGGGATCTGCTCGCCGTCGCTGCCGAGCGAGAAGCACGGGTCGGGCGCGCCGGGCACGTCGGCGACCACCGCGGCGCCGGCGCCGTCGGCGAGCAGCACCGCGGTGCCGCGGTCCTCGTGGTCGGTGATCCGGGTCAGCGCGTCGGCACCGCAGACCAGCACCGCCCCGGCCCGGCCGGTCTCGATCAGCGCGGCGGCGTGGTCCAGGCCGTAGACGAACCCGGCGCAGGCCGCGTGCAGGTCGAAGGCGGTGGCCTGCGGCATGCCGAGCCGGGCGGCGACCTCCACCGACACCCCGGGGGTGACCCGGTCGGGGGTGATGGTGGCGACCACGACGTGCCGGATGCTCGCCGCGGTGCGCCCGGAGCTGCGCAGCGCCTGCTCGGCGGCGGCCACCACGAGGTCGGCGAGCCGGCCGTCCGGCGGGAGGAAGCGGCGCTCCTCGATGCCGGTCCGTTTGACGATCCACTCCGGGGAGGCGCCGATCCGCTCGAAGTAGGCGTTGGGGACGACGCGTTCGGGCAGGGCGGCGCCCACCCCGACGATGGCGGGTGTCATGCCGCGCCTCCTTCCGCGAAGGCCGGTCCGGTGCCCATCCGGACGGCGTGCATCCCGCCGTCGGCGTGCAGGATCTCCCCGCTGACGGTGGCGGCGAGGTCGGAGAGCAGGAACAGCACCGGTCCGACCACCACGGCGGGGTCGGTGCGGTCCCAGCCGAGCGGGGCCTCGGCCTGCCAGCGGTCGGCGATCCGGTCGAAGGTGCTGATCGCCTGCCCGGCGACGGTTTCCACCGGGCCGGCCGCCACCAGGTTGACCCGGATGCCGGACGGGCCGAGGTACATCGCCAGGTACCGGCAGACCGCGCCGAGCGCCGCCTTGCTGACGCCCATCCAGTCGTAGCCGGCCCAGGCGCCGCTGGCGTCGAAGTCCAGTCCGACGACGCTGCCGCGCCGCCCGTCCGCGCTGAGCAGCGGGGCGAGCGCGGTGGCCAGCGAGTGCAGGGAGACGGCGGCGGTGCGCAGCGCGAGGCCGGCGGCCTCCGGCGGGGTGGTGAGGAAGTTGCCGCTCAGCGCCGTCTGCTGGGCGGCGGCGACGGCGTGCAGCACGCCGTCGACCCCGCCCCAGCGCTGCTCCAGCTCCTTGGCCAGCCGGGCGAAGTCCTCGGGCCGGGTGACGTCCAGCTCCAGCACCTCGACGGGGCGGGGCAGGACGTCCGCGGCCAGTTCGGTGATCCGCCGGGCCCGGCCGAAGCCGGTGAGCAGGACCTCGGCGCCCGCTTCCTGGAGCGCCCTGGCGGTGTGCCAGGCGATGGAGTCCTCGTTGAGCACCCCGGTGATCAGATAGCGGCGTCCGTGGAAGCCGAGCATCACTCCTGGCCTTTCGTCGTACCGGTCGTACCGGGTGCGTCGGCCGCCGCCAGCACCAGGGCCGCGTTGTGTCCGCCGAACCCGAAGGAGGTGGAGAGCCCGGCCCGCCGGCCGCCGGGCAGGGCGGGGGCGGCGAGCGGGGTGGCGTGGCGGATCAGGTTCAGCGGGCCGAGCTTCTCGTCGGGCTCGCGCAGCCCGACGGTGGGCGGGGCGGTGGCGTGGCGCAGCGCCTGCAGGGTGGCGATGGCCTCCACGGCGCCGGCCGCGCCGAAGAGGTGGCCGGTGCAGGACTTGGTGGAGGAGAGCGGGACGGCTTCGAGGGCCGGTCCGAGCGCCAGGCGCAGCGCCTCGCACTCGGAGCTGTCGTTGAGGACGGTCCCGGTGCCGTGGGCGTTGAGGTAGCCGAGCTGCCCGGGGGCGACGCCGGCCGCGTCGAGCGCCAGGGTGACGGCGCGGGCCGCGGGCCCGCCGGTCGGGTCCGGGGCGGTCAGGTGGTGGGCGTCGCAGGTGGAGCCGTACCCGAGCACCTCGCCGAGCACGGCGGCGCCGCGGGCGGCGGCCCCGGCCTCGGTCTCCAGGACCAGGATTCCGGCGCCCTCCCCGATCAGCAGGCCGTCCCGGTCGCGGTCGAAGGGCACCGAGCGGCCGCTCTCGGAGAGCGCCCCGGCGGTGCGGAAGGCGGCCCGCACCAGCTCGGAGGTGGAGGCCTCGGCGCCGCCGACCACCACGGCGTCGGCGGCTCCGGCGGCGAGCAGCAGCAGGGCGGTGCCGATCGCCTGGGTGGCGCTGCTGCACGCCGAGGCCAGGCAGAGCGCCTCGCCCCGCAGGCCGTGGCGCTGGGCGATCTGCGAGGCCGCGGCGTTGGCCATCATGGCGGGCACCATGAGCGGGGAGACGAACTCCCCGCCCTGCTGCCGGAGCACCTCGGCCTGGGTCTCGAAGCTCGCCGTCCCGCCGAGCGCGCAGCCCACCACGCAGGCGACCCGCTCGGCGGGGTAGGGCGGCGGGCCGTCCGTCCATCCCGCCTGGGCCAGGGCCTCGGCGGCGGCCACGAGCGCGAGCTGGGTGAAGCGGTCGGTGCGGCGGATCTGCTGGCGCGACAGGTGGTCGGCGGGCCGGAAGTCCCGGCACAGCCCGAGCCCGTCGGCGAGCCCGCTCTCGCCGGCCACCGCCCGCCGGTGCAGCTCGTCGGCGCCCACGCCCAGCGGGGTCACCGCGCCCAGGCCCGTGACGACGGCCCGGGGCCTCACTCCAGCCCGGCCTTCCGGCGGCACAGGTCGAGCACCTCGCCGACGGTGTACAGCTGGTCGAAGTCCTTGGGCTTCACCGGGATGCCCAGCTGCTTGCGGATGGACTGGCTGAGCTCGACCATGTCGAGCGAGTCGATCTCCAGCTCGTCCAGGGCGGCGTCGTCGACGATGCCCTCGCGTTCGACGCCGAGGTCGACGAGGGCGTCGACGACGAAGTTCTCGATGGCGGTGCGGTCCAGTGTGTCGGGCATGGCTCTCCTCGTCCGCGCGGGGCGGCGGTGGCGGTGCGGGGGACGTACGGGCGGTGCCGTACGGGCGGCGGGCAGGGGCGCGGGCTCAGAGCGCCGGGCCGGCCTTGGTGGCGTGGTACGGGGACCAGTGCCACTGCTGCCAGTAGCTCTCGGCGATGTCCAGCCACTGCTCCAGCCGGGCGGCGTCGTCCAGGAAGCGGTTGGCGCTGACCACCAGCCAGCTGTAGACGGCCTGGCTGTCCCGGCAGCCGCCGCAGTCGCCGGAGGTGCAGCAGAACTGGAGCGACTCGTAGTCGGCGCCCCAGACGTTGAAGCCGGGGATGACCGGGTTGCCGTTGGCGACGCGGTCCTCGTGCTCGGGGGCGTCGACGCTGAGGCTCGGGCAGACGTCGTAGCCGAACCGGCCGCCCCAGTGCGTCCGGCCGGTGACCAGGGTCCGGATGAAGTACGGGTGGCTCACCACCGCCTGCGGGTACAGGTCCTTGACCCGCTGCGCCTCGTCCAGCACCCGCTGCTCGTTGGCGATCTTCAGCGGGGTCTCGGTGCCGTGCTCGCTGTAGAAGTTGAAGGTGACGATGTTGCCGTTCGCGGCGATCTTCCGCACGGTGGGCTCGATGTGCTCGACCCCGGCCTCGGAGAGCGCGTAGATGAACAGCACCCGCTGGTCGTCGCGGTAGTGCTTGAGCGCGGTGTCGAACAGGCCGGTGAACTTGGAGCCGTTGACCCGGATCGCGCGCAGGTCGTCGTCGAGCGGGCCGCCGCCGAAGATGCTGACCGCGATGGCGATCTTCTCGAAGCCCTGCTTGGGCATCGGGCGCAGGCCGTTGGTGGAGATGGTGATGTACGGCAGCTGTTCGACGAAGGCCTCGACCCGGCGCGGGACGAGGGTGGGCTCGCCGCCGATCAGGGTGGCCTGGTTGACGCCGTCGTCCGCCAGCTTGCGGGCGAAGGCCCGGATGCGGTCCAGGTCGGACAGCTCCTTGACGGCCGTGTCGAAGCCGCCCTCGAAGTACCAGCAGCCCTTGCAGCGGATGTTGCAGGTGTTGGTGAGGTGGACCTCGCAGGAGCGGACCTCGCGCCCCAGCCGGCGCAGCCGGTGCAGGCGTTCGGCCAGGTCGGGCCGGTCGGCGATGAGTTCGGCGGTGCGCGCCTTGGCCTCGCGTCGGCTCAGCGGGCGTTGTTCGATGGTGACGGGTGTTGCCATGGCGATGGGCTCCTCGGGAGTGGCGGGATCGGCGTGCTGCTGTTCCCGCTACTCCGGGAGGCGCAGACCCAGGTTCTTGATGCGCGGGGTGACCTTCTCCCGCCACAGGTCGCAGGCCTCGCCGTTGGTGGTCTGCCGCAGGCCGAAGCGGACGGCCAGCTTGGCGCGCTCGGAGCGCGGGCTGCCGAAGATCCGGATGAAGGTCGGCCACAGCCGGTCCAGGGCCTGCTGGAGCTGCTCGCGGCCGTCGTCGGTGGCGGCGAGGTTGCGGCACACCCGGGCGCCGTGGGCGATGTGCACCTTCTCGTCGAGGATGATCGTGCGCACCGCGTCGGCCCAGGGCCGGTAGCTGCTCTGCGCGAACTCGGAGATCATCACCATCGCGGTCTCCTCGCCGATGTAGGAGAAGATCCCGCGCTCGGCCCAGGTGGTGCAGGTGTGGAACTCCTGGGCGCGGAACAGGTTCCGGTCGGCCAGGGTCTGCTTCTCCATGTAGGTGGTGTCCACGCCGACCTCCGCGAGGACCCGCTTGCCGATCTTGTAGTGGTCGTACTCCTCGGCGGCGCGCTCGGCGCAGACCTGCCGCTCCTCCGCGTCGGGGGCCAGCGGCAGGAAGACCTGCACGTAGTCGTCGCCGCCGGAGAGCTCCCCCTCGGTGTTGACCACCATGCCGCGGATGGCGATCTCCCGGTACTCCTCCGGCATCGCCAGGAACTCGTCGGGAGTACGGACCACCACCGCCTCGTCGTCCAGAATGGAAATACCCATGGCGCAACACCCCGTCTCTGAAGCAGGACATGGTCGGGCATGAACGGGTGGGGGCCCGTTTTCCACCGAGGCCCCTGACGACCACAAGGAAAATGACGCCGCCCCCCAGCGGCCGGCGGAGTTCCGCATCGGCTCCGCTGAACTTCCTCGGAGAGTAGGTGCTGCATTTTGGGCCGAACAAGGTCCCTTACGAATCGTGCCGAGCGGATTCGGCCACCGGACGGCACCGGAGCGGCCGGTTCCGGCCGCCACGACACCGCCAGGACATGCGCAATTATCATGGCCGCAACGGATCTTGGCGGTTGACCACGGCAAACGAAGCTGGCCGGAAGCGGGCCTGGACCGCCCCGGGCGCACCACCGGGCAGACGGTTACGCTGAGCCCCATGACCACCGACTCGAACACGGCGGTCGCCACCGTCGACGTCCTCCTGGGCCCCGATCAGCTCAATGACCTGATCACCGGCCAGTTCCCCGACTACGCCGCCTGCCGGGTGACCGGGGTGGACGGCCGGACCCTCACCATGGCCGTGGACGGCGACCGGCTGCGCACCCGCCCGGGCGGCACCATCTCGGGCCCGGAGCAGGCCGGCCTGTGCGACCTGGCCGCGTTCCTCCTGATCAACGCCCGGCTCGGGCCCACCCTGATGGCGCTGACCAGTTCGCTGCAGATCAGCTTCCTCAACCGGCCGCGGCCCGGGGCGCTGCGCGTGCACGCCAGGACGGCCAAGTTCGGGCGCCGGCTGTGCGTGGTGCTGGCCGAACTGCTGGACGCCGACGACGTCCTGGTGGCCAGCGCCACGCTGACCTACGCGATCCCGCCGGCCCGCCCCGAGACGGCCTGACGGCCCCCTCCCCTCCGCTCTCCGCGCCACGGCTTCGCCCCGCCGCCGCTCCGACCCCGGCGGCCGGACGAATCCGACATCACGAATACGGGGTGGGGTATATTGGCGGCATGGCTCCGCCCCTGGGAGCCCGGAGAACGGAGCACGACATGTGCCGACGAGTCGCCTGCCGCACCTGCGGGAAGCCGGGCTTCGCCGGGTGCGGAATGCACGTGGAGCAGGTCCTGGCCGGGGTGCCGAAGTCCGCCCGGTGCGACTGCGCCGAGCAGGGCCGCAAGGGCAAGGGCTGGCTCGGCAGGCTGTTCGGCCGCAGCTGATCCCACCCCGCGCCCGCCCCCACCCGGAGCACACTCCCGTCCGTACGCCAACAACTGGCCAGCGTGGCGTAAAAGGTGACAGTAAGTCGGCCGAGTTCACGATCTTTCGGACAGGAGACGATCTCGGTATTGATCTACGGACCGGTCACCTCTAGGTTGCGGTGCAATGTCACACTGAGCCGCCCTACGGCGTCCCCGGGGGGAATACCGTGCCGGACACCGCACTGGATGCACCGCAACTCGCCACGACCAAGCTGCCCCGGCCCTTCTACCGGCTGGCCGCGGGCGATGCCCTGAACACCTACGGCAGCCAGCTCGACCTCGTCGCGCTGAGTCTGTTCGCCTACGAGGCCTCCGGGAACGCGCTCGGCACCGCCGGGTACCTCGTCCTGCGACTGTCCGGCGGCCTCGCCGGCGGGCTGGTCGCCGGACGGCTGGTGGCCCGGCTGGACCGCCGGCGGCTGATGACGGGCTGCGCCCTGGCCCAGGCGCTGGCGCTGGTCGTCGTCGCCCTCGTCCCGGCCTCGCTGCGCATCCCCGTCCTCTACCCGCTCGCCGTGGTCCTCGGCGGCGCCGCCGCCGTGGCCGCCGTCGCCCTGCGGACCAGCATCCCCGAGATGGTCGGCGCCGAACGCCGCGCCCGCGCCAACAGCCTGATGGCGAGCTGCCGTTCCACCGCGATGGTGCTCGGCTTCGCCTCCGCGGGCGTGGTGGTGGCCTGGGCCGGATTCCGGGCCGCGCTGCTCATCGACGCGACCAGCTTCGTCCTGTTCGGGGCGCTGGTGGTCCGGCTGCCGCTGCCCACCCGGGCCGCGAAGGCGGAGGAGCCCGCGACCCCGCCGGAGGACCCCGCCCCGACAACCGGCAAGCGCCGCCCCCGCTGGCAGGCCCTGGTCGTCCTGCGGGCCGCCCCCGTGGTGGGCGCCATGGCGGGGATCCGGCTGCTGGACGCCTTCGGCTCCTCCGCCCACAACATCAGCCTGCCGGTCTTCGCCAACCAGTCGTCGCCCGACAACCCGGCCGCCCTGCTCGGCACCTTCTGGGCCACCTGGGCGATCGGCAACCTCGGCGCCCAGCAGCTGGTCTCCCGGTTCATGCTGCGCCGGGGCATCGAGCCCGGCGAGCGCGGCTTCGCGCTGGGCACCTGTCTGATGTCCGCCTGCTTCATCCTGGTCTTCACCGACCTGCCGACCCCGCTCTTCCTGCTGGTCGCGATCGGCGCCGGCCTCGGCGACGGCTTCACCGAGATCTCCTACACCACCCGGATCCAGGCCCTCGCCGACGAGCGGCGCGGCGAGGCCTTCGGCATCCTCACCTCCGCCGAGAACGTCGGCATGGGCACCGGGATGCTGCTGAGCGGCTCGCTGCTCGCGGTGCTCAGCCCGCTCACCGTGGTCGGCGTCTCACACGCCGTCCCGATCGTGCTGGCGCTCGCCTTCCTGGTGATGGTCGCCCGCGCCCGCCGCCGCCGCTGAGCAGACGGCACACCTCCACCCGCCACCGCACACCACCGCACGTCCGCGGACACCTCCGCGCACCCGCGTACCCGCACACCACCGCACACCCGGCGCCCCCGCGCCGTACGCGCCACTCACCTCCGCTCCCCCTCCCTGACCCGGGGCGGCCCACACCCGCGCCCCGGCACCGATCCGAAAGGTGCCGAAATCATGAGTCCCACCGGTCCCGACCACGGCCGGCTGCGCACCCTGGAAGCCCGGCTGCTGCTACGCCCCGAGATCGCCGACTGCGCGCTGCTGCCCGTCGAGCACGAGAACGGCCGCCCCGGCCTGCTGGCCTACCTGGTCCCCGCCGTCGACGGCGATCCCGAGGCCCTGCGCCGCCGGGCCGCCGCGGCGCTGCTGGACGCCGACCCGAGCGCCGAAGTACACCTCCTGGACGGCATCGTCCGCACCCCCGAGGGCGAACCGGACGCCGCCGCGCTGGCCGCGGCGCTCACCCGGCCGCCCACCGAACCCGGCCCCGCCCTGCGCCACCTGCGCGAACTCACCGACCGCTGGCGGCCGTTCGGGGAGGGCCCGGCGACGGCCGGCGCCGCCCCGGCGCGGCCCACGGCCGCCCCCGGGGAGGCCGACTCCGAGCACCCCGACGCCGAGGACCCCGGGACGGAGGCCGTCGGCGCCCCGCTGCCCGCCCCCGGGCCGGACGCGCCCCGGACACTGCCCGAGGCGCTGCTGCGCGCCGCCGAACTGCACCCCGACCGCGGACTGCACCTGATCCGGGCGGGCGGCGAGGCCACCAGGATCACGTACCGTCAACTCCTCGGCCGCTCCCGCGAGATCCTCGCCGTGCTGGCCGCCGCCGGGCTGCGGGCCGGGGACCGGGTGATCCTCCAGGTCCCGGAGCCCGAGTACTACTTCCCCACCCTGTGGGCCTGCTTCCTGGGCGGGATGCAGCCGGTGACGGTCGCCCGCCCGCCGGACTACCACGAGCGCAACCCCGTGCTGGAGAAGCTCTGGCACGCCTGGCAGACCCTGGAGGAGCCGCCGGTGCTCGTCTGCGGGCCCGCGGTGGCGGGCCTGGAGCGGCTCGGGGAGCTGTACCCGGCGCCGGGCCTGCGGGTGATCGCGGTCGACCGGCCCGCCGAGGGCGGGCTGCCGGACGGCCCCGCCCCCGAGCACGCCCCCGTCCCCGCCGACGTCGCGATGCTCCAGCTCTCCTCCGGCAGCACCGGACGCTCCAAGGCGGTGCAGATCACCCACCGCGGCATCCTGGAGTACGTGGCGGGGGCCGTCGCCCAGGGCACCGAGCCGGGCGACGGCACGGTCAACTGGCTGCCCCTGGACCACGTCGCCGGACTGCTGATGTTCCACCTGCGCGACGTGGTACTGGCCGCCGACCAGGTGCAGATCCCCACCGAACTCGTGCTCGCCGACCCGCTGGTCTGGCTGGACGCGCTGGAGCGCTACCGGGCGGCGCACTCCTGGTCGCCCAACTTCGGCTTCCGGCTGGTCGCCGAGGCCGTCCGGGCCGCCGGGCCGGACCGCCGCTGGGACCTGTCCTCGGTCAAGTCGCTGATCAACGCCGGGGAGCAGTGCACCGAGGCGGTGATCGACGAGTTCCTGGCCGCCACCGCCCCGTTCGGCGTCCGCCCCGGCCACGTGCTGCTGGCCTGGGGCATGGCCGAGACCTGCACGGCGATCACCTACAAGCGCTACGACGAGGACGGCGCCCGCCGCCTGGTGCGCACCGACTCGCTGACCGGCCGGCTGGAGCCCGCGGACCCGGCCTCGGCGGAGCGCGGCACCGCCTTCCTCAGCATGGGCCGGCCCGCACCCGGCACCCGGATGCGGGTGGCCGACGACGCCGGACGGGCGCTGCCCGAGCTCCGCGTCGGCCGGCTCCAGGTCCACTCCGGCCGGGTGACGCCGGGGTACCTGAACAACCCGCCGGCCAACCAGGAGGCCTTCGTCGGCGACGACTGGTTCGACACCGGGGACCTGGCCTTCCTGGTGGACGGCGAGGTGGTGCTCACCGGCCGTCGCAAGGAGATCATCATCGTCAACGGCGTGCACTACTTCTGCCACGAGCTGGAGGACGTGGTGGCCTCCGTGGCGGGGGTGCGCTCCGGGCACGTCGCGGCCTTCGGGGTGCCGGACGAACGCACCGGCACCGAGCAGCTGGTGATCGCCTACGTCCAGAGCGATCCGGACGCGCCCTCGGCGCCGGTCGCCGCCGAGGTGCGGCAGCTGCTGGCGGCCCGCCGGCAGCCGGCCCCCGCCCTGGTGCTGCCCGTCCCAGTGGCCGACTTCCCGCGCACCACCAGCGGCAAGATCCAGCGCACCGCGCTGCGCGGGAGGCTGCTGGAGGGCGAACTCGACGACCACATCGTGGCGTTGGACCTGGCCGAGGCCAACTCCCGGACGCTGCCGGACTGCGTGCGGCGGCTCGGCTGGGAGGCCCGCCCGGTGGCGGCGGCCCCGGCCTCTTCGGCGGCCTCTCTGGCCGAGGAAACGATCCTGCTGCTCGGCCCGTCCGGCCCCGGCACCCTCACCGAGGCCCTGGCCGCCGCCCTGCCGAACGCCCTGGTGGTGGACCGCCCGCCGACCGCCGACCCCGAGGACTGGCTGCGGGCCCTCGGCGACCGGACGGCCGACCGGCTGGTCTACCTGTGGAGCGCGACGCCCGACACCCCGGACCAGGCGCCGGACGAGGCACTGCTCGCCCTGCTGCGGGCGCTCCCGACGCGGGCCCCGGTCCGCGAGCTGGTCTCCGTCAGCGCCGGGCTGCACGCCGTGCTCCCCGGTGAACTCCCCAGCCCCCGGGCGGCGTTGACTGCCGCACTGACCGCCGGGGCACGGGCCGAGCAGCTGGTGCCCGGCGCGCGGCACCTCGACCTGCCGAATGACGCGCCGGTCGCGGAGCAGGCCGCCGCGCTGCTCGCCCTGCTCGCCGACCCCCGCCCCGAGCCCGAGTCCGCCTGGCGCGCCGGCCGCCCCTGGGCCCCCCGGCTGGCACCGGCCGAGGCCGCCCCCGAACCGGCCGGGGAAGGCTGCTCACTGCTCACCCCCGGCGCCCGCTACCTCGTCACCGGCGGCCTCGGCGGAATCGCCGCCGAGCTGCTGCCCGGACTGCTGCGCGAGTACGGCTCCCGGCTGCTGATCGTCGGCCGCAGCGACCTGGACGCCCCGACCGCCGAGGCGGCCGAGCGCCGGGCCGCGCTGCGCCGACTGGCCGCCCAGGGCGGTCAGGTCACCTACCACCAGGCCGATGTGACGAACCGTCAGCAGCTGGCGGAGGTGCTCGCCGAGGCCGAGCGCGAGTGGCAGGCACCGCTGGACGGCGTGCTCCACCTGGCCGGCGGCTACCGGCTCACGCTCCTCACCGACACCGGTACCGAGGACTGGCGCGAGGCCGTCCGGACCAAGGCCGAGGGCACCGACCACCTCATCGAGCTGGTCCGCCGGCGCCCCGGCGCCCAGTTCGTCGCCTTCTCCTCGATGATCGGCCTCCAGGAGGCGGTCGGCTCCACCGGGTACGCCGCCGCCAACCGCTACCTGGAGAGCACCGTCGAGCGGCTGCGCCGGGAGACCGGCACCCCGGCCTGGACGATCTCCTGGGGCCTGTGGAGCGGGGTCGGCATGAACCGCGACACCGAGAACGAGCAGGCCGCCGCCGGCCGGGGCATCGCCGTGCTGAGCGCCGCGCACGGCCGCCGGCTGGCCGCCCTGCTGCTGGCGGGCGCCCCGGGCCACCGGTACGCCGGTCCGGACCCGAGCTCCCCCGCCGCCCGGCGCCGCCTGCTCGCCACCGCGCCCCGCCCGGTGGCCGCCGCAGCGCCGACGCCGGTCACCGCCGAGCCGGCCGCCCGGCCCGCCGCGGCACCCGGCCCCGGGCACACCGCCCCGTCCGGGCTGCGCCGGCTGGTCCTGGACGCCTTCGAGTCCGTCCTCGACACCCCACTGGACCCGGGCCGCCCGCTCGCCGAACTCGGCATCGGCTCCCTCCAGTTGATGCGGGTGCACGGCGCGCTCAGCGCCGCGCTGCCCACGCCGCCGGCGCCCACCGAGCTGTTCCGGCACCCCACCGTGGACGCCCTGATCGCCCACCTGGCCGCCGAGCCGGCCGCGCCCACCACCGCGGCCGCCGCCCCCGTCGCCGGGCCGGGCGACGACCGCCGGGTGGCGATCGTCGGCCTGGCGCTGCGCCTGCCGGGCGCCGACACCCCCGAGCAGTACTGGCGGAACATCGTCGAGGGCGTCCGGAGCACCACCCGGTTCACCGAGGAGGAGCTGGCGGCGGCCGGACTGCGCCCGGAGGAGTACCGCCACCCCGACTTCGTCCCGGTCACCGGCGCGCTCACCGGCACCGACGAGTTCGACGCCGAGGCCTTCGGCATCAGCGGCGCCGAGGCGGCCCTGATGGACCCGCAGCAGCGCCTGCTGCTGGAAATCTGCCGCCAGGCCCTGGAAGACGGCGGCTACGACGCGCCGGACCCGGAGCGCCGGGTCGGCGTCTTCGCCGGCACCGGGATGACCCTGTACGCGCTGCGCACCTACTACCAGCACACCCTGGCCACCACCGCCGACCCGTCCGAGCCGGTCGCCGCCCTGCAGACCGCGATCGGCAACCAGGCCGACTTCGCCGCCACCCGGGTCGCCTACCGGCTGGGCCTCACCGGCCCGGCGATCGGCGTGCAGACGGCCTGCTCCACCTCGCTGGTCGCGGTGCACCTGGCCGTCCAGTCGCTGCTCTCCGGTGACTGCGAACTGGCCCTGGCCGGGGCCGCCGCCCTGCACATCCCGCAGGCCGCCGGCTACCGCTACGAGGAGGGGTCGATCCTCTCCCCCGACGGCGCCTGCCGGGCCTTCGACGCCGACGCGGGCGGCACCGTCGGCGGCAACGGCGTCGCCGCCGTGCTGCTCAAGCGCCTCGACCGGGCGCTGGCCGACGGCGACACCGTGCACGGGGTGATCCTCGGCTCGGCCGTCAACAACGACGGCGGCCGGAAGGTCGGCTACACCGCGCCCAGCGTCGACGGGCAGGCGGCCGTGGTCGGCCGGGCCCTGGACCTGGCGGGCGTGCCGGCCGACAGCATCGGCTACATCGAGGCCCACGGCACCGGCACCCCGCTCGGCGACCCGATCGAGTTCCGGGCACTGGCCCAGGCCTTCCGCGCCCGGACCGAGGCCGCCGGATTCTGCTCGCTCGGCTCGGTCAAGCCCAACATCGGCCACCTGGACACCTGCGCCGGGATGGCGGGCCTGATCAAGGCGCTGCTGGTGCTGCGGCACGGCACCATCCCCCCGCTGGTGAACTTCACCAGCCCCAACCCCGCGCTGGAACTGGCCGACAGCCCGTTCCGGCTCGCCGCCGAGCGCCGGGACTGGCCGGACGGCCCCACCCCGCGCCGGGCCGGGGTCAGCGCGCTGGGCGTCGGCGGCACCAACGCCCACGTGGTGCTGGAGCAGGCGCCCGCGGCCCCGGCCGTCGAACCGCGACCGGCGCCGACCGTCCTGCCGCTGTCCGCCCGCACCGCCCAGGGGCTGACCGAACTGGCCGGGCTGCTCCGCGACCGGCTGGACGCCGAACCCGCCCTCGCGCCCGGCGACCTGCCGCTCACCCTCGGCGCCGGCCGGCGCGCGCTGCGCCACCGGCTGGCCGTCACCGGCCCCGACCCGGCCACCCTGCGCAAGGGCCTGGACGCCTTCCTGGCGGGCCGGACCACCGCCGGCGCGGCCCACCGCGAGGTGGGGCGCGGCGAGGTCCTGCCGGTGCTGCTCTTCACCGGCCAGGGCGCCCAGTACCGGGGCATGGCCGCCGAGCTGTACCGGGCCTTCCCGGTCTTCCGCGCCGTCCTGGACGAGTGCGACCGGCTGCACCGCGAGAACTGGGGCGAGCCGCTGCTGCCGCTGCTGCTCGACCCCGCACCACAGGGCACCGAGGACAGCTGGACCACCGAGGCGGCGCAGCCCGCGCTGTTCGCCCTCCAGGCGGCCTACCTGCGGCTCTGGCAGGAGCTCGGGCTCCGTCCCGCCGCCGTCGCCGGGCACAGCGCCGGGGAGTACGCGGCCTTCCACGCGGCCGGCGCGCTCGACCTGGCCGACGGCATGTTCCTGACCGCGCTGCGCGGCCGGCTGATGCACCGGCTGACCGAACCGGGCGCCATGACGGTGGTCTCGGCCGGCCTGGACCGGCTGGCCGGGCTCGGCGACTGGCTGCCCGGCGTGGACCTGGCCGTGGTCAACGGCCGGGGCCAGTGCGTGCTGGCCGGCCCGCCCCGCGAGATCGCCGCCGCCGAGGCCGTGCTGGCCGCCGACGGGGTGACCACCGAACGGCTGGCCAGCGACCGGGCGTTCCACTCCCGCCTGCTCGACCCGATGCTCGACCCCTTCCGCGACCAGCTGGCCCGGCTGCTCCTGCGGCCGCTGGCCGTCCCGCTGGTCAGCAACCTCGGCGGCGAGGTGCTGGCCCCCGGGACCGTCCCGACGCCCGAGTACTTCCTCCGGCAGACCCGGGAGACCGCCCGGTTCGACCAGGTCCTCGCCGCACTGGACGGGCAGGGCCACGAGCTCTTCCTGGAGATCGGCCCGCACCCGACGCTGACCGGCATGGGCCGCCGGGAGCTGCCGGAGCGCCACTTCGTCGCCGGCGGCCGGCGCGGCGCCTCCCCGGAGCAGCAGTTCGACACCGCCGCGGCCGCGCTCTGGTCGTACGGCGTCCCGCTCGACTGGGCCGGCTTCGCCGCCGCCCGGGACTGGCCGGACGGACCGGCCCGCCGCGTCCCGCTGCCGACCACCGTCTTCCAACGCCGCCGCCACTGGTTCACCGCCCCCGACCGGCCGACCACCGAGGACCCCGCCATGCGCCAGGACCCACCCCAGCAGACCGCTCCGGCCGCTGAACCGGCCGCCGCACTTGCTGCCTCACCTGCTGCTACACCCGCTGCTTCACCGACCCCGAGCCCCGAGGAGCTGGCCGGGCAGGCCGTGCTGCGGGAGGTCGTCGAGCAGACGGCCCGCCAGCTCGGCTACGACGAGGCCTCGGTCGGCACGGACGAGCCCTTCTTCGACCTGGGCGCCGACTCACTGTCGATGATCAACATGATCCGGGACCTGGAGCGCGCGTTCCGGGTCCGGGTGTCGATGCGCGAGCTGTTCGAGGACGCCGACACCCCGGCCCGGCTGGCCGGGCTGATCGCCTCCCGGCTGGAGCCGGCCGTGCTGGCCACGCTGCTGCCGGCCGCCGAGCCGGAGCCCGTGGCGGTGCCCGAGCCCGTGGCAGCACCGGTCGCGGCTCCAGCCCCGGTCGTCCAGGCCGCCCCGGCCCCGGCCGTTCAGGCCCCGGTTGTACAAGCACCGGCCACCCAGGCGCCGCTCGTCCAGGCCCCGGCTCCGCAGCCCGTACCCGCCGCGCCCGCACCCATGCCCGCCGCCCCGCAGGCCCCCGCCGCACTGCCCCCGGTCACCGACGGCACCGGCCTGATCGAGCGCCAGCTCGCGCTGCTCGGCCAGTTCTCCGACCTGATGCGCGACCAGCTCGGCCTGCTGGCCGGCGGCGCGCCCGCGCTCCCCCCGGCGCCCGTGCCCGCGGCCCTGCCCCCGGCCGCCGTACCGGCCGCCGTGCCGCTCCCGACGCCCGCCGCCGCATCCGCTGCCGTCGCTCCCGTCGCCGAGGCACCCGCCACCGAGAGCCCGGCCCCGGCCGCCCCGCAGGTGCACGGCCCCCGGGTGACGGTCTCCCGCGAATCCGGCATGGCCGCCGGCGGCCTGACCGACCAGCAGCGCGCCCACGTGGACGAGCTGGTCGACCGCTTCACCGCCCGCACCACCGCCTCCAAGGCGATCACCCGCCGCCACCGCCGCACCCTGGCGGACAGCCGCGCCGTGGTCGGCTTCCGCTCCGGCACCAAGGAGATGCTCTACCCGCTGGCCGCCCGCCGGGCACGGGGCTCCCGGCTGGAGGACGTCGACGGCAACCCGTACGTCGACATCACCATGGGCTTCGGCGTCCTGCTCTTCGGCCACGACCCGGAGTTCGTCTCCGAGGCCGTCCGCGAGCACCTGTCCTCGGGCCTGCGGCTGGGCCCGCGCGGCCCGGAGACCGGCGAGGCCGCCGAGCTGCTGGCCGAGCTGACCGGCACCGAGCGGGTCGCCTTCGCCAACTCCGGCACCGAGGCGAACGCCGGGGCGATCCGGCTGGCCCGCGCGCACACCGGCCGGGACAAGATCGTCATGTTCGAGGGCTCCTACCACGGCCACTCCGACCAGACCCTGGGCCGGACGCTGGGCCGCGGCGCCGACCGGGAGACCGTCCCGGTGTCCATCGGCATCCCGGGCAGCGCGGTCGCCGACCTGCTGGTGCTGCGGTACGGCGACCCGGAGAGCCTCAAGGTCATCGAGGAGCACGGCGACCGGATCGCCGCCGTCCTGGTCGAGCCGGTGCAGAGCCGCCACCCCGGCCGCCAGCCCGTCGACTTCGTCCGCTCGCTGCGCGAACTGACCACCCGGCTCGGCATCGTGCTGGTCTTCGACCAGATGCTCACCGGCTTCCGCCCGCACCTGCGCGGCGCCGAGGGCTTCTGGGGCGTCACCCCGGACATGTCCACCTACGGCAAGGTGCTGGGCGGCGGCTACCCGATCGGCGCGATCGCCGGACGGGCCGACATCATGGACGGGATCGACGGCGGCCACTGGGACTACGGGGACGACAGCTACCCGCCCAAGGACACCACCTTCTTCGGCGGCACCTACATCCAGCACCCGCTGGCGATGACCGCCGCGGGCGCGGTGCTGCGCCACCTCAAGGCGGCCGGCCCCGGCCTCCAGGAGCGGCTGAACGCCCGCACCGACGAGCTGGCGACCACCCTGAACACCTTCTTCGAGGAGGAGGAGTTCCCGCTGCGGCTGGCCCACTTCGGCTCGCTCTTCCGGTTCGAGCCCCGGGCCGACATGGAGCTGCTCTTCCCGCACCTGCTGACCCGCGGGGTCTACGTGTGGGAGTGGCGCAACTTCTTCCTCTCCACCGCCCACACCGACGGCGACCTGGAGTTCGTGGCCGACGCGGTCCGCGAGTCGCTACGCGACCTGCGGCGCGGCGGCTTCTTCCCGGCCTCGCCCGGCGTCCGCCTGCCGGCCCCGCGGCCGGCCGCCGAGCTCCCGGCGCCCGCCGCGACCGTACCCGCCGAGACGGTGGGCGGCGCCCCCGCCCCGGCGCTCCCGTACGAGCCGGTCAGCGACCCGCAGCGGCCGGTGGACTTCAGCCTCTACTTCTTCGGCGACTACCCGCTGGACTCCCCGGACGACGAGAAGTACCGCATCGTCCTGGAGAGCGCCCGCTTCGCCGACCGGCACGACTTCCACTCCGTCTGGCTGCCGGAGCGCCACTTCCACTCCTTCGGCGGCATCTTCCCCAACCCCTCGGTGCTGGCCGCCGCCCTGGCCCGGGAGACCAGCCGGATCCGGCTGAACGCGGGCTGCGCCGTGCTGCCGCTGCACCACCCGGTACGGGTGGCCGAGGAGTGGTCGGTGGTCGACAACCTGTCCGGCGGCCGGGTCGGCCTGGGCTGCGCGAGCGGCTGGCACCCCAACGACTTCCTGTTCTTCCCCGAGCGCTACGGCAGCCACAAGGAGCTGATGCACCGGCAGATCGACACCGTCCGGTCGCTGTGGCGCGGCGAGCCGTACCAGGGCCGCAACGGCAACGGTGAGCCGATCGAGGTGACCCTCCACCCGCGCCCGCTGCAGGACCTGCCGCCGATGTTCACCGCGATCGTCGGCAACCCGGACAGCTTCCGCGAGGCGGCCCGGCACGACCTCGGCGTCATCACCAACCTGATGACCCAGGACGTCGCCCAGCTGGCCGAGAACATCGCCGTCTACCGGCGCACCCGCGCCGAGCACGGCCTCGACCCCGAGGCCGGCCGGGTGGTCGTTCTGGTGCACACCTACCTGGGCACCGACCTGGCCACCGCCCGCGAGCAGGCCTACCGGCCGTTCTGCCACTACCTGCGCTCCTCGCTCTCGCTGTTCGGGCAGATGGCCAACAGCCTGGGCCTGACCCTGGACTTCGCGAACGCCCGCGAGGAGGACCTGGAGTACGTGCTGGAGCGCGCGTACGAGCGGTACTGCGCCTCCCGCGCGCTGATCGGCACGCCGGAGACCGTCCAGGGGGTGCTGTCCGAGCTGCGGGCGGCCGGCGCCGACGAGATCGCCGCCTTCGTGGACTTCGGCCTCTCCCCCGAACTGGTGGCGACCGGGCTGCCGCAGCTCGACGCCCTGCGCCGGGACACCCTGCGCGGTGCCCAACTGTCGTACGCCCAGCAGCGGATGTGGTTCCTGCACCGGATGCTGCCCGACGGCGGCCAGTACAACGAGGTCAAGGCGATCGCCCTGGACGGCCCGCTCGACCCCCAGGCGCTGGACACCGCGCTGCGCCGGCTGGTCGAACGCCACGTGGCGCTGCGCACCGTCTTCCGGGAGCAGGACGGCGAACCGTTCCAGCAGGTGCTGGCGCCGCCCGCCGGCCCGGTCCTTCAGCGGATCACGGCCGACCCGGCCGCCGAGGACGCCGTCGCCGACCTGGTCGCCGCCGAGGGCGCGCACCGCTTCGACCTGGCCGAGGGCCCGCTGTTCCGGGCCCTGCTGCTGGAGCAGGCGGCCGAGCGGCACGTCCTGGTCCTGTCGATGCACCACATCGTGATCGACACCCTGTCCACCGTGGTGATCACCCGCGAGCTGGGCGAGCTGTACCTGGCCGCCCAGGAGGGCCGGGCCGCCCACCTGCCGGTGCTGGCCACCGGCCCGGCGGCCGAGGCCGCCCGGGAGCGGGCCCGGGTCGCCGAGGGCGAGTACGACGAGAGCCTGGCCCACTGGCGCAAGGTGTTCGGCGGCGGCGACCTGCCGGTGCTGGCCCTGCCCACCGACCGGCCGCGCCCCGCGGTGCCGGACGGTCGCGGCCGCTCCTTCGTCCACCACCTGCCCGCCGAACTCTCCGACGGCCTGCGGGAGTTGGCCCGGTCCAAGCGCTCGACCCTGTTCATGGTGCTGCTGACCGGCTTCGCCGGCGTCCTGCAGCGCTACGCCGGCCAGGACGAGATCGTGCTGGGCACCCCGGTGGCCAACCGGGCCGAGGGCACCGAGGACCTGGTCGGGTTCTTCGTCAACACGCTGGCGCTGCGCCTGGACCTGTCCGGCGAGCCGGCCTTCGCCGAGGCGCTGGGCCGGGTCCGGTCCACCGCCCTGGACGCCTACGAGCACCAGCAGCTGCCCTTCGAGGTGCTGGTGCAGGAGCTGAACCCGCAGCGCGACACCAGCCGCAACCCGCTGTTCCAGGTCATGGTCGAGTTCGAGAACCACATGGTCTTCGAGCTGGACCTGCCCGGGGTGACGGCCCGTCCGCTGGACCACGTCGCCGACCGCGCCGCCTTCGACCTGACGCTCTTCCTGACCAGCCTGCCCGACGGCATCCGCTGCCACGTGGAGTACGCCGACACCCTGTTCGACCGGGCCACCGTCGACCGGCTGCTCGGCGCCTTCGAGCGGCTGCTCACGGCCGCCGTCGCCGACCCGGAGCGCCCGCTCGCCGAACTGGCCGTGGCGCCTGCCGACACCGCCCTGGAGTGCGGGCCGGCCGCCGCCCAGGACCCCGAGCACCCGCTGGCCACCATCGCCGCGACCGCGGCCGAGCGGCCCGAACAGACCGCGGTGGTCGCCGCCGACGGCAGCGAGACGGACTACCGGACGCTGCTGGCCCGCTCCGAGGACCTGGCCGGCCGGCTGCTCGCGGCCGGCGTCCGCGAGGGCAGCCGGGTGGGCGTGCTGCTCCCCCGCTCGCTGGACCTGGTGGCCGGGCTGCTCGCCATCCTGCGCCTCGGCGCCGTCCACGTCCCGGTCGACGTCCTCCAGGGCCCCGAGCGCTGCCGGCTGATCGTCCAGGACAGCGCGCCGGTCGTCCTGCTCACCACCACGGACGACGCCCCGAAGGAGCTCGGCCTGACCGTACCGACGGTGCTCACCGGCACCGCCCCGGCCGACGCCGACCCCGCCGCGCTGCCCCCGCTGCCCGCCCCCTCGGCACAGGCACCCGCGTACCTGCTGTACACCTCCGGGTCCACCGGCCGCCCCAAGGGCGTGCTGATGCACTCGCTGGCCCTGGCCCACTTCGTGGCCTGGAACGTCGCCGACCACCCCGCGGCCCGCACCCTCCAGTACGCCTCCTGCGGGTTCGACGTCAGCGTCCAGGAGATCCTCACCACGCTGGCCGGCGGCGGCACCCTGCTGCTGATCGAGGAGGAGACCCGCTACGACGTGACGGCGCTGGCCGCCGTCGTCCGGGCCACCCGGGCCGAACGGGTCCACCTGCCGTACACCCCGCTGGCCGCACTGGCCGACGCGCTCGGCGAGGAGCCGGTGCCGCACCTGCGGGAGCTGATCTCGGGCGGCGAGCAGGTGCTGCTCACCCCCGGGCTGCGGGCCTTCCTGGGCCGCAACCCCGGCTGCCGGCTGGTCAACCACTACGGCCCGACCGAGACCCACGCGCTGACGGCCGGTGAGATCGAACCGGACGGCCCGGAGTACGCGCCGATCGGCCGCCCGACCCCGGGCAGCCGGATCGTGCTGCTCGACGCCTCCGGACGCCGGGTGCCGCCCGGCGCGGTCGGCGAGATCCACGCCCTCGGCGTCCAGGTCGGCATCGGCTACATCGGCCGCGACGAGGAGAGCGCCGCCGTCTTCACCGACACCCCCGACGGCCGCAGCTACCGCACCGGCGACCTCGGCCGCTGGCGCCCGGACGGCCGCCTGGAGTACCTCGGCCGGGCCGACCGCCAGGTCAAGGTGCGCGGCTACCGGGTCGAGCCGGGCGAGATCGAGACCGTGCTGCTGGGCCTGCCCGGCGTGCACGCCGCCGCCGTGACGGCACGCCGTACTCCGGCGGGCACCGTGCTCGCCGGGTACGTCGGATGCGCGGCCGCCGACCTGCCCGGGATCGCCGACCGCCTGGCCGACCTGCTGCCCGACTACATGGTCCCGAGCCTCTGGGCCACCGTCGACACCCTGCCGTTCACCCCGCACGGCAAGCTGGACACCGCCGCCCTGCCCGAGCCGCGCCCGCTCGGCGCGGACGAGCCGCAGGCCGCCCCGGCCACCGGGCTGGAGCGCAGCCTGCAACAGCTCTGGGAGGAGGAGCTCGGCCGCCCCGCCGGGGTGGAGACCTCCTTCTTCGACCTCGGCGGGCACTCCCTGGCCGCCACCCGGCTGCTGAACCGGGTCCGCGAGGAGACCGGCGTGCGGATCGGCGTGCTGGACTTCTTCCGCCGCCCGACCATCCGCGCGATGGCCGCCCACCAGCCGGCCGCCGAGCAGGCCCCGGCCCCGGCCTTCGAGGAGGGCACCCTGTGAGCACGGCGGAGGAGAACGAGGAGGGGTGGGCGCGGCTCCTCAAGCTGCTCGACGAGCGCGAGATCGTGCTGCGCACCACCGGTGAGAAGCTCGGCTACCTGGCCCCCGCGGGCGCGATGGACGAGGAGGTCACCGGCCTCGTCCGGGCCCACCGCGACCGGCTGCTGACCACCCTGACCGGCGACGGGGCGGCGCTGTCCGCCGCCCCCGCCGGGGTGACCCAGTGGCGGCTGCGCAAGGCCCACCGCGCGGCGGCCGATCCGGCGGTGTGGAACATCACCCACCGGATCACCCTGCGCGGGCCGCTGGAGCCCGAGCGGCTGGCCACCGCGCTGACGGCGGTGACCGAGCGGCACGAGAGCCTGCGGACCCGGTTCCTGGAGAGCGAGCTCGGGGGGCTCCAGCAGGTGCTGCCGAACACCCCGCTGGACGTCCCGGTCGACGACCTGCGCGGGCTCGCGCCCGCCGAACGGGACGCGGCCCTCGCCGCGGCCCTGGAGGCCGAGGTCGCCCGCCCCTTCGACCTGACCGCGCCCCCGCTGCTGCGCGCCCGGCTGCTGCGCCCGGCGGCGGAGGAGTGGGTGCTGCTGCTGACCATCCACCACATCGCGGTGGACGGCTGGTCGCTGGCCACCGTGCTGGCCGACCTGAGCGCGCTCTACCGTACGGGCGGGCCGCTGCCCGGGGAGGCCGGCCGGATGACCGACCACGCCTGCTGGGAGCGGACGGTGGTCAACCGGGCCTCCATGGCGGCGGCCGCCGACCACTGGGCCGAGGTCCTCGGCGGCGCCTCGCTCGCGGCGGACCTGCCCACCGACCGGCCGCGTCCCGAGCAGCGCTCCGGGCTCGGCGAGACGGCCGAGTTCCGGGTCCCGGCGGCGGTGGCCGAGGCGGTCGGGCGCTACGCCGCCGCCCGTTCCACCACCGCCTCGGCCGTCGTCGTCGCCGCCTTCGCCCGGCTGCTCGGCTCGCTCAGCGGCGCGTCGGAGACACTGATCCTGCTCTCCAACGCCAACCGCAGGCGGCCGGCCGACGAACGGGTGGTCGGCCTGCTCACCAGCAGCATGCCGATCCTGGTGCCCACCCGGAGCGAGAGCGGCTTCGGGGCCCTGGTGGACCACGCCGCCGAGGCGATCGCCTCCGCCCTCGACCACTCCCTGATGCCGTTCGGCCTGCTGGTCGAACCGCTGCGGGAGCGCGGCGTCCCCATGCCCGTCGGCTACCCGCAGGTCGTACTCGCCGTCCAGAGCACCCCGCCGATCGGCCTCGACCTCCCCGGCCTGACCGCCGAGATCGAGGACATCCCCGGCCACTCCGCCCGCGCCGACTGCGCGTTCTCGCTCACCCCGGACGCCGACGGCTACCTCGGGCAGGTCGAGTACGACGCCGACCTGTTCGACCCGGGCACCGTCCGGGGCTGGCTGGACGCCCTGGTCGCGGACCTGGCCCGGCAGTTGGAGGTCCCGCTCGGGTGACCGAACAAACCCGGAGGCCCCGGTGGGCGG